>JAZKAG010000037.1:59566-72985 GCA_040389265.1 Acidobacteriota bacterium
TTGAAAATCTGTGCAAGCGATTTGTTATCGTCGGCAGCGAGACGCAGATTCTCCGCGAGCTTTCAAATCACAGGCCAGGCCAAACCAGTGTCCCAGCCCTCTTGGCTTCGCATGAGCCCTCCGCGCCAACTTACACGGGACCCTCGCATATCGGCGAACATCAAGAGACTTCCGATCTGTCGCTGCTGGAGGTAGGCCGGCGCGCAGCCTGGGAGGCAGAACGTCGCGCCATCCAGCAGATGCTGGAAGAGACTCATTGGAATCGGCGCGAGGCCTCCCGGCGTTTGCAGGTCAGTTACAAGGCATTGTTAAACAAGATTAAACAGATGCAGCTGGAAGACAATGCCACCAAGGGACTTGGCATCGAAAGTGTACAGGAGAAGCCGACTACCCACTAGTGGTATTTTGATTCCACCAAGACTGAACGAGACCAAGCGAAGCCAAGCCGTTTTGGAGGTTTGGAAAGCGGTCGGCGCCTCTTCGGATTTCATTGATTATTAAAGATTTATTGACGAGTTTGAGTCGGATCAACAGAAAAAAGCAACGAATCGAAACCCTCTCCCACTTTTGGCCCCTCGCTTGCACAGTTAATGGACAAGATGAGGCATCCCAATCAGCAGTCCTCTTTCAGATTGTATTCCCGCTACCTCTGTCGCTCTACGAACTGAGTGACTCCCATCCCGTAAGTTCCTGCCAATTTATCTTCGCTAGCCTCGATGCAGGGCCCGCAACCGCGGGCCTTTCGCGTCTTCACCTATCTCGCTCTATGACCCTATCTCGCTCTACGCCCCTCGGCTTAAAATTCAAGAGTGGCAGCCAGAACATCTCTCAAAAAAGACCTCGGCCGGATTCAGGAGTTGGATGCACTCTTCCGGCATGGCGGCCTGACTCACAGCCGGCATAAGCAAAAAGTCGCAGCCCCGGGCCGCGGAACGAGCCAGCAGAAGACCTCGACGGCAGCCAAAAAGCGCGCCAGTCAGGCTACTGCCCGGCGGAAAAAGCTTGCTTCGTACACCGTCGAGCCCGATATTCTTCGCATTCCGCAATGGCAGCAGGATTCCTGGCTGCTGCACGGCTTCAGCACGCGTATAGGAGGCGTTTCCACCGCCTATGAACCCGGAGATAGACAACAGAAATGCGGCGAGCTGAATTTGGGACTGACACCAGCCGACACGTCGGCGAATGTCGATCGCAATCGAGACCTGTTTGTGCAGGCACTGCTGAGCAGCCCTGAACGGACATCCAGCCCGAAACGCACCAAAGCTCCGCCTTTGTCCTTGCTGCGCCAGATCCATTCCGGCTTGGTTCACGTAAGCGGGGCGGAACAAAAATCCCGCGCGGCTGCAACGCCGCGAGGCGATGGATGGATCGCAACCCAGCCGGGTACGCTGCTCGGCATTCAGACCGCAGACTGCATTCCCGTGCTGGTCGTAGATGTGCGGCAGCGGATTGTCGCCGCGTTTCACGCTGGCTGGAGAGGCACGCTGGCTCGCATTGTAGAGCGAGGAGTCGGTCGCCTGCGGGCGGAATTTGGCAGCCAGCCTGCCGACCTGACGGCTGCCATTGGACCCGGAATTGGCCGCTGCTGCTACTCCGTCGGCGAAGAAGTTAGGATGGAATTCATCTCCCAGTTCAGCTACGCCGAGACGCTCTTTGAAGAGGTCTTCGATCTCGACCCGATCAAAGAGAAGTACCCCATGCTGTTTCTAACGGCACGCGCTCCCGGACACAGTAATCTGGGGCCGAGCTTGCACCTCGACCTGGCGGAAGCGAACCGGCGTCAGCTGACGGATGCGGGAATCGCGCCCGACAAGATCCACGCGCTGAACCTATGCACAGCGTGCGATACGACACGCTTTTTCTCCCATCGCGCGGAGCAGGGATTTACTGGCCGGATGATCAGCGCCATCGGCATTCGCGGTTGAATTCTGCGATCGAATCAGTGAACCAGCACCGGTTGCGGATCCAATGAAACGATGCGGTCTCGCCCTTCCGCCTTCGCCTGGTACATCGCCGAGTCGCATTGATGCAGCAGATCTTCAATCGTGATGGTCGGATCATGACCGTAGTACGTCGTAACCCCTACGCTGATCGTGGCCGTGATGTTGCGTCGCACACTCGAGTCATGGGCACGCGGACTGGGCACTGCGATGGAATCGACATGGTACCGCAATCGATGCGCCACAATCATCGCTGCCTCGGCGTCTGCCCTGGGTAAAAACGCCACAAACTCTTCGCCTCCCCATCGCGCGACCACATCGATATTGCGCACAGAATTTCGCAGCTTCTCCACCACTGCGCACAGAACAATATCCCCAGTTCGATGGCCGTACAAATCGTTGATCGTTTTGAAATGATCAAGATCGAACATGATCAGCGAAAAGACCTCACCCGTGCGCGAGGTTTTCAGCAATTCCTGTTCGCACAGCGCGATGAACGACCGGCGGTTATAGATGCCGGTAAGCGGATCGAGATTCGCCAACTGCACCAGTTCCAGTCGCATTTGGTGGCCCTCCATCCAGAACACGCCAAATCCCAGGCCAATCGCCGCACCAAGAAATACCACTGCAGCTGTAGCCTGCAGTGGATTTGCCTGATCGAGCCTTGTCGGTGTTCCCACAACAAGAACTACCAGACTTCGGATCAGGTTGAAAACGGCGAAGATCACCAGCAGCGTTATATTGAACCACACCGGAGCGTCCATCCGGTGCTTATAGGCCCTCTTGAGAAACATAGCGCTCTCGGCCGCCTGCAGCGCTATTATCAGCCCGAGAGTGACAACGGAATCTCGTCGCAATACGTGTGCGTGGAGATAGAAAAGGCAGCTCAGCCCTAGCGTCGCCAGCAATACAATCCCTAGCCGTGGAATTCTCGACTCGCTCTCGCCCAACTCCAAAAAGCAAACGTGCAAAAACACGAATGCCATCAAAATCAAAGTGTCTGCGGCGACCAGAAGAGATGCTTCACCACGATGTACCACGGCTGCGAATGCGACGGCAGCAAGCGCTCCGCAGGCAAAGGAGGCGCCCAGCCACCCAGCCCCCTTGAAAAATGGATTTGTCAGTCGCACAAGTGCCAGCCCGATGCATCCACCGGAAAGCAGGATCGAGGCCACGATCAGAATGATGTGTGTTTCCATGCCAACAGTAGGGGGGACACACACAATTTGAAGAAAATGAAGATCCTCGAATGAAATTGTGAAATGTCAAGCAGAGTGTAGCTCGAATTGACCCGTAGCCGCGCATGACGAAAGTTTGTAGACCGTTCCGGCAGCCCAATTTGGAATGCAGGCCGCCAGGACTCGCCGTTCTACTCCCAGCTCAGCAACGCCGCACTCCCGCCGGGAATATTGCATTCCGCAGTCCCGTTGGAGACGCCAACATGTTCCACCCGGGTTGGCCTGGTTGAACCCTCCGCGCCCACCGGCGAGCCTGCGAAGGTCGTGTCCTGCTCGTCGTCCAAACGCGGCGCGATCAGGCGTTCCAGCGAAACATGTTCAGCAGAAGAATCTGCCCGCAGCTTCAGGCGCACAGTCTTTTCGCCGTCTTTGTTGATGGCCACAACTCGCAAACGACCTTGCGAATCCTGTGCGGCATACGCAACAAACAATGGACCCGCATCTCCCGGCTCCAGCTTGCTCGCTACCAGGCGACCGCCCAAAAGCCGCGCCATCACCAGCATGGCATAGTACTCCGGACGCGCCACAAACCCATTCTCTAGGGTGCCCACGATCGGGGCGTACCATCCATATCCACCACCATGGAAGTTAATGCCGCTGCCGCCAATCGTCAGCAGTTGAAACATCAGGTCCAGCGCCCACAGCGACGAAGCAAATGTGTTGCTGACTCCCGGCTTGCCTCCGCCATAGCAGGAATTCGTCTCCGTCAGCCGATAGGGCAAGTGCGATTCCGCCATCGCCTGTCGAATCTTCGGCACTCCCGACACCCAGCGCGAATTGTCAGGGCGAAGCAGCCGCTGAATGTTCATGGAAGGATCGCTGGCCGGTCCCAAAGCATAGTAGTGCGTCGACAATTCGATAATGTCCGCGCCGAATTGCTGGGCAAACTGCACCAGCCAGTCGCTGGTGCCTGCCGTATCCGGTCCGGCAAATTTCGCCTGCGGCACGCGCGCCTTCACCGCGTCGTAAAACGTCTTCCACTCTTTTGCGAAATCCTGATAGCTGTACCCTTTCGGACGCAGGCCATTACTTGGGAACAGATCATCTTCGTTGCCGATCTGAAAGCTGATCAGCCGTTCGCCCAGCGTGTCAAAGACAAATGCCGCTTCTTCCGCGGCCTGCTGTGGCGTGCCCTTGCCGAAGTTCAATCCATACATCGCGCGCCAGTCCACCATGTCCAGAAATTGGCGCAGATTGCGAATAGACTCCGGAGTGGTCTGCGTATTCGCGGGAGCATGGTGGCCTTTGTCCGGACCGATCGGTGCCGACGGCTTTGACGTGGAATCTTTCGACGGATGCGGCGTCCAGAAGGCATATTCGCTCGAGTTGCCGCCGATGCGAAGCACCCCGCGCCCCAATGGACGCAGGAAGCCTGCCAGGTCATCATTCTTCGCCGAAAAATATTCCGGGGCCGAGAGCTGCGCGGTCTCATAGCTGAGACCCAGGAAGTTGTCAGGGATCGCCTGCCCTGCCTGATTTGTCTGGATGGTGAGGCGCGCCGAGGCACTCGCAATCGAATCCGCCTGAAGCATTTTAGGAAATGCAGATGCAGCGGCCGTCGCGACGGTTGAGCACAGAAATTTTCGACGATTCATGACGCTGACCAGTGAAGCACCCGGTTCGCGGAAATGCAAGCCGGCGAGCTGGATATCCGAACCTGTTTTGCGGCAAAACATTTTGCGGTCCGCGCCAAGCTATTTGCGGGATCAGGAAGGCTGGCCGAGGTTGCAAATCGGCATGGATGTGCACGGCCAACCATTCCGGCAAGCTGAGGCTACGCGCTCGGTCGAATCCTTCAAGACAAAGCAGCGGCATCGTCACGCGGAGAGATGACTCGCGGGCTGAGCCTCGGCCGAGCGGTCAACGACAGAACCAAGGCGATCTACGCCATCTCCAAACTTATTTCGCAGAAATTGATTCATCGGTTCCGAGTAGAAACGAGCAACCCCATCACCCAGCAGTCCAGTTAGAACAATAACAATTACAAATAGCGCCGGTACCGCAGCCAGAGGCTTGCCAAGGGACAGAAACACTCCAAAGATCCCGATGACGAGAAACATGTGCGTCAGGTAGACCTCATAACTGCGCCGTCCAAGCCATAAAATCGGAGCGAGAATCCGTGGCGCTTTCCACTGCGTCTCTGCGGATACGGCGATCAACAAACAAGTCCCCACCGCAAGAATCGTCATGTCCAGACCATTGCGCTCCAGACCCCACGCGTAGGCTGTGCGTGAAAAACCCAGGATGAAAGTGACGAGGATCGCACCCGAGACGCAACAAATCCAAAGCCACCTGCGCGCAATATGCCCGTGCGCGATCAGCAGGGCCGTCAGGCATCCAAGCGCGATTGCGTCCATCGCGCCGAAATAGGAATATTCATGCCAGACTGGATTGCCATGAGCGAGAACGGTCCGGCCAAACGGCCCAAGAACCACGAATCCCAGCAGCAGCGCCACCAATAATTTTCCGCGCCCCAACAACTTGCACGCCAGCGGGAAGAATAGATAAAACATCTCTTCCACCGACAGCGACCACAAGATGTCCCAGCTTCCCGGAAGATACCCACGCGTCGCCTCCAGTACATTGACGCGAAACGTGAGTGCCGCAAACAACGCGGCGCCCAATCCTCCTGTCTTTGCGTGAACGACGAAATGTTCGACACCGGCCAGGTGCAACGCGCTCAGCACGGCGAGCAGCAGCAGGAGCAATGGCGCAATGCGGGCGAATCGAAGCAGGTAGAAATCGCGAGGCCGAACTTTATCAGCTGAACCCCATCGCCGCAGCGTTGTCGACGTAATCAGAAAGCCGGAAACGGCGAAAAACATCTGCACGCCGAACTGGCCATTCCACACCAACGACGAAACGAGCTGTTTTGGAAGTCCCTGCGTATAGGTAACGCGCGCGAACAGCAGTTGCATGTTCACGTGGTTCATCAGCACGAACAGAATCGCGAGCCCACGAATCAGGTCGACACCATCCAGCCGTTTCCAACTCTTCGCCAGGGCGCGACGCACAGGCCTCATCTGACGAGTGTGTCAAACTTGAGGCGCCTGCGGGAAAATTTTGCAGCGATTCGTGGGATCAGTCTTCCGGCGCGCTGTAGCAACTGCGACCGGCCCCGCAGCGAGCCAGATGCACATAATTTTCGTCAGGACCGGCTGGCCCCTGCGTCCGCAAGCACCAGTAGGACGAGGAAGCATGCACTCCCGGCAACCAGTGTTCGGCCGACTGCGGCGTGATGCCATAGGCATTTTTGGTGCGCAGGCAGCGGCAAGGGGGCGACTTGAGTTCAGCGGCGGTCTCGGTTGCGCTCATCATTTTCTCTCCTTGCAAATTATCCGGCGGCCCGTGGGTCGCGTCCCATTTTTCCCGCAGCCAGCATCACCGTGCGATAGATGGCCACAGGGAACATCTGAACCTTGTACGCGTTCATTGAAAGCGGTTGTGCACCTTCCATGGAAGCTTTTCCGGCAGCGCGCGCCGTCTCTTCCGTAATTGGCTTGCCCGTCAGCACCGCTTCTGCCTGCGCCGAGCGGCGCACCACTGGCGACGCAGCACCCATCGTCACCACGGCGCGCTTACATGTGTCCCCATCCATCTCCAGCAGGACTCCGGCATCGGCGATGGCCCAGTCGAAGCTCTGCTTCTCGCCGTATTTCTGGTAGGCGGAACGCGTGCCTGCGGCTGGCTTGGGAATCATCACGGCGGTCAGCAACTCATCCGGCTCGACCACGTTAAACTTCGTGGGGTTTGCTTCCGGCAGCACATACAGCTCCTTGATGCCCACGATTCGCTTACCGCGCTTGGCACTGGTCAGCTCCACCTTCGCGTTCAACCCCAGCAGCCCCACGGCGGCCGAGGATGGCGCGACAGCGGGACAGCCACCGTAATCCATGATCGAGTGATATTGATTCAACCCGCCGAACGCGAAGCATATTTCCTTGCCCTTGCGCAGACACTGAAATTCCTTCGAACGGAAATACCAGCAGCGATTTTCCTGCAAAAGATTCCCGCCCAGCGTCGCCATGTTGCGGATATGCGGCGTGGCCGCGTTGCCGCAGGCGTCGGCAAAAATCGTGTACTGCGACTGGATCAGCGGATGATCGCTGACTTCCGCCAGCGTGGTCAGCGGACCAATGTGCAGGCCCTCCGGCGTTTCGCGAATTCCCCGCAGCGAGGAGATGTTGCGAATGTTCACCAGCTTATTCGGCGCCTCCAAACCCTCTTTCATGCGGTCCAGCAGATCGACTCCGCCGGCCTTCACGACGATGCCATCCTTTGCATTCTGGCTCAATTGCGCCAGCGCGCCGCTTTCTGTGGTGCAGTCTGCGAGAACGAACTGGTTCATGCGTTACTCCTTTGCGGGGCCTTGCTCAGGGTTTCCAGCACTACCGCGGGTGTCATCGGTGTGCTGCGGATGCGAACTCCAGTAGCGTTGTAAAACGCGTTGCCGATGGCCGCCGCCGCAGAGATGATGCCTGCCGCTTCGCCAATGCCGGACGCATCGGTGGAACTTTGCCCGATGTAGGACTCGACCAGCTGCACGTGCAGCTCCGGAATATCGCGCGAGCCTGCAATCTTGTATTGATCCAGATTCGCGTTCACCATCAGCCCGTAGGTTGGATCGAGCAACCGATTTTCGTAGAGCGCGAACGAAGTCCCCTGGATCAGGCCGCCATTGATTTGATTGAGGACCTGCGAGGGATTCATGGGACGGCCGCAATCATGAACGGCGAAGAACTTCTTCACGTGGATGATGCCCATTTCCGTATCGACTTCGACCTCCGCCACATCGACCCCGCCGTAGGTGTCGTAGTGTTTCTTGTCGTAGTCGGGAACGCGGCGGGCTTGTGCAGACACCTCGCCGGTATCCATCTTGGCGGCCGCTCGGCGAAAGCTGATGGGCTGCATGTGTCCGCTCTTGCTGCGCACTTCGCCTTTGCTCAGCACCAGATCATCCGCCGTCGTGCCCAGCGCAGGAGCGATACTGGCAAGGAATTTCTGTGAAGCCTGCCAGGCAGCATCTCGCACCGCCGGCGACAACGACGCTGTGGTCACGCTGCCGCCAGAATTCGGGCCAATCGGATAATTTGTATCGCCAATTTTGACTGCCACCTGTTCCGGCGGAACGCCAAACTGCTCCGCAAGAATCTGCGCCATCACCGTCTTGATACCGGTGCCAATGTCCTGCACCGCAGAAAGAACTTCGACCGATCCATCGCGATGCACGCGAACTTCCGCCGCAGAATCCATATCGATAAATCGATACCAGACCGACTGCGACAGGCCGACACCCCGCTTAACAGGTCCGGGATCGGCATTCGCTTTGGGATTGCGTGATTTCCAGAGGGCACTCTCGCGCACGATCTGGCGTTCCACGCGGCGCACTGGGTTGCTATCAATTTTCTCGCGGAACTCGAGCGGCTCCATGTTGAGCTTTTCCGCCATCTCATCGATGGTTTGTTCCAGCGCAAAGGCTCCCTGGGGATGTCCCGGAGCGCGAAATGCAGCCGCAGGACCGGCGTTGGTGAACACGTCGTTTTCTTCCGTGTGCAGCGAGGCCGATTCATATAAGTTGGTCGCCGGACCCGCGCAACCCGCGCCAGTCCCGCAGCCTGCCGTACCAAAGCTGACCAGTTGGATAGCTGTCAGGGTGCCGTCCTTCTTGGCGCCAATCTTCAGCGTTTGATCCGAACTCGGTCGATTGCCGACGGAAAGCTGCTCCCCTTTGCGATCGTGCATCAAGCGAACTGGCGCGCCGGTTTGCTTGGATAGAATCGCCGCGACCACTCCCTCATTCCCGGCACCGAACTTCGCGCCAAATCCTCCGCCAACATATTCCGTAATCACTCGGATCTGCGACTTGGGAATTTTGAAGTAGTCGGCCAGCTCATCGCGCACGCTGGCGGTGCCTTGGGTCGAAGCCCACACCGTCAGCATGTTCGGCTTCCAGTCGGCCACGACGCCATGCGTCTCCAGCGCATTGTGGGTTTGAACCTGGGTGGAGTATTTCGATTCCACCACGAAGTCGGCGTCTTTGAATCCCTGCTCGACATCGCCTCGCTTGTTCACCGATGGCCCGTGAATGTTGCCCGTCTGCGGAACATCGTGCGGTCCGCCGCCACCGCCCGCGGAACCTGCTTCGTCTGCCGGCCCGGGAAAAACCAGCGGCGCATCGGCTTTACGAGCCATCTCCATTTCGACGACAAACGGCTTGGCGTCGTATTGCACCTTCACCAGCGCTGCCGCCTCTTCCGCCAGATGCGGATAGGTTGCCGCCACCGCCGCAATCGGCTGACCGGCATAGCGCACGATAGGATAGTTGCCCGAGTCGAGTGAAGGATTGCGTAAGACCGCCTCACCCAAAATGTGCTGAATCACGTACACGCCCTTTACACCCGGCAATTTGCTGGCTGCGGAGGTGTCGATCGAAACAATCTTGGCGTGAGGTACATTCGACGTCACCATGGCGGCGTATAACATGCCCGGCAATTGCACATCGGCGGTATAGCGTCCGCCGCCGCTCACCTTGGCATGCGCATCCCAGCGTTTGGGAGATTTGCCAATGTACTGCAGGTCCGCGTTGATGGGCAGAACCGGCGGCTCGGTTTCCGGAACCTCCCGCTGGATGTCATGCAGCGTGTAATTCGGAACTCCGTACGGCATCGTGACAGTTTTTTTCGGGGTATTGCTGGATGCATCCGCTGCCGAATCAGATCTTCTCTTCGCCATGTTCTCTCCTACGCGTTACGGATGGATTCTTTGCCGGAGACACGCGCGGCCTCCACTGTGGCCGCAAAGATTCTCGGGTAGGTGCCGCAACGGCACAGATTGCCTGCCGTCGCTTGTCGCACATCGTCTTCCGATGGATTGGGGTTCTTCTTCAATAAGGCGGAACAGGCCATCACCATGCCCGGTGTGCAGAAACCGCATTGCATGGCGTCGTGCTTGATGAAGGCTGCTTGAACCGGATGCAATGCCTCCGACTCGCCAGCACCATGGCTCGCCGACAAACCCTCGATTGTCGTCACTTTGTGTCCAATGGCGTCAACCGCCAGCGTCATGCAACTGTTCACCGGCATGTTATCCAGCAGAACGGTACAGCCGGAACACGACCCGCGATCGCACACGACTTTCGTACCCGTCAGGCCCATGTGGATGCGCAAGGCATCGGCAAGGGTAGTGCGCGGCTCCAGTTGAGTGGTCCGTTCCTTGCCATTCACGTTCAGGGTGATCGGCACCGCCCCCGGCCCAAGTTCCTTTACCCCGTGGTGCTCGCCGCGGGTAGCGGCGGCAGCTTCACGAGTGAACACCTGCGCGCCTTCCAGCAGCGCAGTTCCGGCTGCTGCAACCCCGGCGCCTTTTAGAAATCCGCGCCGCGAAATCCCTTTGGCGACCGGACGCTCTTTCGGCTGATTGGATTCCGCTGCATCAGAATGCTGCACTGATTCGGACGTGGGCTCGTTTGCGTGTGGAGGAAACTTCGGTTCAGACATTTGTTTCTCCTGGTTTCGAAGGAAGAAGGAGCATGCGGCACATCGAGCGGATTCGCGTGGTTCGTCGGAAGCAACATCAGGCGAATCGGGCCAGCCGATAACGGTCTCACATGTATTTCAATCTCTCTGCGAGTGAGCTTCGCAATGGCTCTAGTCTGACACCAACCGGAACATCTCGCAACCCCAGCCCATACGCTCTCGACGTGCCCTCCCCGGACGAAGTTTCATTTCATTATTGTGAAAGTTACTTTGACGAACTCGCCTCCACGGGAGCGTGCAATACGGGATGGTCCAGCCCTTCCAGCGTCCGGCCCGGCTTGCCATCCAGGTCAAAAACAACCACCTGGTTTTCCCCCGCTTTCAACCACGGCGCCGGAAAGTAGAGCGTCTTCTGCGGACCAATGTTCCAGAAACGTCCCAGCGGGCGGCCATTCAGCCAAACCTCGCCCTTCGTCAACGCGCTGGTATCTAGAAACGTATCTTTCGGAGTCGTCACATGAAAACTGGCCCGGTAAAAGCACGCTCCGCTGCACGGCTCCTTGCCGTAGGACAACTCGCCCGGCTTTAACATCGGCAACGTATAGATGTCCCATCCCGTCAAAACTTTTTGCCCCAGCTTCACCCTGCCCACCAGCCCGGCGCGTTCCGCAGGTAGCGAGGGACCAAAGTTCACCCGACCCGTGTTTTCAACCAGCACTTCCAACCGCGAATGAGCAGACGTCAGGTGCAGTGGCAATTGATATTGCCCCAGCCTGCGATCCAGCGTGCCGACTAGTTTGCCATCAACATAGATTTGCGCATAATCGTGCAGCGTATCGAAGATCAAATTATCGTCGACGGGGCCATCCACTTGCGTGCGATACAAAATGTATCCGTACGCCTGGCCCAAAGCCTCCATCGACAGTGGCCGGTCAGAATGCCTGGGAGCCGGCAGCGACTTCCACAGCGAAACACCCTCGCTGAGAGAAATGGCGGGCAACGTCATCGTCGGCGGAGCCGAGGGGACTGGAGGCGGCTTGATTCCAGTGTCCTTCGCGATAATGTCGCGGAACCGGTAGTACTTCGGCGTGGGATGACCGCTTTCATCCAGCGGCGCGTTGTAGTCGTAGCTGGTCACATCCGGCTCATACGTCTTGCCGTCGGAATTCGCCCCGTTCATCCAGCCAAAACTCGTTCCTCCGTGGAACATGTACAAGCTCACCGAATATCCTTGCCGCAACATCCAATCCAGATCCTTGGCTTGCTGGGCCGGCGTATCGGCGGTATGGGGCGTGCCCCAGTGATCGAACCAGCCGTCCCAATATTCCCCCGTCATCATGGGGCCGTTGGGACGCAATTTCTTCAGCTTTGCAAAATCCGTCTGCGCGTTTCCGGGCCCAAAGTTGATCACCGCCGGCAACTCCGGAAGGGAACCGTTGGGAATCTCATCCGCCCCGTCCGCTGTATAGAGCTGTGCCTTGGTAAATCCCGCATCGACCAGCATGTGGTGGATGTCCTCCATGTAGGCGTGGTCCTTGCCGTAGGAGCCATATTCGTTCTCCACCTGCACCCCGATGATGGGTCCGCCATTGCCAATCTGCAGCGGCGCCACCTGTTTACCCAGCTGCATCAGCCAGGCGCGGGCCGCGGCCAGAAATTGCGGATCTCTCGACCGCACCACCATGTTCGGATCCTTCAGCAGCCACGCGGGGAATCCGCCGAAGTCCCACTCCGCGCAGGAGTATGGGCCTGGCCGCAGCAGAACATACAGCCCCTCCTGCTGCGCCTCGCGAACAAATTCCGCTACGTCGCGATTCCCGGAAAAGTCGTAGACACCCCGTTGCGGCTCATGCCAATTCCAGAACACATAGGTCGTGATCGAGTTCAGCCCCATTGCCTTGGCCATGCGCAGCCGGTCGCGCCAGTACGCTCGCGGAATTCGCTCATAGTGCATGGACCCGGAAATGATCTGGAACGGCTTCCCGTCCATCAGGAATTCCCCATGTCCGGCCACAAACGTATGCGGCTGGTGTTTCGCGGCAGAGAACGCCGGCAGGCCCGCAACCAGGCTAAAAAATACGACAATCCGCGCGCATCCGCGCTGCCAGCTCATCATTCCGGTTCTCCTTGTTCACTTTCACTTGGCGGCAGGTCTGTCCGCTCAGCCGCCCACGAGCGCGCGCATCTGCTTGCGTCCGTAAACTTTACATCAAAAAATATCTGCGCTTTTAAGCCTACTCCAGCTAGACTGGTGCCCAAGGATTTCAGCCTGATTTTTTGGAAAGAGGGAAGCACATGTCAGCCATGGATGCAGTCGTACCGCAACCAGGAGAATCTGGCGGTCTGAGTCAGGTGGAACGGGTTGTCGACACCTTTGTCGCGCCGACAAAAACCTTCGCAGATATTCGCAGAAATGCAAGTTGGTGGCTTCCCTTTTTGCTCACCATTCTGGTCAGCCTCGCGTTTGCTGCTTCCGTCGATCGCAAGATTGGATTCGATCAAGTCGCGCAAGCCAATATGAACCGTAACGCGCAAGCACAGCAGAACATGAGCAATTTGCCGGAGGCCCAGCGAGACCGCGTAATGCATAGAGTTGCCTCCGTGACCCGGGTCATCAGCTACCTCTATCCGCTTCTTGGGCTGATCTTCGCCTTGATCTGTGCCGGCATTCTGATGCTGACCTTTAATTTTGGACTCGGCGCCAAGGCTAGCTATAAAGAGTACCTGGCGGTGTGGTTCTACGCCGGACTGCCGTTTCTCATCAAG
>JAZKAG010000038.1:0-4324 GCA_040389265.1 Acidobacteriota bacterium
GAGCAGCCTGGTAGCTCGTTGGGCTCATAACCCAAAGGTCGCTGGTTCAAATCCAGCCCCCGCAACCAACCCCCCAAAAACATATGACTTGCACCGGGGCAGAAACTGCGGACCCGTTTTGTTTTTGCCAACTCTCCGTGTTCTTATCTCACTATCAACTTTGGTGTCCGTTCCCCGCATAATCACCCGCTCACCCAGCTCTCGTGCATCTAGTATTGGGGCCAGATGGTCGGGCAATGCGCGGCGAGATGACAGCCCGCAGAGCCGGTGTCGGGCGCTGCAAGGCTGCTGCGACGTATGAGATTTAGAGTTCAGGAAATTTTCGCGCCGCGAATACAATGTGGTCTTCGTGCCACCACGGACCACTGCCACCGATAGCTGTCGAGCTTTAATTTGTAGGTCCCTTCACGCCTTTCTGGGATAGTCGGAACTGGCAAGCACTCCATTGCGTCGATGAAACCGGCAGTGCGGGCTCGTGTGGTTGATTCCTGGACATTCCAACTCTATGCAGGTCAGTACAACCTCATCCGCACGAGGACGCTCCTATGGTCAGATACTGTCTGCTCTAAAAGATAGCTGGAGGTTGAGATGGCTGATGACAAGAGCAGTCGCGGTCCGGCAGACCGGGCGAGAGTAAATATTCACGAACCCTATGAAGTCGAATACTGGAGCAAGGAATTCGGGGTGACATCGGAACGGCTCCGGGAACTTGTATCGAAGCATGGCGTGATGGCCGCGGAGATTCGCCGCGCACTTGGGAAAGTAGCTAGTGAGGCGTCATAAGCAACCGAAGGACATAGAACGCGAATGGATCAGCTCCGCGCGGCGTTGCTAGTGGATGAATATGGAGCGCACGATGGCCGTGACTCTGCCTGAATCGGAAATCGATAATGGAAGAGACTCGGACGTCGCGCGGAGATGAAGATCTTCGATGTTACAAGTGTTTGCCTTTTGTCACCACTGACGTGCGCAGAGTGAGGCTTGAGGGTGTATCTGAATTTGAAAATGTTGCTCGTGATGGCTCCTGTCACCCTTTTACTGGCGTGCGGAAAGCAACAGGCGTCTCGGGATGACGTGCACTCGGATCTCATCAAATCGATCTCTTTAGCTTCCGAATCCGAAACATTTGTCAGGTATCTCCGTCAGCATCGCTCGACATACTATTTCGCATCCGGGTATCTGAATGACCTGTTAAATGAAGTGAATCGAACCGCCAAGGAGCTTTCGAATCTCAATGCTTCGCCGGATCTAATGGATGCGTTGAACGTTGACCGCGTTCAGCTGAGCCTGTTGGCGGTACAGATTGATAATGTCGACCGACACCTTCAGCAAGCCGATGTTCTAGCTGCATCCGAGGATCAGATTCGCAAGATTCGTATGAGCTTGGTTCAGGCGAACTCTTCCTTATGAAGAAGCTCCTGGGAATAACGCTTGGGATAATGACGGCGTTGGGAGGTTTCGTTGATCTTGGTCAAATTGTATTCACCACTCAGGCTGGTGCATTGTTCGGTTATCACTTGCTTTGGTCAATTGGCCTCGGAACAGTCGCCATCATCGTTTACATGGAGATGTGCGGCCGCGTCGCAGTAGTCGCCCATCAACCAGTATTCGCTGTGGTGCGGGACCGGCTCGGCAAGCGGCTCGGCCTCGCAACGCTAATAGCCTCCAATCTGTTGAACCTGCTCACCTGTGCTGCTGAGCTAGGCGGCGTCGCAATTGTGATTCATCTCCTCACTGGGTGGAACGAGCACCGAGTGCTGATCGGAACAACCCTGGTTCTGATTGCGTTAGTGTTTCTGTGCCGATTTCAGTGGATCGAGAGGGTCTTCGGACTTTCGGGACTTTTGATGATCGTTTTTGCTGTTTCGGCAGTGGTCCTCCACCCGGATTGGGGCAACGTGGCCCGCGGCTTTGTTCCTAACTTGCAGGCGGCGGATCCCAAGCGCGGTCTGCTCTACGCCTACTTCGCCGTGGGAATATTCAGCGCGATGTTAATGGAGTACGAGGTGCATTTCTATTCTTCAGGTGCCATCGAGGAAGATTGGAAGCCGGAGGATCTGAGCGAGAACTTCATGGTCGCCTCACTTGGCTCGTTCCTGGGATCGCTGCTGACAGTAGCTCTGCTTATTTTGGGTACCTTGGTTTATCTGCCAAGAAGCGTTTTTCCCGACCTTCTGAGCACTGCCGTATTCGCTGGAGCATTCCCATTCGCGCAGAAAGCCCTGGTGCTCGCACTGTTGGGAACACTTGTATGTATCGCAGGCGCTGCGGTCGAAACCGCGTTGTCGGGGGGTTACAACGTTTGCCAATTTTATGATTTGACCTGGGGCAAGAATCTTCCCGCTCATTCCGCTCCGATTTTCGCCGCGATCTGGATCGGAACGTTTGCCGTGGCCGCACTCATTGTTTTGGCTGGAGTGCGCCCATTACAGCTTGTCAACTTTTCGATCGTGTTCGGCATGGCCGTTATGCCGTTCACGTACTATCCCATTCTGCGGGTGGCGGCAGACAAGAACTTCATGGGCAAGCACGTGAATTCCAGACTTGACACAGCCATTGGCATCGGCTTTCTCGTACTGATCATCCTCGCTGCTATCGCAGCATTTCCCCTGATGATTCTCACGCACGCTGGACGTCCATAATTGCCGCTCTTGTTCGGAGCTCTGTCCGTGGGTATCCATCGTTGACAGATCAGGGCGATGCCTGGGAACCGTTCCCGACTAAGTCAGGGGGTTTTCTACCGCCGACCTACTGCTTTTTGAGTACAGCATCACTGTTCTCATCGGATGCGATCACGGCTTCCAATTTGAGCAGTGCTGCGTAATCGGAAGCCGGCAGGGTCGGCTGCTTCAACATGTACTCGCGGTGGTAATGCAGCACACCGTTTTCGGCCTTTACTTCGCTGTGATAAGTTGCAAACCCAACGTCCATGTTCACCGCGGTCGGCACATCGTCAACTACATATCCGGCTGGGATAGTGACATCGAAATCGTCCTTCCAGGTCTTCGCGCCGTCGAAGCTGATCGGGTACACTCGCGGCTTGTCGAGCAATCCGTAGGCGTCGCTTCCGATGACCCTCGGGCGAACTAATAGCAGACTGCCCGCATCTTTGGCATACATCGGAGCGGTCACCTGATATTGCATCTCCAGCGGCTTGTCGAGCACCAACACGTTATCCGTTTTCTCTGTTCCCAAGGTGAAGTTGGACAAGGATTGCTGCAGTGCCTGTTCCAGATTTCTCCGTTGATCCTTCTCACTTGCCATCGACAAATTTTCCCGCAGACCCCAGGAAGAGGCCCCGGAGTGCAGCACGGTCACTTCGCCGGTCAGCGTTCCATCCGGCGATAATTTGAATTTCGCCGTCCGATCGGTGGTGTCGGAATCGGGCTTCAGAATCGGAAGCTGGATCACCTGGCTGTCGGCTCCAGCTACCAGCAAGCCATAACTTCCCTGCTCATTCTCTGGAATCTCGCCGATGGGAACGTATTGGTTTGTTGGATCGAAAATCAGATATTTTCTTCCCGTGCGAGTGGTCACGACTGCCTGCAATCTCGCGTTGTCGTATCCGGCTGGAACCTCAATGGCGGTGATCATGTGATCGCCAAAGATCGACGGCGTTGCCGGATCGACTACGCCTCTGCGGTGATCGACTGCGACCCATGTCGCACGAATACCGACTGCGCTCAACATGGAAATCATCAGCGTCGCTTTGTCTTTGCAGTCACCGTATCGATTGCGGAACACTTCTTCCGCCAAGTGCGGTTGCAGGTTGCCGATGCCGATCTCGATGCCGACGTAGCGAATCTGCTGCTGCATAAAGTCGGCAACTTTAGACAGTCGCGCCATGTAATCACCGTCGCCGGCTACGGCGCGTGCCTCGGCAGAAATATCGCTGGCGCCTTCGCTTTCTGGAGCCGCCAAACCCTGGTACCAGGTGCCTATCTTCTCCCACAGGGCGCTTCCCTGTGGTATTGGACTGGCGCTGAAATGCACGGTCATCCTTCCTGCCAGCGCGGTCCATGCCGGATGCAGTTGTACCTGAGATAAGTCAACGCCGTTCAGATTGTCGATTTCCCACCGGAAATGATTCGGCACTGCCTGGGTGGGCGCAACCGCATCGTGTCGAAACCATACCGGGTACTCATGCCAGCCGGACGGCAGATCGATTTCAAAAGAAGTCTCAACAGTTGGCACGGGGTTTTGAAATAGCCAATCGTCTGAACTCAGATAGGTCGGTAGCTGCTGCGTAGTCTCCCACGCAATCACCCCTCCCGGATCGGCGCCGGGCGGCAGGCAGACGCGGTGCACACCCGGAGCGAAGTGC
>JAZKAG010000038.1:4334-7785 GCA_040389265.1 Acidobacteriota bacterium
CCCGGATCGGCGCCGGGCGGCGACGCCATCTTGACTCGCTCGTCGGCATAAAGGATGCCGTAGCCGCTGCTGCCTGCCTCCACATATTCCGAATCCTTCATCGCGTAGTGGTGACCGTCCGGCCCGATGCTCCACACATGAAACGACAAGAGCTTGTTGTCCTTCGAGAAACCGACCGACGGGCTAGCCTCATCTCGCCCTTCCGGACGCAGAATCTTTACCACCATTCGATCCCGCTCCACTGCTTTTCCGTCAGGCTGTACGGTCAACAAAGTATCCTGCAACAGGACCACGGCTTTCGCGTCGCCCCAGTCACCCTTCGCGGTCGATGCATTCATTGCCCAGTCTGGAATTTGCGCATTGGAAGCATGTGCGGGTACAGCAAACACCACCAGGGCCGCCAGTACCCCGCATAGGGTGCGGGATATTGCGATTGCGCCATCCCACGCTGAACGCATGCGGTCGAGCCCGCCTTGGATACTCATTGGCCCTTCGCCGGAGCCGGTATTGCAGCGGCTGTAGGCGTTCGTTGTAGCACCACTTGCTGCTGATCCTGCGTGGCGGCGTTTTGGTAAAACTCTCGCAGTTGCGGATATTCCTTGGTTGCGAACAACGTATTCGCAATGGCAAGCAAGCGTACCTGCTTGTAACTGTTCGCGGGGTCGGCGTATACGCTCTTATATTCCACACCGATTGGAATGACGCTGGTGATCGCCTTGGGCAAACTTTCCACCGAAAGGCCCGCCGCCAATGTGATTGTCACCACATCTTGAACCTCCGATGGATAGCGAAGGTCGACCGGATTCTCCCGCTTTTCAGACGCGAACATCGGCGTCGCTTTCGTCTCAAAAAACGAGGCTGGCAAAAAGACGCGTTTTCCCGTCGCTGTTCCCAGGTTTCCACTCACGTCCAGAAACGCGGTCAGAACTAATGTGTTGTCATTCAGCGCGAGGAAGTGATTCATTTTTACTTTCACGCCGTCGGGAACCTGGGCCTGTACCTCTTTCTCCATGGCTGTTTGCGTCGACTGCTCATCAGTCAACAGCGCTTTCTGCCGCCAGCGCAACGCCTGCACGCCCGTCATGGAGAGCCGAATCTGCCCCTGCAATTTCCCGTCAGGGCCCAGGGTCACCTCCACCTGTCGAACTGTGATGTTTTCTGGATATTTGGCTGGGGGCGCTGTGGCCAGTTCGGTTCCATTATCCACCTGACGAAAGCCCATCATCTGGGTGTGGATCCAGTCCAGCCTGCTGTATTCGCAATACCGTTCGCCTGGATCGAAGTAGACTTCTTTGCCGCCCACATTCACAATGGCAATCTCGTCGGTAAGCTGGCCCCAATATAGATAACCGCGATTCAGCAGCGATTGATCGCGCGAAGTCAGGGCCATCGCATACGCCTTCATCCCGGCAGCCCGTGCCATGGCAATGAAAAGCAAAGTGATTTGGTTGCCAGTGCCTCGCTTCTGATCCCAGATGTCGGCCGCGTTTTTGACTTTCTCCCCTTCGGCTTTGTTCTCTGCCGCTGAATGTTGCCGCGTGAAATCCGTGTTTTCCAATGTCATCACGGCCGCATAGATCTTTCGCAGCTTCTGATCATCGCTGTCACCGGGAGCCACAGTCTTTGCAACTGCCGCGCGAATTCTGTCGGAAGGTTCTGCATATTTGTTCACAGACTTCGACCAATACTTGGCTTCGGCATCCCAGAATTCTTTCCCGGAGGGGTAGGGAGTGTAATAGAAAATCAGCCGATACGTGAAGCTGCTGAGCGGCAGCATGTATGGCTCGTCGGGAGCTGCCGGAATATTGTCGACGACCAGGTCGAAACCGTCTAAGCCGGAGCGAACCTTGACTCCCGGTGGCAGCAACGGAAAGTACACCAGATGATTCACCACATTCTCGTGCCCTTGAGAGTCTGTGCTCGTAATGGTCAGACTGGTATCGGTCGGGACAAAATGGTAATGCGCGCGGTGTACAAAAATCGGTTTCTGCAGAAGCCACGTGGGCGGCATGAAGTAGTTGCCTTCGTAGGTCAGCAAATAGCGGTACTCGATGATGCTGCCTACTCGAATATCGGGAAGCGAAAAGACCTTTTCCATTACGGTCACGTCGCCAGACTTGACTACCTCTTTATTGAAGGGTTTTCCGGTGAACGGAACGACGGTTCCATCCGGCTCGATGGTGCGCCCCTCCACGTTGGAGACACTTTCCCCACTCGCGTCCTTCTCGTAAGGAATCTCGATCTCGCTGAACTGTTCCTTCCCCTTCTCGGTCAGGATCTTGATTCGAGCATAGGTAGTGTGAGAATGGACCTTGTCGTTGACAATTTCTTCGCGAAACAGATAGACCGCCGGCGCGTCAGGAGCGGCGGGATCGGAGGTCATTTTCAACTCGTCGGGTGTAGGTTGAGTCCAGCTCGCACCGATCAATGGAACGCAAGACGCAGACAGAAGGCAGACAAAAACAAAAATACGGCGGCAGATAGAATCCACGGCTCAGCAGCCTTTCATTGGATAAGTGGGTCGTGCACGAACTTCCCGCGGTCCGGCAGGAACGGACTTGCGGAGTTTTCTTCGGTGATTCTTTGTAACCCGGTTCCAGACCGTGTGCAAGAGAAATCTCCGCTCAATCGCGGCGCAGTTACTAACGAGACCCGCTCGCAAGCAAAGCAGTACTGCGCAGAGGTAACTTCGCCAGGTACAAGACCCTACGCATAGCAAGATTTCGATTTATGATTCCAATACTTGAGAGGAGGTCTTTACGGAGATATTGGAGCGCTCTACCGCAAAGAATTCCGAGGGCCTCGGGTGTCCGTTCCGAACCTCGGTCAATGGGAAATCCGCGGCCTTAATCGATGAACAGGGGCAATCTCTCGCGCACGATGCCATCCGTCTAATCCCATGATCGACTTCAACTCTTTACCGACTGCCACCCATCAGCCGGAATTCACCGCGCATTGCATTACACGCGATGCAGATACAGCATCGATCGAAGGAACAATAGCGATGACGTGAACCTGCATCGACCTCGCAACCCATGCCACCGTGCGCGACCACCTTTTCGCCAAACCTTGAACAAACTGGCGCGATTGCCGACTAACGGCTATCTCATCGGCAACATTGCCATCACCGTCTCTCGGTTTCGGACAGGCGTTCGTATTCTGTTACACCATCGTGACGACGATTATGGGAACGTCGGCCGAATAAGGCTATGATTGTGGCGCGTCACTCTCATGAAAGCGTCCACATTGCAGCACCGAGCCAGCCGGGACTGAGTGGAACTATAGTAGAAGTCTCTGGCTATTTCGTTTTTGGGACAATCTCCCCGAAGCGTCGGGGTGTCACACTTGGGAGCTATCGAATGGATAGAAGAGATTTCGTCAAGACCGCCGGGTGGGGAACCGCGGCGATGTTGCTCAACTCGCGCATTGCTGCACGGCAGGAAAGTCAGGG
>JAZKAG010000038.1:7795-11373 GCA_040389265.1 Acidobacteriota bacterium
TGAAGTCCATGGGATCGCTCCCAGTAAGCCGTCGCCATTAGGGCTCCCCGGGTTGTTCCCTGGGAGAGTGGTCGAAGTTTTCCATCCGGATTCCATTTCCGGCAACCACGTTTCCCAGCCGCTCATTGGCCGCATGCTCTCTGAGGGAATGAAGCAGTTGACCGGTGAAAGTTCATCAACGGCGGCATGGCAACGGTTCGTTGAACCGCACGACATTGTGGGGATAAAGATCAACTCCTCGGGAGCTCCGGTATGCTATTCCTCTCCCGAAATCGTGCGCGAAATTATCGAGTCCCTGCGTTCGGCCGGAGTTCCGGCCCAGAACATCGTGGTCTTTGACCGCTATTCCTATGAGATCGAAATGGGTTCTTACCATACCCTTGTGCCGGTAGGGATTCGAGTTGTCGGCCGGGTGGAAACACGATTGGCGAAAATCGAAAGCGGCGCCTTCGATGCCTCTCGCTACGACTTGGATGTGTATTGCGATGCCGATTTCTTTGGAGAGTCGGAGACGCGGTCTTTTCTAGCGAAAGTCGTGACCAAGGACCTGACCAAAATTATCAATATTCCGACGATGAAGGATCACTCGGCCGCCGGAGTGACGGGTTGCCTGAAAAATCTCGGCTACGGTAGCTTTAACAATGTGGCCCGAACCCACCTGCAACCGTACACATTCACCGATCCGTTCATCGGTTATCTTTGCTCCACCGAGCCACTGCGCTCCAAAACAGTGCTAAATATCATGGATGGAATGCGCGAAGTTTGGCATGGGGGTCCCCTCACCTCGAATTGGAAGTTCGTGTCTGAAGCCAAGACGCTTTTCATTGGCACCGATCCGGTAGCGGTGGATACGATCGAACTGCAGGCCATCGACAAAAAGAGACGGGAGGAAGGGGCGATTTCAGTTTGGGACAACGATCCGAAGACTTTGACGACGAGCGGCCAGGAGTTCTACGAGAACCCTGACAAGAACCTGTATCTTCGTCAGCCGGGTCACATCGCCGCAGCCGGAAAACTTGGCTTGGGCGTTTCTGACCTGAAAGTCATCGATCATCGCCAACTTCGACTCACGTAAAGGCCACGATGGATAAGCCAGTTGGCACAGATCGCGATTGGATAACTTTATTGAGTGACAACTCCCGCACGGGAGGATTGCACGAGGCGTCATGGCAAAAGCCCAATGGCGTGCGCTGGCAGTTTCGCGCTGGCAGAGCCATCCGTTCGGCACCCGTCCTGCGCGACAAGACTCTGTATGTCATGGAAGTTCATGGCACGGTCTATGCCCTGAATGCGGATAGCGGCCGTCCCAGGTGGACTCGCCAGTTCCCCAACCTGATTCACTCCACTCCTTCCATTTCCGGAGATACCCTTCTCTTTGGCTGCGACGGAGGCGAGGTTCATAGCTTGAATCTTGAAACTGGCAAAACGATGTGGGAGATCACGACGGGGGCAGAGGTGTGGGGTTCCCCGGTGGTCCGCGACGACACTGTCTTCTTCGGAAGTGCCGACGGCCGTTTTTATGCGGTCGAACACAAGACCGGCAAGCCACGGTGGATACAAACCGTTGGCGGCCGCATCTATGCATCTGCCTACGCTGACGAAAAGCATATCTACTTCAGTTGCGGCGACGGCAAGGTCTACGCCCTGGATCCTTCCTCGGGAACTGTTCAGTGGAGCACTCCAACGGGAAACGGTATCGATTCCTCGCCTGCTGTGATTGACGGCGTCGTACTGGTGGGCTCGGAGGACTACTTCCTTTATGCGCTTGATGCCACCACGGGAGCGGTGCGTTGGAAATTCGAGACGCAGCTCGGAATCTCCTCGTCCCCAGCTGCTTCGAAAGATATTGTCGTGTTTGGCAGCAAAGACCGCACGATGTATGCCCTGGACATTCGCACCGGCACATTGAAATGGAAGACCTTCGCAGGAACTCCGATCACATCCCCGCCAGTCATTGTCGAACCCGTCGTTGCCGTGAATGCGGAACGCTCCGTTGTCTGCTTCGATATCGCTTCAGGTGCGGTCCGGTGGACAGCCAGATTGGGCGGTGGTCTGCAATCTGCTCCCGTATTGGCCGGTGGTCGCATGTACGTGGCAAGTCAGAATGGAGTGGTCTATGCCCTGGAGTAGTCGATTCCGGGACAGGAAGCCCGGAATCCCTGAAACGAGTGAGCGCTTTTCTGCGACATCTTTGGATTCGCCAGGACTGCCTGTTATCAGGAAGCACTACGCCATGGGCGCGGTCTTTGAAATCGTCACGTACCGCACCGACCCGGTGCAAGCGTCAAAGGCCATGGACCATGCCTTTCAGGAAATTGATCGCCTCGAAGATTTGATGAGCATCTACAAACCCGAGAGCGAACTGAGCCGCCTGAACCGCTCCGCTCATCGACAGGCGCAAAGCGTTAGTCCGGATCTGTACCAGGTGATACTGCAGTCGCTGCACTATTCTGAGCTTTCTGACGGTGCATTCGATGTCACGGCGGGACCGCTCGCGGAGCGGTGGAAGGCGGTGGGTCGCGGCGAGCAGCCTCCTACTGCGAGTGAAGAAGCGAGCCTTCGCCGCGGCGTCGGCTATCGCCAGGTCGAATTGATTCCTCCCAATGGCATTCGCTTTCACTCTGCGAGCGTGGCGGTGGACCTGGGGGCGATTGGGAAAGGGTATGCCGTAGATCGAGCTGCTTCCGTACTGCGCTCCTTCGGCATCGAGTGTGCCCTGATGAATTCGGGAGGGAGCACGTTTTTCGGTATTGGTGCGCCTCCCAGCAAGGCCGGTTGGCTGGTCCATCTGTGCGACCCCTCCTCGCAGATTGCGCCGCACGTGCTGTTGCACCAAAACAGCGTGTCAACCTCGCAGCAAACTCGACCCAGCTTGCTGGGTATGTCCTCGTTCGGGCACATTATCGACACCGTCGCAGGTGAGCCATTAAAGTCTGCCGCCGCCGTGAGCGTCGTTTCAAAATCTGCCACGGCATCCGATGCGCTTTCCACGGCTCTATTGGTGATGGGCCCTGAAAAAGGTCGCGAACTTGTAAAGAAGGTAGCGAACATGGCTGCCGTCTGGATATCAGCCGAAGGACCGCCGCAGACCGCGACCAGCGGCCCGGAAATCCTGATGACCAGCGAAGCTGGAACTAGCGTTCTGCCGGCCGTGCGCGAAGTCTAGATTAACTTGGAGTGAACTCATGGATCGACGTCGATTCGTTAAGAGCGCGAGTTTGGGAACCGCGGGATTGTTGCTCGGCTCCGTCGTCTCCCGGGGCCAGGAAGAGAGACTGCGGCCGGATTCTCCGGCAAACTCTGCCCCAACCACCTGGGGCAGAGTTTGGATCCGCTGGAATCAACCGTCGCTGCCTTCAAAACCATTGCACGCGCATGGTCTGGCGATCCCCTGGGGAGCCTCTCCTGCGCTGGTAAAAAGCGCACGAAAACAGGGCTATCGCGTGTACGCCGCCGCGACGCTCGAACAGGCTTCTGCGGCGGCGAACAACTGCCGCGCGATGGGGATGTCCGGAATCCTCCTCGACGCAGGTGACTCAGAGCAGGAAAAGGCGGAGAAAACCGCCAGGGAGCTTCGG
>JAZKAG010000038.1:11383-18241 GCA_040389265.1 Acidobacteriota bacterium
CAAGCAGCCAGCAATGATGGGAAGCACCGTGATTACCCAGCATGGCATCCTGCAGATATCCAGCCCCACGGAGCAGCCATGGATTGATTCCAACATTGCCCTGGTGGAATTCGATCGCGCATTTCGACCCCGCCAAACACCCTTGCTCGATTTCCATTGGGATCTTCCCGATGCGCTGCAGCAACAGCTAGGCCCCAGCACGGAAAGCTATCTGCTCGCCATAGCGGAAGCTGGCGCGCTTCATTCCGATCTAGTCCTGAACCTGCACCCCACCCTTGAAAAAGCGCTGCTGAGTGAAAACGATCAAGCATGGACGAAGTGGAAGCGAGTAGCCCAATACATGGAGTTTTACCTCGGGGAGAGTGGCCGCCCTGTCACTTACCCAGCCAACGTGGGCGTGATGACGGACAACTTTGACACCTCGTATGAGCCCACAAATTTGATGGCGCGCCAAAACGTTCCCTTCCGCATTTTGCCAACGACCCAAGTGACCCCCCAGGATCTTGATGGTCTCGACCTGGTTGTCGTATTCGCGCAGCCGGATGCGGCTACGCTCCGACAGTTGACGAATTTTGTGCAAGGGGGGGGAGAGGCGATTTTGGTGAATTTGCAAAACCAGTTACCCGGGCAGTCGAGTGGCGGCCGCCGAGTGAGCGCTGATTCCACGATCTATACGTTGGGCAACGGCAAGGTGCTCGAAATCGCTGGAGGCGTCGCCGATCCTGGAAAGTTCTCGGAGGATGTTCGCCGCCTGCTGGGGAATGAGAGATTGTCCATCTCTCTGTGGAATGCGTCCACCATCATCGCCATCCCTTATAAGTTTCCCGGCTCTCATTCCGCTACCGGGGAGTTGTTGAATTACTCCGCCGATCCGATGCCGGTACAGGTTCGCTTTCGTGGCACGTACTCAGAGGCTCGATATGAGTCTCCGGACCGCGGCTCCTACCAGGTCCTCCCGATAAGCCATCAAAACGGTTTCACCCAATTTGATGTGCCATGGCTGAACATCGGAGGCCGCGTGCACCTTGGAACGACTCCAGACCTTCAAAGAAAAACATCGTAAGCATAGGTGCAACAAAGATCCGATTGAATCCATTACCTGTGGATCAATGTCCGCTGACACATCCAACAAGGAATATTGCGCCAGGCAAGCGTGCGCCTGTTCCCGCCGTGCGGTTCGTGTAACTTGCCATGATTCGCGCCTGACAACACTAGCTCAATAGGAGTCATCGGGGGAGGCGCGCCGGCTCATGAATGCAGTTCAATCGCCTGTGATCTAAACGATATGCCCTTCCCATGCATCTGATAACGTTTGCCTTCGGTATGCTGAAGATGAATCGCAGCTGACAATCAAGGACCTCCCGCATGCAAATTTCGCCGTCGCTGGCGCAGGCGCTGACGAATCTGAACCTGCCCCCCTACCCCACCGTTACCGGCCTGCCACAGCCGATTACTGCGCGATCGCTGGCGTCTTTTGCGGGCGCTCTCGTATGGGCTTGGCTTCTGTTGGTCAGCTTCACCGGCTGGGGAAGATTGACTGGAAAGCTGTTCCGCGGGCCCCGGCTGCCTTCCTCCGTGGCCTGTTCCCTGGGAATCGCGTCCGTCGTTTTTGTGGGAGGCTGGCTCAACCTCGCCCACGCGATTTATCCGGTAGTTCTGTTCGCCATCACAGGGTTGGGACTGATTTTCTATCTAGCGACCCACAGCCAAAGGCCCGACGAATATGGCTGGCTCCGCTTCTGGCAGACCGCATCCCCTGGTTCCAAAATTTTGATTGGGATTGCGTTATTGATGCTGCTGCTGCGGGTGGCCGCCACTGTGCGACTGGGGATGTTCAATAATCTTGACGACACCGCAGCCTACATGGTTTTCCCGCATAAAATGCTGGCGGTCCATTCCTTTGCTCACGACCCGTTTAGCGATCGGCGAGTCATTTCCAGTCTCGGCGGCGCATACCTGCTGCAATGTTTCGTGCTCGCCGCAACCTCTCTTTCGCACGTTGCCATGGCAGATCGCACATTGGGACTGATCGTGTTGGCGGCAGCATTGTTCGACATCGGGGTGAGCTTTGAGCTATCGCCGATCCAGATTGCCCTGTTGGAATTCTTCGCCTACCTGACCCCAATTGAAATGATCAACCTCACCTTCATCACTCTTCCAGTCCCGTTGCTGCTCGCGATGGCCTGGCTTCTTTGGAAATCCACTGCGAAAGACTGGATTCAAAGAAACGAACTTGCGTTTCTTGCAGGCGGGGTTGGTGGAGCGGCAGTTGCAGCGAAGTCCACCTACCTGCCAATCGTAGCGGCATTTCTCCTGATTCCATGGTGGATGCTCGGATGGAGACGCCAGGGGAAGGATGGAGCTCGATTATTTTTATTGACCGCCTTTGGCGCTCTTTCAGTGTTGCTCGCCTGGATGATTGCCATGAAATTGACGAGTGGAACCTATCTGTTCCCGATCCTCGGACACGGGGTGGATTATTCGAGCTACGGGGTTGTACAAGCAAAGACTGTATTCCACTCTTACCGGGCTTTTCTGAAAATTTTTCTTCAGGCGGCTGCGTTACTCATATTGGCAGCGCTGCAGATGCGCCTTGAGAAAAGCGACTACAGAATCCGTTTCAGCGCCGGCATTCTCTTAGCTGCTGCCATCGCTATTACGGCATTCAACTATAAGAGTGGCGGCGACTTCATCTGGAGATACAACTTTCCCCAGTTCTTTGCTGCCATCATCATTTTCTATGCGGTTGTGGCAGGCATAGCGAACCCGCGCGGTGGCCGCTCTACTCATGCACAAAGACTTTTCTACGTTGGAATCTTTTCTTTGGTGGCCATGATCTTTTATTACGATGTTTCCGGCGATCGTCCGCGACCACTTCGCGAAGTCGCCATGGAATGGAAAGACTATAAACCTTCACTGCGTGCGAGTCTGAGCGGCTTACAATTGGCGAGCCCCACAATTGAAGCCCAATATCGGACGGCAGATTCTGCTCTTTCAAATAACACGACGGCACTGGAAAACACGGCCTATCCCTTCCTGTTCAACTACGCTCGTCATTCTATTTTGATTGCGGATTGGCCGGGCGCAGCCAGTCCGGGAGAGAGTTGGCCATTACGCGGGAGCAGTTCGCAGGCGCGAGAATTTCTTGTGAATCATGCCATCCGCTATTTGGTCTATGACTATAGATATGCACGTTGGGAAGATACCCAAGCATGTCAGGCCCTGGAAGCTCCGCTGCGAAATTCTGAAGAACTCACGGTCCTGTGGCGTATGACCGTAATTGTCCATCACCAGTTCGACGAACTTCATGCCAGGTATCTTTCGCCCTATGATGATGGCAAGATTGTCGTGATCGATCTCAAGAAGGCGCGCCCAAATCCACCCGTGTCCATGCCAGATTGGACTCTGGACACCAGCAAGGAGCAGATGTGTTCGGCTGTGCTGGCGCGTTACCTGGCCAATCCCTTGTCGCAAACTTCCGAATAAAACGCCGAAATCCTCGATACGGATTTCGGCGTCGTAGCTGCTTCCGTTTGGGTCTGAACTACTCGCCGAAGTTGACTGACTCTAGGCCGAGGAATTGCGCGGACTGACCCAGCTCTTCTTCAATGCGCAGCAACTGGTTGTATTTCGCGATCCGATCGGTGCGCGAGGCCGAGCCAGTTTTGATCTGTCCAGCACTGGTCGCGACGGCGAAGTCGGCGATGAAGGTATCCTCTGTTTCTCCGCTGCGATGGGAAATCACCGAAGTGTAGCCATAGCGGCGCGCCAGATCGATGGCGTCGAATGTTTCGCTGACGGTTCCAATCTGGTTCACCTTGATCAAGATGGAATTGCCTGCTCCCTCTTCAATACCGCGCTGCAGGATTTCTGTATTGGTGACGAACAAATCGTCGCCGACCAGCTGGACATGATCTCCAAGTTCCTTGGTCAGAAATTTCCACCCCTCCCAATCGTTCTCCGCCAAACCATCTTCAAGCGAAACGATTGGATATTGACGGATCCAGCCCTCCCAGAAGCGCGTCATCTCCTCGCTGGTATGCTCACTCTTGTCCGACTTTTTAAAGACATACTTGTTTTTATCGGCGTCAAAAAATTCGCTGGCGGCTGGGTCAAGAGCTAAAAAGATATCTTCTCCCGGCTTGTAACCGGCTTGCGTAATCGCCTCCAGAATCACTTCAACGGCTTCTGTATTCGACTTCAGCGAGGGCGCAAATCCGCCTTCATCTCCGACGGCCGTGTTGTATCCCTTCTTCTTCAGCACGCTCTTCAATGTGTGGAAGACTTCCACACCCCAGCGCAGCGCCTCAGAAAAGCTTTCCGCACCGGCCGGCATGATCATGAATTCCTGGAAATCGACATTGTTGTCGGCATGGGCGCCGCCGTTCAGAATATTCATCATCGGGGTCGGCAGGGTGCAGGCATTCACTCCGCCCAGATAGCGATAAAGAGGCATGTGCAACTCATTTGCAACTGCGCGCGCGGCCGCCATCGACACAGCCAGAATCGCATTTGCCCCAAGACGAGCCTTGTTCGGCGTTCCATCCAGCGCAATCATGGTTTGATCAATCAGACGCTGATTGCCGGCGTCCATTCCCGCCAGTTCGGGAGCAATCACGCTCTCAACATTTTCGATTGCCTGCAAAACACCTTTGCCCTGGTAATGCTCCTGATCGCCGTCGCGCAGCTCGACAGCCTCATGTTCGCCGGTGGAAGCACCGCTCGGCACGATTGCCCGGCCTATCGTTCCACTTTGTAAAATAACGTCCGCTTCAACAGTCGGATTCCCGCGCGAGTCCAGCACTTCGCGGGCATGTATCGAGGTAATTTCAGTCATATCACTCCTCAGTATCTTGTGGTCCAGCCGGTCAATCAGCTTGGGCCGGCGGTCCACGGGAATTGCATTTCCTTCGGTGGTCCGGATGGATTGGACAAACTCTGGCATGCTTGCGGCGACTTCAGCTTGAAATCCAGGTTAGGAAATGCGGATAAGGGGCCATCCTCTGGAAAACTCCCCAGGGACGCGCCGAAGAATGTCAAGGATTCAATCTTTGATTCAGCTTCAGTGTAACAAAGGCCACCACCCGCGAATGTGAGGACGCGGACAGCGCCGCGACCAACGAGACTCCCCTTTCTACCCAGTTTTAAAATCTCATCTGACCTAAACTTCCGAGCTCGCCCCATTCGAACTGTTTGGTTGATGAACTCGACAACGAAGATAACTCTTTTGATACCGGGTAAGATGGTCAGCCGTGCAATGCATAAATGCTCCATTAGACTGAACATGCGTGGATTCCGGGGTCGTTACTGTCAAGTAACTCGGAACCGCGATGCGCAACTCACGGCCTGGAGTTGCGTCCAATCAATTGAATGGCTTGCGCCAGCGTCGCGTGGCGGCAGAGATCGGAAAACGAAGCGGTGCAAGCAAAATGTTTTGACCTTAAGACGTCAGGCGAAATCGAACACCGAGGTTGGAAATGAGAATCTTAACGGCTACGAGTCTTGCCGCATTCATGGTCGCGGCAACAGCTTTTGGGCAAAGCGCGAAACCCAGCCCCTATCAGGGCGTATCGCATCCGCCCGATGAAGCTATCGTCACGGACGACCTGGCGCCGACACCTCCGGCCTCTGCCAGTTCGACCGACACTGTAACGCCGTTGGCGAGCGAGCCCACGGCTCATATGGAAGCGCCGCCAACTTCTCCGCAGGATCACGACTACATCCAGCATCCCGGACTCGTCAGCAGGCTATCCAATTCACTCGATGCCGATGTGGTAACCACCCCGGAACAAACCCAGCAAGCGGACGATTCGGGCATCGTTATCAACGTACCATCCGGTCCGCACCAATTGCCGGAAGGGACGACCCTGACGGTGTCGCTGAATCAGGCATTATCTACATCGACCACCCAGCCGGGTACGATTTTCAGTGCTCGCCTACTGACGCCTGTGACCAAGAATAATCGCATCGTCATCCCTGTCGGCTCCACCGTAACCGGACGAGTGACATCGGTGACCGAAGGACGTCGCATTACCGGCGGAGCCGCGATTCGCCTGCGTCCCGATGAAGTGGTTCTCCCCGACGGGACACGATATTTTCTGCATGCTGAAGTCTATGACCTGGGCGATAACCGCCGAGTCAAAACCGGCGGTGAAGGCACCGTAGTCAACGTTGCTCATGGCAAGCGCACATTGGCGCAAGCCACCTTACTTGGTGGCGGTGCAGCAGCGGCCGGCTTTATGATCGCGGGCGGCCCGGCAGCCCTGGTGCTGGGCGGAGCGGCGGCCGGATACGTTGGCGCGCATTGGCTACTGGAAAGCAAGCAGGCTGTGCTCCCCAAGGATTCTGAGGTTGTCTTCGGCTTGACCCAGCCTATGTCGCTGGTCTCATTCCACGAATAGTTGTATCCAAAGCAGAAAGCGCGGCGAACATTGCTTCGCCGCGCTTTTCTTTTCACTTACCGACCTTCAATCAGCAACAGCGCATCGGGCCATCCCATCGGGGTCGTGAACTTTCCCTCCCCTTCTGTCGTCGATGGCATCGCCGCCCCAGACCGCGCTCCGTTCCGCGGATTGATCCATTCAGCACGCAGGCTTCCCTTCTTCATTTGGCTCAGGTGCAGTTCCGCTGTTCCAGGCGCACTGAAATAGACAATGGAAAAATCTCCTGACGCGGAGATTGCCGCCATGTTCCGAGTCTTGCCGCTCCCCATGCCAGTGGCGAAGAACTGCGGGTTCGGGCGCAACTGCCACCACGCAACGCTATCGAAAATCCGGTGCAGTACCTGCATATCCTGCGCACCCTCGCTCATCAGGGAATTGCGCCAGCTGGGATTCTTGCGCCACATATCGTTATGGC
>JAZKAG010000038.1:18251-22085 GCA_040389265.1 Acidobacteriota bacterium
CCATAGGTGAAAAATCCTCCCGAAAGGTATGTCCAGTAAGCCTGTCGCCGCACCAGCAGCGGAGTGATCGGACCGGTCGGATACTCCGGACCTTCCTCATACGCGCCTTCGGCAAGGATTACCGGCTTAGCCGGTGTCCGCGCGTAGTCGATCGCCAACTGCCCGGGAATATTCTGGTACCAGGCCCAGGTCTGAATCATGTCTGCCGCGAGCCACCGCTCCCGCTGATTGTCGCGGAGTATCCCCCCGGGGTGAAAGGTGATCGGGTGAATGCCGCCATCTCCCTGTTGCAATCCCCGCGCCATCGCCCTCCAGATGTTGGCATCTCTCACAAACTCTCGGCTGGCTTTGGCCGTCCAGATCACGTCGCGATCGCCGCCTTCAATCCAAACTAAATTTGGCGCATTCCTATATCTGTGACCCAGCCATCGCCCGTATGCCTCCGCGTTAGCCAGCGTGATCATTTTGTAGTCGGTCACGTAGGAACCCCATGCGGGTAGTAGTCCGACGTATAGACCGTCTTTTTCAGCTTCGGCAATCACCGCATCGACACTTTTCCAGTAAGCCTCACTCGGTTGAAGCGGATCGCGGCCGCGCCAGGGCTGCACCCCAGCGGTATTAGCATTTGGATTCAGCCCATGTGTCGTTCCTGTGCCGCCGTCCCAAACAGCTACCATTTGGATGATTGTGAACCCAAGCTTCGCGCGTGCGGCAAGATAGGCCTGCTGCTCGGCGGGAGTGTAGGCCTCTAATAGCGACCACGCAGTATCTCCCAGCCAGAACCATGGATGTCCATCCGTGGTTTCAAAATAGCGGCCTGAGGCGCTCACTTTCAATGGCTGCATTGCTGTATCAGGAGAGCTTGTCTTTCCCGCCGCGCCGTTGCAAGCCGGCAGGCTGACCGCCATCATCATTGCGATCACCAGGGACACGCTCCTGTTTCTGCGCATTCGGCTCTTGTGCGTGGTGGGTTGATTGTTCATCGGATGAGCCCTTCCTATGTTGCGCAGTGAATCCGCGCAATTTCAATTGCCAGGCTCGATTGCCACTCGAACTGGTGAGGTCGAGCGATACAGCCGCGCGCATGGCTGTCCCGTACTGCAAATGACAAACATCAGTTGCAGATTCTCAGGATGCTGCTTGACTGCCTCCGCAACCGGATCGCTATCAATTGCGACAATAAAATCCGCCGATGCCGCCGGGTCTTTCAGCGCCTGCTGCCACTGTTGGTAATCACCTTCGTTGATCGTATGACGCAGCAGAAATCCAATCTGCTGCAGCGCGCCGATGTGCGCGGAGGTGTACATCAGCAGGATAGATTCCGCGGGGAGAACCATCAGCTTGCTTGCTAATGCTCGCTCAAAAGCCATGCGAGTGGTGGCATTGACCTTCGCTTCCTGCAACACCAGCGGAGTTGCATACAGCAGGAAAGCATTGCTGGCGACGATCAACGCCAATGCAAATCCCAGGACGGAACGCCTCCATTGCGGACGCTTCTTGATGGCAGCCAGTACCGCAAAGGCTGGAAACAACGTGAGTGCGGGCAGAAGTTCCATCCCATATCGCGTGTTGTAGTAGGAGTGGGGGAACCAAACCGGCAGAAAGATCGGCACCGAGCCATAGGCTACGGAGTAGGTGTAGAACGGAATCGGCATCCACAACAAAATGGCCGCCGGCACTGCCAGGCGGCGATAGCGAACCAGGGCATACCCAGTGCCCGCAGCCGCAATCAGCATCAGTGCACTTCCGCAGCGCAATGGCGCCGCTCCCATCTTGGCCGACTTGACGTAATAGAGGAATGCCCACCAGGCATGATGCCACCCTGGATAGGGCAACGAACCCGGCTTGGTTGTTCTTTTCGCAATCGCCGCAGCGGAGTAAGGTCCGCGCAGAAAATCCAGCGGGTCACCGTACATGCGCCAGTTATAGCCCAGCCAACTGAGCGGAGCCGCCAGCAAGCACAGTGTGCAGACGACAAACACACCGGCGTTTGTCCGATCCTTCCACCATCCGCGCCGAACCGTCCAATACGCTGCGATGATCCATGCCAGCGTACCGAGAATCCAGCCATCGTAGCGCGTGAAGACAGCCGCAATCAGCACCAGCGTCAGCTTGATCAACGCTGCGCGCCCTTCAGCGGCGTCCGATTCTGCTAATGCCGACTCGAAGGCGGTCAGATGCACCACACTCCAGATCATTAATGCCAAAAAGAGAGGCTCCGTCATGGCCGTGACGGACATGTATAGCAAGCCGGGATTGAGTGCGAGAGCCGCGAAGACCAGCAGTGCCAGCAGGGGACGCATCCACCGGCGAGCCAGCCGATAGATCCCGGCACATGCCATCACATAGCTGGCCATCGACGGAATGGCGCCTGCCAACCCGTTCTGCCACCATTCTGTGCGCTGAACAAATGGCAGCAGAAGAAGGTGTGGAAGAGGCAGCCACACCGAACCCAGTTGACTGAGACCTGGATTAGACGAGTCGAAGATTCGCCGCGCAATATGCAGATGCGCGACCGCATCGCCATACAGCAACAGATATCCATGGCGAGCGCAAAAGGCGAGAGAAGCCGCTGTCAGCAGGATCGCGACAGTCGACACCAGCTTGATTTCTTCCCCTAGTGTGGGAACGCTTCTGGGTCGACTGCCTTGATTCTTATTCGGCATCGAGGTGCGAAAGCTCCTGGAAGCTCGCAAATCGCTGATCGACTTCCTCGCGGGTCAAGGCCTGCATCCGCTCGGTGCCAAATCGTTCCACGGCAAATGAGCCCATCACGCCTCCATAAAACATGGCCCGCTTGAATTCAGCCGGCGTGATTTTGGACTGCGAGGCCAAATACCCGAAGAAACCGCCGGCAAACGAGTCTCCTGCGCCGGTGGGATCGACCACTTCCGAGAGCGGCATTGCCGGAGCCCGGAAGAATCGATTGTGAACTCCGCCAGGAAATGAATGCTTTCCAAAGAAGGCGGTCGCACCGTACTCACCATGCTTCACGATCAACGTTTTCGGTCCGGCCTCCATAATGCGCTCCGCAGCACACACCAGGTTCGCATCCTGCCCCAGCAACTTGGCTTCGCCATCGTTGATCAGCAGCACGTCCAGACCCTTCATCACAGTTTTCAGGTTTTCCTTGTGACCCGTAATCCAGTAATTCATGGTGTCGCCGCAAACCATGCGTACCTTCGGCATCTGCTGGCGAACCTGCTGCTGCAGCGCAGGATCGATATTGGCAAGAAATAAAAAGTCGCTGTCGCGGTAAGAGTCCGGAATTTTGGGCTGGAAACGCTCGAACACATTCAAGTCTGTGCGCAGCGTCTTCGCTTCGTTCAGGTTCTCCATATATTCACCGGTCCAATGAAAGCTCTTCCCGGACGTGTGCTCGATGCCTTGGGTGTCGATGTTGCGTGCACGAAAAACCGCTTCATGCTCCGAAGTAAAGTCCTCTCCCACGACGCCAATCACGCGAACTTTCGTAAAGAAGCTGGCGGCCAATGCAAAATGAGTGGCAGCCCCGCCCAGGCAACGATCGACCGTGCCGCTGGGAGTTTGGATACTATCGAATGCGACCGAACCAACAACAAGAATGGACATTGACGCGAACACTTTCCTAATCTGAATTTATGAGATCATCTCTCGTGATCGAGCCCAGCTAGTCACGGAAATATTTTTCCAGCAGCAGGTGCAGGGTTTGTTTTGTCTTGGCCGATACCGCTGAAGGCTGCGTCAAAATTGCATCCTTGAGCGCAGATTGACAATGGCAGCTGCGCTTGGCCGGCAGCGCGGCAACGGCCGCATCCAGCACTTTCGAAGCCGCGGCGCTGTTTTGGTGCAGCA
>JAZKAG010000038.1:22095-37925 GCA_040389265.1 Acidobacteriota bacterium
GTGGTCACGGAATCGTGCCCCGGATGCCAGCAATCGTAATCCGTCACCATGGCGACCGTGCCGTAGCAAATCTCCGCCTCGCGCGACAGCTTGGCCTCCTGCAAATTTGTCATACCGATCACATCGGCGCCCCAGGAACGATAGAGATTCGACTCCGCCTTCGTAGAAAATTGGGGCCCTTCCATGCACACGTACGTCCCGCCGCGGCTGGCTTCGACGCCGCTGCTGGAGCAGGCGGCCATCATTGCATTTCCGACCTCTGCGCAGACCGGATCGGCAAGCGCCACATGCGCTACGATATCGGGTCCGAAAAACGTGCTGCGCCGGGCGTAGGTACGGTCAATAAACTGGTCCGGCACCACGAACTTCCCCGGCTTGTGTTCTTCCTTCAGCGACCCGACCGCGGAAATCGACAGGATCGCGTTCACACCCGCCTGCTTCATGGCATAAATATTTGCACGATAGTTGATGTCGGAGGGAAGCAAATGGTGATTCCGGCCGTGTCGCGCCAAAAATACCACTTTGCGCCCTCGCAAGTCCCCGAAGGTCAACCAATCGGAAGGTTCGCCGAACGGAGTGCTGATCTGCTCCTGGCGTACATTGGTCAGGCCGGGCATATGGTACAAGCCGCTGCCGCCCAGAATCCCTATCTCTGCGCGAAACATGTTCAGATGTTCTCCTTCAACCGTCATCGCCCGTGTTCCATCCCACTCGAACGAGGCTGCAAAGTGGTTAGTATATCGTGCACCTGCGTTTCTTCCGGATCGAGCATCGCAAACAGCCAGCTTCGCAGAGGCCCTGTCAGATCCATCTGCGGAACCTTATTCTCAACCTGCACGCTGGTCGAGTTGTCGGTAATGCTGCCCATCATCACAAATTCAAGCTTGCGCGCCAGGTCCATGGGGAAGCTTTCGCTGATAAATACCGTCTTCCCCGAAACCACCACCAATACCGGACCTTCTGCAGTCTTCCATATGCGAGTGATGATCGTTCCCTCTGGAGCATCTGTCTCATCGGAAGGTTGAAGAACAGCATCGTCATATTTCCGCGGAATTTCCGCCGCGTAGAGATTCGCAAATGCCAGCGCGGCCTGCGGCGTTGCCCATCGCGACAGATAAAGCAGCGCCAGCGATGCCGTCGAGTCCTTTTCGGTCGCGGTTGTTGCCCCCCTAGATTGCGCGGTGTAATAAATGCCTCCGCGCCACGCAGGAGCCAGCGCGTCTGCCGCCGCTTGACCGCCAAACAATTCCGCCATCACCTGCACATCGAATTCGCCCATAACGCCAATGTCATACGGTTGATATTGCCCGTCGATCAATGGGTGAATATCAGGCATCCGCAGCAGCGGTACAGGCGCATGCGTTAAATATGCCTTCGGGTTCATGATTTCGAAAGTCGAGGACGGAGGATGGTTGAGCATTCCGGCGAAGGCAGCGTGTGTGCCTTTGGCAGTCCACACGGCGCGAACAAAGTTCAGCCCCGCAATATACGGAAACACCAGCGACCGCTGCAGCAACAGGGGAGCATTGGCCAGCGTGGGAGAATCGCTGCTATCGTCCATGGCCTCATTCATCTTGTCCACCACTTGCGGCGCCGTCAGAAGAGTCTTGCCGCTGGGCGCAAGAACGTAATCGATGAAGGCTGCCATCGCCTGGCCTTCGACTACCGCATCGCGCACAGTGTCTGCTTCATCGCTGGCGATGTGTTCGTTATCCTGCTGCACGTTCTTTGCTATGGGCCGATCGTCCTCGTGGTCCCATTTCTCCAGATGGATATGCTGGTCCTGCAGTGCATGCGTCAATTCGTGCGCCAGCACCGGTTTCTGCTGGTCGGGGGGAATCCAATCCAGCAGATTCACCGTCTTGCTTTTATCGTCGTAATAGCCGGCGATTTGTTCCCGGAGCAATTGAATCAGAAACGGTTTCAGCTGAAAATCGCGATCGAGCAACCCAAACTTTTTCAACACCAACTCGCTGCTCTGCAGCCGCTTTGCGTCGCGGTCATTCTGCAATTGGTGCAGTAGATATTTCTCCACTTCATCCCGTGTGACGAGTCGGCGTTTCACAGGCTGCAGCACCGGTAGGCCAGTGATTTTACTGTCAAACTGCAAAATCGAATCGACGGACTTAAACAATTCGTGCGCCTGCTCCGGAGTAATGTGGGTAGCCGTTGAGGGATTCGCAGATTTCGGAGCTACTGCGATCGGCGGTGTTGGTGGTGTCGACGGGCTGCTTCCCGCAGGCGGCGTTGGTGCCGGCGCGGACTGGGCGCGTGATTCCCGCGGAAGCAACAAAAAGAGCGTACACACCCAAATCAGCAGCCAGTGTGCGATCAATACGTATCCGCATCGATTCGGGCATTCGTGCCCCGGCCTTCGCACCGGATTGTGATCCGGCAAACATGTCTCACCCTTCATCCAACCTCTTCGCGGCGGGGTCGCTTCTGCATCCCCGCTATAATTTGGAGTGTACCTTTGTAAGACGCTGCGCACTGACCGCCATGAGCAATTCCATCCCCAATCAGATCGAATCGGGTTCCACCGGGCCAGCCAGGTCCGATTCAGTTGGCGTGGAAAATACCCACCGGGAGCGCAGTACCGAGTTGGCAGCGATGCAGATTACTCCCCTGGCCCAAGCTTTGGATCCGATCTCCCCGCTGACGCTTCGAAGCTATCGCGGGGTCGAGAGCGTTTCCAATTTTTCAAACTCTGACGAGGAGTTGGCCGCACTGCTCTCTTCGGCAGGCGTCTACGACCTTGGATGGCGACGGCACATCCGTTGTACCGGAGAAGATCGTGTCCGCTGGCTGAATGGCATGGTCACAAATTCCGTCGGCAACCTGGAAGAACACGCGGGCTGCTATGCATTCGTGCTTAACGCCCAGGGCCGCATCCAGGGTGACCTTGATATCTATCGCCGGCCGGATTCTTTCTGGCTCGAAACCGATGCCTCCCAAGTCGAAGCGCTGACCGCATTTCTGGATCACTACATCATTATGGATGACGTTACGCTCGAGTTGCAGTCGCGGTGGACTGCACTGGGGATCGCAGGACCGCAAGCCGCTGCTTCAATTTCCCAGGCTGGGCTGCCAATTCCCACCTCTCCGCTGCATTTCTCAGAAACAAGCTGGCAAGGCAAGGACGTGGTCGTCATTGCGGCCAACAGCCCGCTGGTTCCGCGATACGAGATCTTGATAGAACGCGAGTCGGTGCGCGAGATGTGGAACACATTGCGGCAAGGGGGTGCGTCGCCTTGTGGGGTGGATGCCGTCGAATCGCTGCGAGTATTGGAAGGAACCCCGGCATATTCCATCGACATCGCAGCCAAAGATCTGCCGCAGGAAACCAACCAGATACGTGCGCTGCATTTCAACAAGGGCTGCTATCTGGGACAGGAAATCGTCGAGCGTATTCATTCTCGGGGCAACGTACATCGAACTTTCACAGGGTTTGTCCTCGCAGACGCCAATCCTGCGCCGGGAACTGCATTGGTTGCCGACGGCAAACCGGTTGGCGAGATTACCAGCGTCGCCAGCGTCAGAGTACCGGGGATCGGCGAACGCGTGGTGGCGCTTGGAAGCATTCGCCGCGAAGCGCTCGAGCGAAACAGTGCGTTGATGGCCGGACAAACCGTTGCGCACTCTTCTTCACTTCCCTTCAATTTCAGTAACGTGGCGGGGCGACCCTGAACAAGGTATCCCTGGATTCAACAAATTTGTACAAGGAATGAGTCAGGCTATGGCAGAAAAAGAACCTCAAGTTACATTCACCGATCGCCGCAAGATTTCTTCCGATGGAGAGATTCGCCCCGGCGTAGCCGAGAGCGAATCCGAGGAAGAAAAGCGGCGGCAGGCCGAAGCTTCCAAAGCGGCAGCTTCAGCAAAGGAGCGGGTGTCTCCAGCGAAGGAGGCTAGCTCTTCTGTTCCGTCGGGCTCGGCCCAGCCTCAGGACTCGGGCACTGGACCTGACGACCAAATGCCTGAAGGTCCCACGGCCAAGGAAAGCGCCGACTCCAACGCCGCTTACAAGGAAACGACGCAACAACTGGATGACATGCTGCGCGCCAAGGCGCCAGACTCTTCTCATCTCGGCCCGATCGTGTTCGATCACCTGGTGCAGTCCATGTACATGACAGCCATGATGAGCATGGGCGCGGGCACGCAGCCTGGAGAAAAGCCGCGCATCGATCTGATGGGAGCGCGCCAAACCATCGACCTGCTCGGCGTGCTGCAGGAAAAGACCAAAGGAAACCTCACCGCGAACGAACAGCGACTGCTGGAAAGCGCGCTATTTGAGTTGCGCATGATGTTCCTGGAAATTACGAACGCCATTGCGCGCAATGCGGCCAACCCCCAGCAACCGCAGTCCTCCAGCCGCAAATAGTGGATAGCTTTCCACCGGCAATGAGAAAGTCGAAATGCAGGCAGAGATCGTTTTCCTAGGCAGCGGCACTTCCATGGGCGTTCCGACCCTGGGATGCGGCTGCGCGGTTTGTACCTCGAGCGATCCCAGGGACAGCCGCATGCGCCCCTCGATTGCCGTGAAATTTCGCGAGGACGATAGCGATCGTAATGTTCTGATTGATACCGGACCGGATTTTCGCCACCAGGCTCTGCGGGAAAATCTGGTCAAGGTTGACGCAGTGCTGTACACGCATTCCCACGCGGACCACATTATGGGTCTCGATGACTTGCGCCCATTGAGTTTCAAGAATCCCAACAAAATTCCTCTGTACGCAGACCGCGCTACCACCGAGGTGCTGCGACAGGTTTTCGAATATACATTTTCTGAGAGCAACACATATCCCTACAAGGCTAGAGTTGAACTGCACCCGCTGGAGACGCGCACGCATCTCTTTGGCGCCGATTTCGTCACTGTCCCTTTACTGCACGGCTCTCTCGAAACCGTTGGTTTTCGCTTTGGCAACGCCGCCTATTTGACCGATATGAGCGATATTCCAGAGACCAGTTTTAAGCTCTTGCAGGATCTGGACGTCTTAATTGTCGATGCGTTGCGGCGAACTCCCCATCCAAGTCATTCCAACGTCGAGACGTCGCTGAAGTTCATCGTAAAGATACAGCCCCGCCAAGCCTACTTCACCCACATCGCTCATGACCTTGGGCACGCGGAGACTGAAAAGGAACTTCCCGACAACGTCCGCATGGCCTATGACGGACTTCGCATTCCAATTGAGCTATAGCCATGCACATTTTCCATACCATTCAGGAGATTCCAGCGGATTTCGGTCCGTCGGTGGTAACGATTGGAAATTTCGACGGGGTGCATCGCGGGCACCAAGCTGTCCTGCGCGAAGTGATTGCGCGAGCCCGCGCGCTGCAGGCCCAATCTGTCGCGGTCACGTTCGATCCTCATCCCGTTCGCGTTCTACGTCCGCAAATTCCGCTGCGCCTGATCACGCAACAACAGCAAAAACTTGCATGGCTGCAAAATTCGGGCATCGATGCTGTTCTCGTTCTTCCGTTTACACGGGAACTCTCTCGCCTGACAGCGCGCGAGTTCGCGCGCACCGTTCTGCATGATTCTCTGCGAGCGATTGAGGTTCACGAGGGAGACAATTTTAGATTTGGCGCGGGTGCGGACGCAGATGTAAGCGAATTATCCCAGCTTGGCGAAGCATTCGGTTTCAAGGTGCAGGCCCATTCGCCGACGCATCGAAGAGGAAAAATTGTTTCCAGCAGCGCCGTGCGCCATGCCATCGCAGCCGGCAATATGCACGAGGCGCGACAACTTCTCGGCCGACCATTTGAGGTTCTGGCAAACCCGGCACCCGGTCGCGGGTACGGTTCACGCTACACAGTTCCTACCATTAACTTGGCGCCCTACAAAGAACTGCTCCCGGCCAACGGCGTCTACATTACCTGCCTGCAAGTGAATGGAGAAAGATTCGAGTCGGTCACCAATGTGGGCAATCGTCCCACATTTGGAGAGGATTCCTTTGCGGTGGAAACCCACGTCCTCGACTTTCATCCCATCGCACTCGAGGAGTCCACACCCCTTCGGCTGCTTTTCCTTGACCGCCTGCGTCAGGAAATCGAATGGCCATCACCGCAGGCGTTGAAATTGCAGATTGGCAAAGATGTTGCCCGCGCTCGCCACTACTTCGCGTTGTGCCATGCAATGTTTGGCCTCAACTCCCAAGCCTAGGCCGTTCGCCAGCGCCTGCTTCCGTGTTAAAGAAACATAGCCCGAAAGCGGTCGCCTTCGAGCTATGTATTCTGGTGTTTTCGGTGAACTTCCCTACGCCGCGGTTTGCGCCTCTTGGTTCACGCTCTCGGAAATCTTGGTGAGCTTCTCATCGGCCGCCTTCTCCTCCTCCAGTGTCTCCTCCAGCAATTCGACGATATCCGACTTGCCCAGCAACTCCGCGAAGGAACGCACCGAGCCATACCCGGCGATCTCGTAGTGCTCCACCCGTTGCGCAGCGGCAATTAACCCAGCATCCCGAACTGGACCTTTTTCTATCTCCTGAATGACCTCCGAACCTTCCTCCAATACGCCCTTCATACCCTCGCAGGTCTTGCCCGTGCCTCTCTTTCCCAGCTTCTCAAAAATTTCTTCCAGGCGTTCCACGTGTCCCTTCGTTTCTTGCAGGTGGCTGTCGAATGCCGCGCTCAGTTCTCGCGTGGACGCAGCTTTTACCAGCTTTGGCAATGCCTTGGTGATTTGCTTTTCAGCGGAATAGAGATCTTTTAATTCATCCAGGAAAAGATCCTCAATAGACTCGACTTTCATGACGTGCACCTCAAAAACTGCGGAAATTTACATCCTTACCCTGCTAGGATGCGGCCGCAGCATCGGTGCTGCCCGAACCACTTAATGAATGTTTGATGGGAGTGGACGTTTGACTGTGGACGCCTGCGGTGTGGCGACGGTAGTCGCAACCGGGGATTCACCAGGAAAGGCCTCGTCTGGATGGCCCGCGATCGCCGTACGCATGAAATCGATCCAGATGGGCAACGCCACCCGAGCTCCCGTTTCCTTGTCCCCCAACGACTGCCTGTCGTCGTAGCCAACCCAGACGCCGCACGTGACGGAGGGCGAAAAGCCCAAAAACCAAGCATCCGTAAAGTCATTGGTGGTACCGGTTTTCCCGGCCAGTGGGTGATGAAGCTGGCTTACCGTTGCCCCCGTACCCTGCCGCGCGACCGCCTCAAATAATTGCATCATTTGCCGCGCCGTCTTTTCGTCGGTGGAGACATGCACATCCGGTGCGTCATCCCACAAGAGCTCTCCGTCGGACGTGGTTACGCGATGGACAAAGTGCGGTGTCAGGCGAATGCCGTCATTGGGAAAGCTGCTGTACGCCGCCACTTGCTCGTACAGGCTGATATCCGCCGCGCCCAACGCAACCGGCAAAAAGGCGGGAATTTCTGTGGTCACGCCAAACCGATGGGCGGTCGCAATCACCTTGTGGATGCCGACATGGTCCGCCAACTTCAGCGCGGGAATGTTCAACGATTCAGCGAAGGCGCGCATCAACGTCACATTTCCACGCCAGCGATGCTCATAGTCATGGGGAATATAGAAGCCTGACGCAGTGCGGAAGGTTGTGGGCCCATCAAAAATCATGCTGTCCGGCGTGTACCCGTTTTCCATCGCTGCGGTGTAGTCATACGCTTTGAATGAGGAGCCGGTTTGGCGCTGCGCCTGGGTCGCGCGATCATATTGCGACAGGTTGAAGTCCCGTCCGCCGATCAACGCAAGGATATCGCCGGTCGGGTTATCGACCGCCATCAGTGCAGCCTGGACGCCGCTGTCCTGTTCCAGCGAAGCATAGAGCAGATTGCCCTCCGGAAGCTTGGCAGGTGTTGACGTACCTGCGGCAATTTTGCTGCTTTCCTCTCCTCTCCATGCCTGAGGCAGAATTTCGACATACACAATATCCCCCGGCCGAAGAAAGTCCGTCGCTAATTCCTTCTTAGTCCATGCCCAGCCTTCTGGAGCGATGATCGCGCTCTGATTCTGACCCACACGAACCGTCACTTCATACGGCAATACCTCCGTCACAACGCCATGGATATAGGTTCCGGAAGTCGGTTGTACGTTCCAGTCTGGATGGCGGAATGCATCAATGGAACTGCCCGCCGCAATCACGTTTAGCAAGTTGCCGCGCCAGCCTCGACGCCGCTCATAGGCAACTAAGTCATCCAGAACCGCAGAATTGGCGGCCTGCTGCAGCTTCAAATCGAGCGTGGTGAACACCCGCAATCCGGATTGATGCACCATATCCGACCCGAATCTCTGGTCAAGTTCCCTGCGCACTTCCTCCACGAACCAGGGAGCCACGGTGTTCGGCGGAGTTTCAATATGCAGTCCCAGCGGAGTGGCCTTGGCCTCCGACGCCTGTTGCGCCGTGATCACGCCATCCTCCAGCATTGCGTTCAGAACCAGGTTACGCCGATCGAGCGCCCGCTCCGGATGGTTTACCGGGGAATAATACGATGGACCGCGTGGCAGAGCGGCCAGCAGCGCCGCCTCGGGTAAAGTCACATCGCGCGCAGGTTTGCTGAAGTAGTATTCCGAGCCCGCCTCAAACCCATACACTCCGTGACCCAGATAAATCTGGTTGGCGTAGAGAGTGAAAATCTGCTGCTTTGTGAAATTTCGTTCGATCTGGATCGACAACAAAACTTCCTGCAACTTGCGGTGAAAGGATCGCTCCGGCGACAGAAAAAGATTTTTCGCCAACTGCATGGTTAATGTGGAAGCTCCCTGGGCGCGACGTTCGGTCGTCAGATCGCGGTAAGCTGCCCCTGCCACGCGAAACAGATTCACACCCCAGTGGCTTTCGAAATTCTTGTCTTCAATGGAGATGACAGCATTGCGAAGCACAGGAGGGATATCGTCGTAGCCCACGACGATTCGTCGCTCCAGCGCGAACGATCCAATCTGATTGCCGTGAACGTCATACAGCCGCGTTGTTGTGTTGGGCCGGTAGCGCTCCAGATCCTGAATTTGCGGAAGATCTACGGTATAAATCAACAGCAAACCGCTGAGCGCCCCGAACATGGCCGCAAGAATCGCAAGAATCGCGAACGCAGCCGAGCCGGCCAACTTTTTCCTTCGCCTGGAAGGTGGCCGAAAATCTGTCCGGCGAACGCCGTGCAGCCTTACCGACGGCTGGGATGCTGGAGGTGTGAAGGTCAAGGAAAGTCCTGATGCAATTCTCTTACATCTCTCGACCAAATCGCAGAATTCTGTCTGGTTTACGGGGATTTGGTTCGCGAGCGACAGATGCGCCGCTCTGCTCCCCTCCACTGCTCCAGAGAGGCGTTAGGCGGCCTTCGCTTGCTTCAACAATTGCAGTGCCTTGTTTAACTGATCATCTGGTTGCGGAGGCGCAGCGGGCGCGGGTGCGGGCTTGGCAGCCCCTGGAGCGGTCGGAACCGTCACTGGCCCATGCGGCGCGGCTGGACTTTGTAGACCGAAACCGTTGTTTTCCGCCACCACCACGTTGGGCGTGACCGCCTTATCCTGAATGGCGTTTCCGTCGGGCGCGTGATACTTAGCAACCGAAAGAAACAACATGGCGCCATCAGGAAGAGGGATTTGCTTCTGTACGGAACCAGAGCCAAAAGTTCGGTCCCCAACCAACTCCGCGCGATTGTTATCCTTCAACGCCGCGGCAACTATCTCCGATGGGCCAGAGGTACCGTGATTCACCAGTACCATCAGCGGCGCTGCTGTAACAAAATCCTTTGAGTCCGCCGTCCAGGTTTGCTTGGGATAGGTTTGACCCTGCAAGGTGGCGATGGTGCCAGATTTCAGGAACGCGTTCGCCAATCGCACTGCGGAATTCATATTACCGCCGGTCACGTCACGCAGATCCAACAGGATTTTTTGCTTACCCACCTGGCGCAGCTTCGATACCACATCCCCTACGCGACTCTCGCTCAGGTCGTAAGGCTTCAAATACAGAATGCTGCTGTTTTCGTATTCGTCGACATGTAATGCCGGATAATCCGGCAGGGCTCGAGTCAGCGTCATGGCGTCAGGTGTGGCGCTGGTCGGCTCGATGACAGAGAAATGGACCGCCGTTCCCGGCTGGCCATCCAGAGACATTCGAATCATCTGCAACGGCATCACACGCGTGCTCTGATTGCCGATCGATTCTATAACGTCGCCGTCCGTAATTCCGGCGTGCTCGGCAGGGCTGCCCGGAATGACCGATACCACCGTGGCATATCCGTAACGCTTTGAAATGTGGATGCCGATCTGCGCTTTGCTCTCGTTCTCATGCGCCTGGTCTTGCTTGTACTCCTCGGCCGTCAGATAACCGGACTCCGGATCAAGGCCTTCCAGCAGACCGTGCAGCGCGCCACTCGTCACATCTGGAATGTTCGGCGTCACCACATAGTCGTTCTGAATATATTGCAAAACTTCGCTGTAGACTTCCATCTGCTGATAGGCAGTCGCGTCTGAGCCGGCACGAACTCCCCCGGGCAACAGCCCGCCCAGGAAAACGAACACGATCAGCAACACCGAAATTGCGAGTAAGGAGACTTTCAGAGCTTTAGGCATACGTATAAGGGGGCCGCGCGGTAGCAACAGCGCCGTTGCTAACAGTGTACAGCTTTCACGGGGTAACGATGGTGTTCGCGCCCTTCGTGTACCCTCCGGCGGTTAGAGGGGTCCAGCCTTGCGAAAGCAGTCGAATGAACGAGAGTATCAATACCCTGGCGTATACGCCCTCGACATCGCCGGGCGAGGTGACGCCCACCGAAGCCGCTTTTCGCAGGCGTAACACATTGCGAGAGTGAACGCGGCGGAGAATGTCTCGCAGACCGATTCCTCAATCTTGCGAAAATCGGAGGATCGGATCTGCTATCGCGAACGGTGCTCTGTCAGCCTTACTTTTTCGAAAAGGAACGGAGATATACCACCAGGTTCCAGATTTCATCGGTCTTGGCGCGATCTTCTGCCGGCATTTTTCCCTGGCCATTTTTGATGATGTAGAAAATCTCTCCATCCGTCCGATTCTTCAACGTATCCGGGTTGGTGAAGTCCATCATGGTCAGGCTCATATCCGAAATGATCCCAGGCTCGCCTTTCCCATCCCCGCTCGCTCCGTGGCACATGGCGCAATCGATCGTGTACCGGCCTTTGGCTTTCTCCTGGGACTCCGGCGTCGGTGTGACCGGGTTCACCATACGCGCCGCATCCAACGGAATCACCTTGAGAGGTGGCGTGGCCGCTGGAGGAGTGGTCTGTTGCGGCGGAAATGCGAAGAGCGCGAATGCGATAAGGGCAAATATTGAATTCGGCATAGCAACCTCCTGAAACCACCGAACAACAGATGCTACGTCCTCACTCTTCCAAAGTCTGTGTTCCCTGTCACAATCTCCACCATGCCAATGTGGCTCCTTTGGAATGCACCCCCTCCCCAACGAAAATATTCACTTGACGCAGAGAACTCTGTATATTAGAGTTCTCTAAGCTGAAAACATTTTGAGACGAACTCCACCGTCTATGAACCTCAAATCCAATTCCGCAACGCTTCTGCAGAAAAAGGTGAACTATGGCCTCGATGCTCCCCTCTTTCAACGCAGCGCGCTCTTCGGCGGACTCACAGCCGTCATCCTGGGCACGCTGGTTGCCCGATGGGCCCAGCAACACGGATCGCAGGTTATGTTCAGTTGTGCAACTTCCGTGGCGTGGACTGGATTGTCATTTTTCCTGACCGGATGCGTGATGTTTTGGGGCAGCAAGGTCGGCAAGCTTCATCTTCGCGACAAGATCATCGTCTCCATTCCGTGGCGAGGAGATGAGCAGGTTCTCGATGTCGGCTGCGGTCACGGAATGATGCTGCTGGCTGCCGCCAAACAATTGAAGTCTGGCCGCGCCATAGGCATCGACATCTGGTCGCAGGCCGATCAGGCGGACAACAATCCAGAATCAACGCTGACCAACGCCCATTTGGAGGGTGTCGAAGGCCGAGTCGACGTACAGAACGCTGACGCTCGCGGTCTTCCCTTCCCGGACAATTCCTTCGATGTCGTTGTTTCCAGTTTCGTGATTCACAATCTGAATCGTCCATCCGACCGGGAACAGGCGATCCGAGAAATTGCGCGCGTCCTCAAACCGGGCGGCCAACTGGCGATTGCAGACATCCGCCACACCGGGCAATATCAGCGCACGCTTCAGTCCCTGGGATGGACCAGGCTGACCCGCTGGTTCCCAAACTTTCTCTTTGTCACTCCCACGCGGGTGCTGCGAGGGACCAAGCCATGAGACAGCTTTCACGAACCCACCGCGCAACGGTCTCCGCGCTGAGCAATCGTCATCCGTCGATGACTCGCGGCCTGGCGTTGCTATTTTTCCTCGCTGGACTCATCCTTTGCCTGCGAATGCTGTGACACCAGTTTTTCCGAATATGAAAGGAAATCACGATGACTGAACAAGAAACACAAGAAGATCTACTCACCCGCTTTGAGCTGGTCGAGATGATGGTGAAAGAAGGTCGCCGCTCCACGGAATATTGGGGCTGGACCTTCGTCCTGTGGGGAACTGCATATCTGATCGCCATCGTCTGGACCTACTGGTCGCACCGGCCCGGCATTGCCTGGCCCGTCACCATGATCGCCGCTACTGTGCTGACCATCGTCGTAGCGACCAGAAAGAAAAAAGCCAAGCCACAAACGTCGATTTCACGCGCCATCAGCGGCATCTGGACCGCGGTCGGCGCAGCCATCTTCATGTTCACTTTTGCGGCAGCCATCAGCCAGCACGCAGAAACGCATTCCTACATCGCCGCAATCGAGATCATGATCGGTATTGCCAACTGCGCCTCCAGCGTGACCCTGCGCTGGCGCGGGCAATTCACGATTGCGCTTCTCTGGTGGGTCTCTGCCGTCGTCACGTTCTTTGTCAACGTGCAGTGGATCATACCCATCCTCGTCGCCGATACTCTGGTCGGCTTTCTCGGGTTCGGGCTGTACTTGATGTATCGCCAACGCCGCGATCGTCGCCTTCGGGTGCAGCATGCCTGATCTACCGGAACTCGATCCCGTGATCCATGGCAAGCTGCGGCTGGCCATTCTCTCCCTGCTTTCCAGCGTGGACGATGCGGAGTTCACCTGGCTGCGGCAGAAAACTGGCTCGACGGACGGCAACCTGGGTGCGCATTTGTTGAAGCTGGAAGAAGCCGGCTACATCGGCGTGGAGAAGAAATTCGTTCTTCGCAAGCCGGTCACACTGTATCGCATGACGGAGGCCGGCAGAAATGCGTTAGCCGGTTACATCCGCGCGCTGCGCAGCCTGCTAGGTTCCGCTTTGAATTGAGCTGGAGTGGTTCTGGGCTCTACACCGGTCAGGGCTCGGGCCTCGATGAAACTAACGGGATAATTCCTGGATACTGAGCGTCTCGGCCGGTTTCAGGTACCCTTTGCGGCGAAACCAGGCCTCCATCGCATCTCGCAGACCATCCAGGGGCACGCGACAGCCGGCTTCCAGCAATCCGTCGCCAACCGGTAGCGTGTCGTCAAAGATGGCGTCGTTGGTGAAGTTCCGCATGGCGAAATTATCGATCCACTGCATCGGGCACAATCGCCGCACGCCTCCAGCGTTGACGGATTCGATCTTCAGCCTGCGCAGAAACATGCGGTTTACCTTTGCGCCCGCGGACCCGCATTGCGAACCGAGTCCGGCACTTCGAACCTGACAAAATTTTCCTGGAATTTTGCCGACAGGATTGCCGCCTGCCGATCGTAGGCCTCGACGTCCTTCCACATGTTGCGGGGATTCAAAATGTCATACGGTACGCCCGGATATGAAGTTGGGATGCTGAATCCAAATGTGGGCTCAACCACAAATTCCACCTCCGCCAACTGTTCGTCGAGCACGGCATGAACCATGGCGCGCGTGTGCGGCAGGCCAATTCTCTTTCCAACTCCGTAAGGACCACCCGTCCATCCCGTATTCACCAGCCAGCATTGCGCGTCATGCCGGCGGAGACGTTCGCCCAGCATGGCAGCGTACACCTTTGGCGGCAGCGGCATAAACGGCGCCCCAAAACATGTGGAGAAGTCCGGAACCGGTTCGCTTCCCATGCCTGCTTCCGTGCCCGCCAGCTTCGCCGTATATCCAGACAAAAAGTGATACATCGCCTGCTCCGGCGTGAGTTTAGAAATCGGGGGCAGAACCCCGAACGCATCCGCAGTCAAAAACAAAACGTTCTTGGGATGGCCGCCGATGCTTGGGATCAGCGCGTTTTGGATGTAGTCGATAGGGTAAGCGGCCCGCGTATTTTCAGTGAATTGGGTATCGTGATAATCCGGCTCGCAGCTTTTCGGATCCAGCACCACGTTCTCCAGCACCGACCCAAACCGAATCGCATGATAAATCTGCGGTTCTTTTTCCTTCGACAGATCCACACACTTGGCATAACAGCCGCCTTCAAAATTGAAGACTCCGTTCGGCCCCCAGCCATGCTCATCATCCCCAATCAGCCGCCGATAAGGATCGGCTGAGAGTGTCGTCTTTCCGGTTCCGGAAAGCCCGAAGAACAGCGCCGTCACCCCGTCCTCTCCAACATTGGCCGAGCAATGCATCGGGAACACATCGCGCTGCGGCAAAAGGAAATTCAGAACGCTGAAAATACATTTCTTCATCTCGCCGGCGTACTTAGTGCCGACAATCAAAACAATCTTCCGCGTGAAATCCAGCAGGACTGCCGTCGAAGAGCGAGTTCCGTCGCGCTCCGGATCCGCCTCGAACTCCGGAGCCGCAATTACCGTAAACTCCGGCACATGCGTTGCGAGCTGCTCTGGTGTGGGACGCAGAAACAGCTGGTGCACAAACAGGGCCTGCCAGGCGTACTCGGAGATCATCTGCACTGGCATCTGATAATGCGGATCGGCTCCCGCAAACAGGTCCTGTACGTACAAATCACGCGTCGCCAAGTGCGCCATCACGCGGTGATACAGCGCCTCAAACTTCTGCGGCTCGATCGGCTGGTTCACCTTGCCCCACTTCACCGTCTCGCGCGTGCAATCGTCCAGAATGATGAATTTATCTTTAGGAGAACGCCCCGTCCGCGGGCTCGTATACGCCACCAGCGCGCCATTAGCGGCCAGCTTCGCTTCCCCGCGGGCCAGGGATATAGCCACCATTTGCGGCACAGAAAGATTGCGGTGAACCTTGCCTGGCGTGAGTTGGGAAAGGACAGGGGATTCGTGCGCAATTGCTTCCGCCGGTAGCATTCTAGCGTCGCTCCTGACTCTAACTAAACCTTCCATTGTGCCACGCTTTCCGGCTCTGGAGAACTGGTCGGAACATTTAGTTTTTAGAGGTCGGGCACTCTTCCTGTTAGCGGGAGCGATTTTCACTGGATGAGAGTTAGCGCTTGAGCTATCAATGACCGTCCGCTCGCTACAAATCTAGCTGCCCGAAAGCACAGGAAGCACGGGCAGATTGCGGGTACTGCCTGCTTCTTTCATCACAATGTCGAGGTGATCCAGCACCTCGGCGACTGTCATCGTATAGATTTCGCGGCCGTTATCGTACCCATTCTCGATGGCCTGCTTCAGATAATGTCCGGCGATCTGGGCAGCCAGGTAGTCCGTAATTACATTGCCGCCGGACTGTTTGCGAAACTCCACCCAGGCGGGCAGAGGCATCGCAATCACCACCGAACGTCCATTCACAAGGAAGCGAACATCGACTGCATCCGCATGACGGGTAGCAATGGCAACAATGTTCCCCTTCCAGGTGCAGTGGAGTTCTTCAGCGGTCCAGTGGTCTACCGCTCGAAAATCTTCATACATAACTATCAGCCTAACTGGCGAAAGGTTCCGGATCAAGTTGTGCGCTT
>JAZKAG010000039.1:0-14392 GCA_040389265.1 Acidobacteriota bacterium
TAAGGTGTTCCGCAAGCCGATTGTCACCCAGGTGGCGCCGCTGCAAGGTTTCTACAAAGCCGAGGCCTATCACCAGGATTATGCGCTGCACAATCCGAACAATCCCTACATCGAGATTTGCGATCGGCCCAAGATTGGCGAGCTGAAGAAGCAGTTCCCCGATCTGTTTCAGAAATACAAAGGCGAATAGATCAGCACCGCGTTGGTTTGTCCGCCAGAGGAGAATCTTCGTCAAGCTGACCTGGAGCTGAACTGGCGCCAACTGCGCAGAGTTTTATCTCTATAGTGCAGACTTTTGCGCGAGAGCACGCAACTCGATAGAACCCGCGAATCCAGTGCATCTTTCTCATTTGCAATTGTGATTCGAAAGGCTACACTGAAGTCCCCCGGCCGATCGAATCTGCAGAGACAATTGAAGGGGACAATGAAAATCAGAGCAACGGTGTATTCAGAAATTCTGCCTGGCGGTGAAACTCCAGCTTGGTTGCAACCACGCACCCTCCAACACCTGGGGATCGCAGTCTGTATCGCGATTGCGGTTTTATTCTTCGGTGCAGCAAACGCGAATGCTGCCGCTCCGCCTCCGACCGTCAACTGTACCAGCGGGCATACCCCGACAATGACCGTCGAGATCTACAACAACTCGACAAGTCATAACATTTATCCGGTGCTGTTCGCCGGCGCGCCCAGTGCTACGGATACCTGGATTCAAGCGTGCTTCCAGCTGACCGATGCCCAACTTGTGGCCAACCCATATCCACGGGCAACGCAATATCGTATGTACATCAACTGCTGTGGCAGCGGCGAGAATGGTATTCCTCCGGGCGGTTCAGCGAGGATTACACTGCCGCTATACTCGCCGCTGGTTGGCTCGATTCAGCCCAAGCAATCCGGTCAACTCATCGACTGGTGGCAGGGCGGCGGTATCAATTTTTATAAAGGGCCATCGTCGAATACGAAGCCTCCCACGGTGTTGCAGCAACACTGGACTGCCGATCAAAAGGGCAATGAGGTCACGCCGACCAACAACCCTCCCACCTGCGGCGGTGGTTGCAAGCTGCATTTCTTCAAAGCGCCAGCCTCGATCCCGAATAATGACCCGCAGCAGTTAGCCGAATATACCTTGGGCGCGCAACCGATCAATCCAGATCACACCAAGCAGGGACAGCCGGCGCGTCTGTGGGTGCCGGATAACGTGGACTACGATGTCTCCTACGTGAATTACGTCTACATGCCGGCGGTGATGGAACCTTTTGGCAACCCGCTGATCGGATATATTGGCTCGCCTGCGACCATCACAGATTTTAGTGCGGCGATCAATAAGTGGTACAAGTCGTCTCTTGGAGCTGACTGGCCGCTCTATAAGGACGGAACTGGAAATGCGGAGCCAGGGAAAATTCCTTCGGCGCTGGAGATTTTCTTGAATTCCGCCGCCTTTGATAACACCAATGTATTTCTTCCCGCGCCGGTTGCGTCCAAACCCATTGTGGCTATGAGCCAGGAATTGGAAGCTTGTATCAAGCAAAGCGGTGGCGACGCGATCTGTCCGCTGGTGCTCTCTGTAGCGGAGTTGCTGGGTGCGAACTACGAAAATTATCAAAGCGTGTACACGAACAATCCGAAAAAATGGAAAAACGAATGGGGATGCACGGGAGCGCCGGTGGTGTTGACTGAGAAACTGTTCCTGGCGCATTTGTATGGCTGGACTCCGTTCCTGGAGAACTGCACCAACACCGCGGCCAATCAGCTCTACAACACGCCTGGATATGCGGATCCAAAAAAGCCTCTGAACTATGAAGTCGTCAAAGCTGACTTCGATCAACTGCAGTATTGGGTGAACGTGCTAAAGGGTGACTATGGGAAATTCGATCCATACGTGGCACTGGTCCATGGTCCGGATTATCTGAATGCGCCTTACACTTATGCCTATTCGGTCGATGATGCAGTGGGCAATATGCAGACCGACGGTACCGGCTTGATTGTTGCCGTGGGTGGCACGGAAAACCTGCCCAATCCTGACCACGCAACTCCCAATGTCAACTTCCCGTTCGGATATTCCTCGTCGTACGATGGCGGTATTCATTTCTCGGAATACGGTCGCTGCACGACCACACCCGACACCCCCACGGTTTCGTACTTCACCAGTTTCGCAGTGCCCGTGGGGATTGACGGTACACGGAGCAGCATCTTGAACTGCAGGAACTCGATGAAGGATAGCAAGGGTCGGGTGTACCTGTTCAAGCTCAAAGGCTTGCCGGATAAATTTCCAAACAATCCGTTTCCAACGCCGCAGGAGCGGCAGACGGTCAACAGCCAGTTCATCGACTGCACGGGTAACACCGGGCAGGTGCTGAATTGGTGCCACGATATCTATCCCTACAGCCAGATCAACCCACTCGATCCGAGGGCGACGGTCAACTACTACGTAATCATGGGCGCTCCGCCACCGCTCAAGTAATCCACATCAATGCTTGCCTCAGCCGGCCGTCGCGTGAAGTTTGCGTGACGGCGGCGGGCGAGATTGTATAAAGGTCAGATGAGAACGCATGTCGTGGCCTCCGACTTGTGGAACCGTGGTGTAGGGTGGCGTCGATCGTGGACGCTTCTGTGCGTGCTGGCCTTGTTTCTGGTGAGCGCGCTTTGCATACACGCCCAGGAGAGCGGGCAGAAATTTGCCAACCTGGGCCAGTGCAAGCTGGAAAACGGCCAGGTGATTCAGGATTGTCGCGTCGGTTATCGCACCTTCGGCACGTTGAACGTGGCTCGCGACAATGCGGTGCTGATGCCCACTTCTATGCATGGGAACACCGCGGAACTGACGGAGCTATTTGGAGACGGAAGTTCGCCGCTGCACCTGGTGGATACGACGCGCTTCTTCGGGATTGCGGTAGATGCCTTCGGCAACGGCGTTTCTTCCTCGCCGTCGAACAGCACGGTCCAGCATGGGACGGAGTTTCCAGCCTTCACGTTGCGCGATTGTGTGCGGGCGCAATATCGGCTGGCGACCGAGGTGCTGCACATCCAGCATCTGCATGCGGTGACCGGCATCTCGATGGGCGGCGAGCAGACGTTTGTATGGGCGGGGATGTATCCCAAATATTTTGATCTGGCGGTGCCCATCCTGGGGACGCCGCGTGAGACCAGCTTCGACCTGCTGACGAAGCAGATCCAGATCGACGCGATCAAGATGGCTCCCGGGTATGACGATGGCCACTACGCGACCGAGCCGGATTTGCGGCTGGCGAATTTGATCGACTCGCTGGTGGTGGTGACGCCGCAGTATCGGAACAAGCTGACGCCGCGCGACGAGGCGGCTGCGTACATTCACCGGGCGGAGACTTCAGACCATGCGGATGCGAATGACCGGCTATGGCAACTGGAGGCGGTGCGGCAACTGGATATGATTGGCGACCGGACGATTGCGGAAGCGGCACGGGCGGGCGGCCCGCATTTTCTGGTGATCGTGAGCAAGTACGATCACACGGTGAATCCGCAACCGGCGATGGATTGGGCGGCTGCAGCGGGCGCGCCGATGTATGAGTCGCAGGTGCCGTGCGGCCACTCCATGATGAACTGCGATGCGGCGGCAGTTTCCAGCCGGGTACGAGCGTTTCTGAGGGCTGGCAAGCTGGAAGCTGCCGACCGGTAACGATCCATACTCACTGCGAGACCGGAATGCCCACCGGCAGGCGCGCAGAAATAAACCAAAGTCGGTAGAAACTGCGGCTCTATAATCCCCGCATGATGTCAGTACAGACAACTACAGCTGCTGTCTCCATCCGCCGTGCCAGGCCAGAAGACGCTCCGCAGTGCGGGCATATCGGCTATAAGGCATTTCACAAGATCAATTCGGATCACAATTTTCCGCCGGAAATGCCTACGCCGGAGATAGGCGTCGGGATGCTGCAGATGATGTTTTCTCACCCGTCATTTTATTGTGTAGTGGCTGAAATGAACGGTGTGATTGTCGGCAGCAATTGTATCGATGAGCGGTCGTCCGTAGTCGGAATCGGTCCCATAACAGTGGATCCAGCCATGCAGAACGCGGGCATTGGAAGACGCCTGATGCAGGCCGTACTGGATCGTGCGGGGGAACGCGGCGCGGCCGGCATCCGGTTGCTGCAATCGACGTTTCATACTCGTTCGTTGTCGCTCTATGCGAAACTCGGCTTCGAGGTGCGCGAACTGCTGAGCGTGATGCAGGGTGCTCCGATGAAAATCTCCATCGAAGGTTGCTCGGTTCGCGCAGCGGTTCATTCCGACGTTGCGGCGTGCGATCGGCTGTGCGCCGCGGTGCATGGGCATACCCGTTCCGCAGAGGTCGCGGACGCAATCCGCCAGGGAGCCGCCAGAGTGGTCGAACGTGACGGACGCGTCGCGGGATACACCACAGGGCTGAACTATTTTGGGCATTCTGTCGCCGAGTCGAACCGGGACCTGAAGGCGCTGATCGGCGCGGCGGAGCGATTCGATGGCCCTGGAGTGCTGATTCCGGCTCGCAATACAGCTTTGTTTCGCTGGTGTTTGGATAACGGTCTGCGGGTTGTGCAGCCCTGCACCCTGATGACGATCGGGCTCTATAACGAACCTGCCGGCGCGTGGCTTCCATCGATTTCGATGTAGCGGCTTGAATTTCAAGCTCGCATGGAAACATCGCGATGAGGGGCCGGTTTGTCGCAATTCAGGGGAATAATTGAAGGATTATGCTGAAAAGTTGAAGGAATATACAGAAAAGTTGAAGGATTATACGGGAAAGTTGAAGGATTATGCAGAGCTCGATGCGGTCCAATCTCGAGGTAAACCGTAGATTGCATTCGGTTGCGGGGAGCCAGGCCGGTTTTTTCACCACAAAACAGGCGAAAAATGCCGGATTTTCCGAGAGCAGCCACACCTACCACGTCCAGGCAGGCCACTGGACCCGGGTGTCCCGGGGGATTTACCGGCTGACGGGGTTTCCGGAGGTGCTGCGGCCGGAGCTGGTGCGGTGGCACTTGTGGGCCATGGACCGGATGGGTCGGCCACAGGGTGTCTATAGTCATTTTACCGCGTTGGAGCTTTATGCTGCGCCAGAGACGCCGTCGCCGGATGTGCCTTCGACGCTGCATATGACGGTGCCGCCGAGTTTTCGCCGGATGGGCGCGACGCCGGAGGGTCTGACGTTGCACTATGCCAAGCTGGCGGAGAGCGAGATTGCGGAGGGAAACGGATATCGGCTAACGGCGCCGCTGCGGACGATTTTAGATTTGGCGGCGGGGGAAATGGCAGCGGGGAGTGTTGCGGCCGGGGAAATGGCGGCGGAGGGCGCGATGCTGCGGGCGGAGTTGTCGAAGGCGCTGCTGGAGATGGTGGAGCGGCGGCTGATCACTCGCTCCCAGGTGAAAAGCGCGAAGGTGCCGGAGGTGGTGCGGCTGCAGTTGGAGCAGTTACTGGGGTTGAAGAAGCGGTGAGGGGGAACGAATCAATCCACAATTGAATCTATACACATAAATATGAGATTCTTACACATAGAGGAATGCCATGCGGACAAACATCGAGCTGGATGATGCGTTGGTGGAGCGTGCCATGCGCAGCAGCGGCGCCCGTACCAAGCGGGCGGTGGTGGAAGCCGCGCTGCAGTTGCTGGTGAAGACGCACTCTCAAACCGCAATCCGAAATCTCCGCGGCAAGGTTGTGTGGGAAGGAAACCTCAACGAGTCTCGCCAGGGCCGGGTGCGGGAGTAGTTTGCGGACATGACCATTGTGGATACGACGGTGTGGATCGATTACCTGAGGGGCACCGCAAACCCGCATACGGATTGGCTCGACCGGGAGCTGAACCGGCAGCGTCTGGGATTGACCGATCTTATTCTGTGCGAGATTTTGCAGGGAGTCGTTGGAGATTCCACGTTCACGCGAGTGCGGCGCGAGCTGGGGAGGTTCGAAGTCTTCGATACCGGAGGGGAGGCGCTGGCGGTGGCAGCCGCGCGGAACTATCGCTCGCTTCGAGCCGGCGGACACACGGTGCGCAAGACCATCGACTGCCTGATCGCAACCTTCTGCATAACGGAGAGGCATTCCCTTCTGCATCGCGACCATGATTTTGACCCCTTTGAGAAGTATCTGGGGTTGCGGGTTGTTCACCCATAGTGGAGGGGGGAGCGAGGACTGAACATGACCAAAACTATGTACAACCCCGCAAGTCCCGGTGAACTGCTACGCGAGTTCATGGGTGATCATCCTGCCACGGAATTGGCTGAACATATTGGGGTGGCCCCCGCTACGATCTCACGCTTACTGAATGGCCGCACCGCCGTCACCATGGACTTGAGCATTCGTCTGGGCGAGGCATTTTCGCTGTCGCCGGATTTTTTTCTCGAAGGCGCAATTGCAGCGGGATTTGTGGGAAGCTTCGCAGCGAAAACGCCGGAAGATCAAGCCGCTGGCTGCGTGAGGGGCTTTCCGCTACAGCCAAAGGAGGGCTTGCATTGGGCGCTCGTCATGTGCGTCCCCACCGACGAGGGTACCGGTCGCTTCGAAGAAGGAATGGATCCGGTGTCTCGGCTCATTCCGGGCCTTCGGTCGCGTCGCATAGCCGGAGAGCGATCCCAGCGTTATTCATCGTAGAATCGACTAGATATTCCAAATGACCTGAATTCGAAATTGCGATCGAGCTTTGTGTTCATAGGTCCGACCGTCATCAACACGGATTCCTGCGATACCCTACACGGGCGAAACAACCAAGAGACTAAATATGAGCACCCCCGCTGAACAATTGGGAGGGCAGACGCTTACTAACGGATGGACCGTTGGGAAGCTTATTGTGAAAACCGGCGACCAGACCGGTGGCCATTTTTCCTGCTCATATGAGGTGACGAATCAAGATGGGAGAGTGGCTTTTTTAAAGGCCATGGACTATGCCAGGGCATTGGCGGCACCCGATCCGGCGACAGCGTTGAATGAGCTAACGAGCGCATTCCTTTTCGAGCGAGAAGTTCTTCAAGAATGCATCGAAAAGAAAATGTCTCGCGTTGTTCGCGCCATAGACGGGGGAAAAATTGCTATCGGTGGCCAGGTTGTCGAATACCTGATCTTTGAGAAAGCCAGAGGCGATATAAGGTCATATTTAGACGGTGCAATGGAATTTGACCTCGTTTGGACAGTTACGTGCATTCACAATATTTGTGTTGGGATCAAGCAGTTGAATGGTGCGAATATTGCGCATCAAGACTTAAAACCATCGAATGTCCTCGAGTTTGCAAGTGAGGGCCAAAAGTTGGCCGACCTAGGTAGGGCGTGGCATCGATCGCGTGTGTCGCCACACGACCTGCTTGCCTGTGCAGGTGACCGCGGGTATGCTCCGCCGGAACTCTTATACAGATACTCTGATCCGAACGAGTCAGATAGGCGATTCGGGGCGGATTTTTACCTGACTGGAAGCATGGTGCTTTTTCTTTTCACGGGGATGAGAGCCTCTTCAATGCTCCTGGCTGAACTTAGCCCTCAACATCACCCGAGGCGTTGGAAGGGCACCTATCACGAGGTCCTGCCTTACCTCCAACACGCGTTTAGTATCAACTTGGCCACCATCAAGGCGGCGTTTCCAGATTCTGCCTTGGGCGCGGAGATTGTAGATGTCGTTCAACAGATGTGTGATCCAAATATCGCCACGCGCGGTGACAGGTTTCATAAAGCTGCACATGGATCTAGATTCGGCATGCAGCGAATAGTATCGCGATTTGACCGGCTCAGGTCAGCTGCGATTCTTGGGAAGGTTCGTCATTCATGAGTGCAGATATTCAGGAGACGGACAGACATATTTTTCCGCGTTGGCGCTCCTTCAAGGCGACTTCTGATTTGGGAGAATTGTCATTAGCCTCTGTTGAAGTGGATAGCGATACGAGTGAGCTTGATCTATCACTCTCAAGGGGAATCGCAAATTGGAAGAGCGATCCCTCATTGTGGCGCGGTCTGGATCTTCTTGGAACGGCGATCGTGGCCGGGAAACTGGAGTCCTTTTCGGCATTGGTAGAGCAGGTAAAGCGGAATCCGCTTGCACCAAAAGTTGCTCGAGAACTTCTTGATCGAACCCAAAAAACGGAGCCGGCTCAATTATATTTTCCGGAAGAATACGACAAAATTCCTGATCTAATCGCGCGCCGAGAGATCAGGTCCCATCGTTTGCGGCTCATTTCTGCACCTAGAGACGCCATTGAGTGGGTCGAGCTAGCTAGATTTTATACGATAGTGGGAAGTAACAAGAAAGCAGCCCGGGCCATTCGTGCAGCATTGCATTTGGCGCCCAATAACAGATTTGTACTGCGCAGCGCTGCTAGGTTCTTCATTCATACCGGCGAAAAGGAATATGCACACAATCTCCTGAGTACCGCTCCAAGTATTGGCCGCGATCCATGGATACTGGCGTCCGAGATTGCGATTGCCGATTCCTTGGGAAGGGCATCAAAGTTTTCGCGCATCGCAATGAGAAAGATGGAAATGGACATTCCAGCTTCTGAGCTCACCGAGTTGGCGTCTGCCGTGGGATCGATAGAGGCTGAGAATGGTAACCATCGAGGTGCAAGGCGGCTTCTGAGGCAGGCTCTAATGGGCGCGAACGAGAATTCTATTGCTCAAATTAGATGGCTAAATCGAGCGCATTTGGGAGATGCCATCGACGTTTCGCATTCTAAACCGCCGCTACTTCATGAGGCCAACGCATGGGCCAGCTTTTACAGAGGGGATTTTGAAACCGCTCGTGACGAGTCGCTCGGTTGGCTGAAGGATCAGCCGTTCGCGAGCGCTCCCGCATCATTAAGCTCGTATATTCTCTCTGACGTCTTAGGGAATTTCGCTGACGCCAGGCTAATTGCACAAGCCGGGTTGAGGGCGAATCCAGATGACCCGACCCTTCTTAACAATCTCGCTGTGTGCCTAATGGAGCTCGGCGAGCTAGACGAAGCCGAGACCATCCTGTCACGTCTGGAGGCTAAAGGCGACGATAAGAGGCTGAGTGCTATTCATAAGGCGACGTTTGGGATGCTCGCATTCAGGAAGGGAAATCCCGAGGATGGGAGGAAGCTATATCTCGAAGCAATACGCTACGCAGAAAGCGCCAACGCAAAGCAAACGGCGGCACGTGCAGCAATTCATTTGCTTTTGGAAGAATACATCGCCAAAACGGCACACGTGGAGGAAGCTCTCAATCGACTGAGGGACTTTCGCGATTTGATGGGAATCAGGGAGATTTCGCGGTTATTAAGTAGAGTTCAGAACCGCATGCAGCATGCTTAAACCAATTGCTCCAGTTCGAATTGGCGGGCCGGAGCCTCAGTAGTGTCAGTTAATCCGGTGCATTGACTGGCGGGGTTGGGGGACTTAGTCTCGAGGGAGAGGGCTGCGGGGGAATTTTTGGACGCGCGGCTCGACATTCTTATTTGCCTGGGGGCATCGCGATGAAGTTCCTCGTTGCCGATCTTGAACGGGAGGCCATCGATTTTGATGAGTCTCTTGCTCCGGGAAGCATTGATTTTGTGGACGATATGCAGCAGGTGGGGGTGTTGCACACGCAGGGCCGCGCCGATCTGCTGAAGGAGCATCGCGGTCCCGGCGAGATTGTGGAGGACATCCGGGTGCGGGGCAAGCTGGAGACGCGGATGGAAGTGGCGTGCGCGCGCTGCCTGGAGCCGGTATCGCAGCCCATCGAGGCGAGTTTTGACCTGATCTTTCGACCGTCGGGGGCGGATCTGGACAATACAGACCGCGCGATTTCCACATCAGAGACCGAAATCGGCTACTATGAAGGAGACGGTTTATTGCTTGAAGATGTGCTGCGCGAGCAGATCCTTCTGGCGCTTCCAGCCAAAAACCTTTGCCGTGAAGATTGCAAAGGGCTTTGCCCGGAGTGTGGCCGGAATCGAAACACGGATCCGTGCGATTGCGCGACCACTTCGACCGATCCGCGTTGGGAGCAACTGAAGGCATTGCAGCCGCAGTTGATCCGCAGCCAGGACAAGCCATAATTCAATCAAGTTTGTTGCACCCGCCTTCGAGAACCCCTCTGACCGGAATAGCGCCTTGCGGGGCGTGCGATCGAGAGGAGAGGGACGAAGCGGCGGGGAAAGGGAATTTCCATGCCGAATCCGAAACGACGCCACTCCAAACAACGCACTGCCAAGCGGCGTTCGCACGATTTTCTGTCGACGCAGTCGCTGTCGGAATGTCCGAACTGCCACGAGCGCAAGTTGCCGCACCATGCGTGCCCGAAATGCGGCACCTACAAGGGCCGAGAAGTCATCGCGCTGAATAAAGACGAGAAATAGCCGCCTAACCCTCCATGCTGACTGACATCGCGCTGGACGCCATGGGTTCCGACAAATCGCCAGAGCCGGAAATTCGCGGCGCAATCCTGGCGTGTCGGCTACTCCAGGTGCGGGTTCACCTGGTGGGCCCGGAGCGCACGCTGCGACCGTTGCTGGCGAAGCAGATGCATCGCGTCGGTGCGCGTCATCTTCCCATAAAAATTGTTCAGGCCAGTGAAGTGATTGGCATGGACGAAAAAGCTGTGCAGGCGGTTCGGGCCAAGCGCGACTCGTCAATGCGCGTGGGGCTGAAGCTGGTGCGCGAGGGCGTGGCTGCTGGTTTTATGACGGCGGGCAACACGGGCGCGGCCATGGCTACGGCGAAGATGGTGCTGGGGACCTTGCCGGGCGTGGATCGTCCGGCGCTGGTGGCGGTGCTGCCGACCAGTACGGGCAAGCCGTGCCTGCTGCTGGATGTGGGCGCGAACGTCGATTGCAAGCCGAAAAATCTGGAACAATTTGCGGTGATGGGCGAGGTGTATGCTCGCTCCGTGCTGAAGGTGGCGCGTCCGCGGGTGGGGCTGCTTTCGATTGGCGAAGAAGAAGGCAAGGGCAACGAGCTGACGCGGGAAAGCTTTCCGCTGATGCAGAAGCTGCCGATGAATTTTCTGGGCAACGTGGAAGGCCGCGACATTTATAACGGGCAGGCCGATGTGGTGGTGTGCGACGGATTCATCGGCAATGTAGCTCTGAAGGCGTCGGAAGGACTGGCGCGGCTGGTGCGGGAATCGCTGCGAGAATCTTTGACCTCGACGGTAACGGCGCAGGTGGGCGCGCTGCTGTCGCGCAAGGCGTTTAATGATTTCAAGAAGCGGCTGGATCAGTCGGAATACGGCGGCGCTCCGCTGCTGGGCGTGCGCGGGGTGTGCATCGTGGGGCATGGCTCGTCGAACGATCGCGCCATTATGAATGGCATTCGGGTGGCGGCGGAGTTTGCGCAGGCCAACGTGAATTCGCATATCGAGCAAGGCCTGGTGGCCTTGAACGGTGCTCCTGCGGAATAAAAATCTATGAGTACGAGCACAAATCCACACACAACTATTGCATTTCTTTTTCCGGGGCAGGGATCGCAGGCCGTCGGGATGGGCCGCGAACTGTGCGAGGCATTTCCGGTGGCACGCACCGTATTTGAAGAAGCCGATGAGGCGCTAGGATTTCCTCTATCGCGGCTGTGTTTCGACGGGCCGGAAGAGGAGTTGCGGCTGACGGAGAATACGCAGCCGGCAATTCTGACGGTGTCGATTGCGGCGTTGCGGGTGCTGGCGGAGCGGGGGGTGCGCAGTCATTTCGCCGCCGGGCATTCGTTGGGAGAATATTCCGCGCAGGTGGCCGCTGGGACGCTGTCGTTTGCGGATGCGGTGCGGATCGTGCGCAATCGCGGACGGTACATGCAGGAAGCGGTGCCGGAAGGCGTGGGCGCGATGGCGGCAATTCTCGGCATGGAGTCGGAAGGCGTCATCGAAGCATGTGCCGATGCGGCGAAGGAGTCTGGCGGGGTCGTCTCCGCGGCGAACTTGAATTCTCCCAAACAGACGGTGATTTCAGGAGCGACGGCGGCGGTGGAACTGGCTTCGGAAAAATGTAAAGAGCGCGGCGCGAAGCGCACGGTTGCGTTGAAGGTGAGTGCGCCGTTCCATTGCGCATTGATGCAGCCGGCACAGGATCGGCTGGCGAAAGATCTGGAGGCGACAGCCTTTCATGAGCCGAAATTGAGTGTGGTCACAAACGTGGATGCGGCCTGGGTGGCAACCGGTAATGCCGCGCGTGATGCGCTGATTCGCCAGGTGACGGGCGCGGTGCGCTGGGTAGAGTGTGAACGGCAATTGATGGCTGCCGATGTGACCCACTTTGTGGAAGTGGGTCCGGGCAAGGTGCTCTCTGGCCTGATGCGGACACTGGATTCGACGCGGACCTGCCTGCATGTGGAGAACGTTGCAAGTCTGGACAAAACGCTGGCGGCGCTCGGAAAATAATCCCGGCTAAGCCGGAGGAGATGGCAATGACGGCAGCGGAGCGGAATGCGCGAGGAAACATGCGGACCGGCGGAAAAATTACGTCGCCGGTGCTGCTTGTTCTGTGCGGAACTCTGATCTGCTGCTGCTTGCCCGTTACGGGTTTCGCCAGAAAAGCGGAGAGAGCTATAACCACGGCCAGCGGAAAGCCGGTACGCAAGGTGTATGTGGATGGCGGCACGCCGGTGATGACGAATACTGCGAGCGCGCGGCTGGATCAAGATACCTGCCTGACAATTGTGTCCAGCCCGAAAGAAGCGGATGCCATTTTGGAAGTGGGGATTTCTCTGCCCAACGTCGGCGGTGATTCCGGCGGGGGATCGGATGTTTTTGGTTCGCAGCCTAAGACTCAGACGCTGGGCAACGCCCACAGCAGTCCCAAACGCAGCGCCTCCGCAACCTGTAGCGATGGCAAAGGGGGAACCGTAGCCTGCACTTCTTCCTACAGTGTGCGGGGAGGGGAAGCGCCGGAGCAGCCTGCCGCCGACTGGACGCAGGGCATCACCCCCAATTACACGGTTTCGCTGGCTCCGTCAGAAGACAGTACGCAGGATTTATGGGATCCAGACGAGCGCGAAAAACATCTTTCATGGAGCGACCAGTTGCGCGAGGCGGTGGGATGTCCGGTGTGCCCGGGGGCGACGTTCAATCCGCGGCGCGACAAAATGTCTTATCGCCAATGGATCGAGGCGAAGTGTCCCAACGTATTGAAATCCGCGGAATAGCGGCCGTCGTGAGATCAATTTATGGCTGGCGAGCCTTGTCGGAGCCGAAGAGTTCTTCTACCTTGCGCTGACGGAAGGCAAAGATGCTTTCCACATTGCGCCGCACAGAAAAAGCGTGCACCATTCGACCTACAATGCCAAACGGCAGCGCATACTCCACGCGATCTTGCAGCAGGGTTCCGCCATCGACGGCCGTAAAACGATGGGTGTGATGCCACAACTTATATGGTCCTTGCAACTGAAGGTCTTCAAATACATGCGGCGGCTGCCAGGCCGTGATTTCGGTTCGCCAGCGCATGGGAATGCCGTGCCAGCGCATCCGATAGTCAATCAACGTGCCGGGAAACACCTGCATGGGCTGAGGGGTGATGACTTGAAAGCGCAGCCATTGCGGAGTGAGCCGTTCAAGGTTGGCGGCGTCGGAAAAGAAGAGAAAGACTTCGTCGAGTGAAGCGGGAACCCACTGCTCGCGCTGCAAGACATAGGGCTTGTTCACGATTGCAACCCGGATTCAAATAGCCGTGATCGGAGCCGAATTCGCGGCGGCATTTCCAGTGAGATGCATTTTCTAGAGTTCTACGAGGACGTCGTCGCCCTGGACACGCAGTGGATAGCGAGTCGCTTTTGCGACCGGCGAATGCGTGGCCTGGCCGGTGGCCAGATCGAATTCCCACTGGTGCCAGGGGCAGACGATCTTTCCGTGTTCAACAGTGCCTTCGGCGAGCGGGCCGCCGCGATGCGGGCAGACATTATTCAGCGCCAACGGAATTCCCTTCAGCATGGCCACACACAGGGTGTGACCCTCAACAGAAAATTCTTTAGCTTCAGATTCGGGCGGCAGGTCCTGCCGACCACATAGTCTGACCCACTCACTCATTCGGGTACACCATCACTTGAAAGTTCGATGCAATCGGCCCGACGCTCGGATTGGATTCGAGCCCTCTCAATATGGAGAGGGACCGAGGATGTGGAGATGGATGCGCATCGGGCCGCGCGAACTGCAACTGCTTCCATTTCGTGAGTTCACCGTGATGAGGAAAAGTTCTATCCCTGGATTGCGGCCATGATTGTGCCGCCCAGAATGATCAGCACCCACCAACCGATGATCGCGATGGCTGCGCTGCTCCGCTTCACGCGGGCGATTGTGGAACAGCCAAGGGTCAACAGCACCACCACCCATATAGTGAAGACGTCAGCGGACGAAAATAGTGTGCGAACCCATAGCGGAACATCCGAAGTGAGATACCAGCCAACGTTGGTTCCCACGGGATTGTTCATGTCGAAGTGTTCTGCACTGACCCCGGCGAAGATTGCAATGGCC
>JAZKAG010000040.1:0-3560 GCA_040389265.1 Acidobacteriota bacterium
GGATGTTCTGGATAGTGTCCTGGTTGCGCGCAATCACATCGGGAGTGAGATCGGGAAGCGCGGGGTAGGAGGTTTCCTGGATCGCGTCCAGTCCATAGGCCTTGCGCGTGAACTGAATATAACTTTTCAGGTAGGGCAGTTCCATGCTGAGTTCGCTGGGCTGCACCACGAACTTTTGAAACAGCTGCGGCAGCGCGATGATTCCTGCAACGTACACGATGGCGTAGAGGACGGCGCCAAAAACCACAACTCTAAAACGCGGCCGAAAGAAATTGATCGCGAGCAGTACGGCCGCCGCCGCCGACAGGCCAAGCATGACCCACAGCATTGTCAGGCTCACGTGAGCGGTGGTGTATCCCGCCCCATGAACAACGCCCAATGTGGAATACACGAGGTCATAGCGGTCGAGGTAAAAGCCCCACGTGAGGATGGCAGCCAGTAAAAAGAGAAGCACGGACAAATGTTGGCCAATGTTTATGCGAATGGAAAGCCTGCCACCCGGCTTGAATTGCAGCAATCCAAATGTAGCGTAGGCGAGAAGCACGACGGCGAGAGAAATGATTGTCAGAAAGAGAAGGCTTCCCTGCAACAGTTCATAGAAGGGAAGATGAAAAAGATAAAATCCCAGGTCGATATGAAAGAGAGGATCCAGCAATCCAAAATGTCCGCCATAACGAAAGCGCAAATAGGTGTCCCACTGCGAGGACACACCCAGGGCGAAGAGGAGGCCGAGGACGCCGGCTGCGGCTGCGATGGCAACGCTGAGAATTCTGTTGCTGAGGTCGAGGCTGATTTTCCGGGGACCGGTGGGCGCGTCGACGAAGGCCACCCGGTCCAGTTGATTGCTACGGTGCAAGGCTCGAATTGTGTTGGCGGCAAAACGGAGGTTCAGCCATAGAAAGCCGGATGCGCAGACAAACGCCACGCCGAACATGACCCACTCCACAGACAGCAATGTCCAGAAGATGCCGGCGTAATGAAGTTGCCGCATCCACAGCCACTTCTGAATCAGCCCTGCAATTACGGTTAATACAACGATGATCGCAATCACCGCAAACCAAAGCCGGCCGAACAGGTGTCTGCAGGAGCGAGGCGGTGGCGGAGGGATAAAGAGGTGGTCGTCTACCTCGCGCCGGAGTCTCTCGATTGTTTTCTCATCGAGCGGTTCATCATTTATCGACATGGTTCCGCGTCTCAGCTTTCCGTCTCCAGACTAATTGAAAGTTGCAAGCTTGGGCTTCCGAGGGCCTCGCCGGTACACTTTTATCGCAGGCAATTCGATGGGGGTTTCCATGTTTAATCGCCGCACCTTTCTGAAATCAGGCGCTGCCGCTCTTCCACTGACGGCGCTTCACGCTCTCACTCCTGGTTCGACGCTTGCTGCGGAAGAAAGTGTTGTTGCAGCGGCGACTGGCCCGACGCCGAAGCTTGTCCCGCTGCCGGAACGGCTGGCTGCCATTGATGCTGCGCAGCTGCCCTGGCAGCAGAGAATTCGCCGCGTGGGCCAGAGCAACATGACGGAGCATGACCCAGCGGTTATGAACGTGGAGGAGTGGGCCGATTACTGGCACTCCGCGAAGGCCGATATCGTTTTCATCAGCGTCACCGGGATTCTTGCGTTCTATCCATCGAAGGTACCGTTTCATCGCCATGGAAAATATCTGCAGGGGCGCGATTTTTTCGGGGAGTGCGTTGCCGCTGCAAAAAAACGCAACATGCGCGTGGTCGCCCGCATGAGTCCCGACCTGAACTGGGGAGATGCGCTCGCGGCTCATCCGGAATGGGCCATGCGGTATAAGGACGGTTCGGTGCAGTTCAGCGATCAGGATTCGCGCTTGTTTCAAACGTGCATGTTTACGAGCTATATGGACGACTACATTCCGGCGATCATGCGAGAGGTGAACTCGCTGTACGATGTGGACTGTTTTTACACCAATGGCTGGCCGCCGATTGGCGAACTTCCAGATTGCCACTGCGCCATCTGCAGCAAGTTGCCGCCCGCCAATACACCCGCCTACTGGGCCGTATTCAACGATCGCGTTTTTGAATTGTGGGAAAAGTACGATGGCATTGCTAAGGAGAAAAAGTCGGACAATTTTTTCTTCGCCAACCTTGGCGGCAATGTCCGCTGCGGACCGAACATGGATCGACTCGGCAAGCTGGCTGTATGGTTCCAGGCAGACAACCAGGGACGCTCTTACAACGATGCGGCTGTGTGGGGATGCACCTTGCAGGGCCGGGCGTGCAACGCGGTGCTGGACGGAAAATTTGCGGCCAATGTTACGGGCGCGTATTCGACCGGCGCTGTGACCTGGCGCAACGGCTCGAAAACTCCTGCGGAAGCCACCATGTGGCTGAATGAAACTCTCGCCGGCGGCATGGTCCCTTACTACCATTTCGTGGGCTCAGAGGATGGGCTGGGGGAAGATCGCCGTTGGCAGGCTGTGGGCGCGGATTATTTTCAGTGGACCGCAAAGCACGACGCCGCCCTGACCACGCGGCGTTCTATCGCCAACATTGGAGTTGTAATGGGGCAGAGCACGCAGTTGCTCTATCCCGGGCCGCCTGTGGCGCACTCTCGCGCGTACATGCACGAGACCACGCAAGGTCTCTACAATGCGCTGCTGCAGGGACGTTTCGCGTTTGATTTTGTGCATGAAGATCGGCTCGATGCCGAACGCCTGAGCAAATATCGCGCGCTGGTGCTGCCGAACATCGCCATGCTGAGCGACCGGCAATGCCAGCAGATTCGCGACTACGTTCACTCCGGCGGATCGATTATGGCCAGCTTTGAGACCTCGCTCTACGATGAAAATCTGAAGCCCCGTGGCGATTTTGGATTGGCGGATTTGCTCGGTATCCACAAGGCGGGAGATGCCGTCGGCACCAACGGCAATGCGTACTATGCGCGCATTGAAGATCCAAATGGCACCAGCCAGCATCCGCTGCTGCATGGCTTCACCAATACCAACTGGATACCCGGCGCGCAGAACCGCATTCCGCTGAAGCCGGTGCCGAAGCCATTGCTTACGGTCGTCCCCGGCTTCGTCAGTTATCCGCCGGAACTGGCGTACCCGCCGATCTCGCACACGGACGAGCCTGCGGTTGTGCTGCGCGAGGTTGGCTCCAGCCGAATTGCGTATTTTCCGGGAGATATTGAACGCACGTACTGGCTCACAGGCCATGGGGACCTGTTGCGTCTATTCCTCAATACGATTCGGTGGATTACCGGAGATCAGCAGATCGTCGCTATTCAAGGAGAGGGATTCATTGAGGCGCTGGCTTGGGAGACGACGCCCGGATACGCCGTCCACGTGCTGAACTACACCAATCCCAATGCGCAACACTGCTGGCTGCAGGAAACTTTTCCTATTGGTCCGCAGACGGTGCGAATGCGGTTGCCGCGAGGTGTAGGAGTGAAGTCAGTGGAGTTGCTGAAGTCAGGGCGAAGCGTGCCGTTCCATCTTGAAGGGGATACCCTGCAGTTCACGATCCCGAGCGTTGCGGATTACGAAGTTGCCGCCATCACAGTCGCATAGCGGGAGCGCGTGGGTTCTGCG
>JAZKAG010000040.1:3570-9290 GCA_040389265.1 Acidobacteriota bacterium
CCGCAAACTGCAGGGAGGTCGAACCTAGTTGGCCAGCTCGTAATGGAAACCGAAGCGGCCAATCAACATCAGGGAATGATCGCTGGGCGGGAGAATCTGGAAGGACTCGATTTTGCGGTGAGTGTCATCGCGTGTGGCGGTGACTTTGCCGAGGAATCGACCCGAGGCAGCCTCATAAAACAGTACCTCTAAGCTATCGTTCACGCGCTGCCATCCGAACATGTATTGCCCGGGCTCCAGAGAAGCGGTGCCGATCTTCAGCGGAAGCTGTGTGACCAGGAAGATGGAATACTTTCCGTTTGCCGAGTATCCGGAGGTGATGAGAACCGCGCCCGCAATATATTTTCCTGCGCTGTCGACGATGCCGGTTTCGGTGCGCGATTCTGTTTCAATTCGTTCTTTCACGATGGGTGCGCGAGCTGGAATCCAGCTGTTCAGCTCCTGTTGGGTCGCGACCCGCCAGGGTTGTGCCGCGAGAATGTTCAGCGTACCAAACAAGGCCACGGCGGATGCAAAGAGAATTGCAGATGTGCGACGCTTCATGCGAGAACTCAATTCCTAATGCCAGATGCTTGATCTAAAAGTGAACGATGCCGCGTTGAATTGCGGCGGTGACTGCCTGGGTGCGGTCAGTTACGCCTAACTTTCCAAGGATACTGTTGATGTGGGTTTTTACTGTCGCTTCGGAGATTTTTAATGCTTTGCCGATTTCCTTGTTCGACTTTCCGGAGACAATTTCGCGGAGCACACCCAGCTCACGGTCGGTTAGCGCCGGCCTCACCATGCGCTCTGCCAGGCGCTCGGCTACCTGCGCGGGGATTCTGGAGCGACCCGAATGAACCGCGCGAATCGCATCCATCAGTTCGTCGCCGGACATTCCTTTCAGCAGGTAGCCGCGCGCCCCGGCATCCAGCGCCCGATGAATATCTTCGTCCCCGTCGTAGGTCGTCAAAACGATAATGCGGGCCTGGGGAAATTGGCTGCGGATGTGGGTGATGGCCTCGACGCCACTCATCCCCGGCAAGCGTAAATCCATCAACACGACATCGGGGACATGCTGGCGAAACAGCGACAGCGCCGCTCCGCCGTCGGCGGTCTCGGCCACAACCTGCATTCCGGGAACGCCGTTGATCAACGCGACCAAGCCTTGTCTCACGACGTGGTGATCCTCTACCACCATAATTTTGATGTCGTCAGGCATTGGAGTCACGCTGTCTCAAGGTCTGGTCCATTGAAGCGGTCTACGGTTGCATTCCCTATGCTAATTGAGCGGCAGCTCCACTGTAATTTTGGTTCCCTCGGCGGGAACGCTGCTCAGGGTGAAGGTTCCCCCGATGGCCTCCGTTCGTTCACGCATCCCAATCAATCCAAAATGACCTGCTGGAGTCCCGTCGGCGATGTCGCTAGAGAGACCGACACCGTTGTCCTGAATCTGCATTCGCAGGCGTTTGGCTTCATATTGAAGCTGGATGTCGAGGTGAGTGGCTTCGGCGTGCTGCAGGACATTCGCCACTGCTTCCAGCGCAATCTTCAGCAGTTCGGACTCAACATTCGGCGGCAGCGACCGATAGGTTCCGGTGAACTGGATATTCGTTTCGAGGGGTCTGCCTGCGGTGCGGGCGCGAATCGCATTGGAAAATCGGGAAGCAAAATCGACGTTGCCGGGCTCATTCGATCTCAGGTTCCAGATAGAACTTCGCGCTTCGGCAAGGCTGTCGCGGACCAATTGTCGAGTTTGGTTGAGCTGATCGCGCACCGCGTGGGGAGAAGTGGTCAACATTTGCGCGGCCAACTCCAGCTGTACTGAGATGCCCACAAAACCCTGGGCGAGCGTGTCGTGAATTTCACGGGCGATGCGGGTACGCTCGGCCAGTACGGCGCGAAAACGCGACTCCACCTGATGGACTCGCCAGCGATAGATGAACCAAACCAACAGAAGAATTAGAGCCGCGCAAATCAGGTAGAACCAATAGGTCTGCGTGAAATATGGTTGCAGCTGGATGCTGAAGGTCGCCGGCCGGGAGCTCCACACGCCGTCATTGTTGGCCGCCAGCACTTCGAAGCGATACACTCCGGGCGGAATATTTGTGTAGTAGGCAACGCGGCGGCTTCCGGCATCGATCCAATTGCGATCAAACCCAGTGAGCCGGTATTTGTAGTGCACCTTCTGCGGCGCGACATAGCTGAGGCCCGCATAATGAAATGCAATTCGCGAGTGCCCGGGCCCGAGGGTGACGCTTTTATTCAGCGGCAGATTCTTCTCATCGATGGAAACCTGTTCGATGGCCACCAGAGGCGCGACCCTGTTCTGTTGCAAGTTTGCCGGATCAATCCACGCGACGCCCTTTAGCGTGGAGAACCACAAGGTGCCATCCTTCGCTTTCCATGAGGAAGGATGGCCGATCCCACTGCATTCGCGAATCTTCATCCCGTCCGCCGTACCATACGAGTTGATCGCAAGCGACTGGGTTCGGCCCGCAGCTACATTTATCAAGTCCGTAATACGCACCCGATAGATCCCTGTGTTCGAGCTGATCCAGAGTGCGCCACTTTGATCTTCCAGGATTCCGTCGATCACATCGGGCAGTCCCAGGTTTGCGGAAAACGAATGGATACGCGTCTTCCCATCCGCGCTCGTCAGAAGGTTGAGACCTTCACCATTGGTCCCGATCCAGAGATGATGTTGCGAATCCATCATGAGCGCCGTGATGACGTCGCTGGAGAGGCCATCGCTCTTGCCGTAGTTCATAAATCTTCCATGCGCGAAATGGCTGAGTCCGTGCAGTGTGCCGATCCACAGGCTGCCGTCGCCTCCGCTGGTCAGCGAGCCAACGAAATCATTGGCGAGACCATCGGCCTGGCTATAGGTCGTAACCTGGCTGCCATTGAATTGAGCCAGTCCATGCCGCGTGCCAACCCACAACGACCCGTCGGAGTCCGACAAAAGAGAGCGAACGAAATCATCCGGGAGCTGATCTGTTGCCTGGGCTGCGGTGAAGCGGCCGTGCTGCATCTGATTCAGTCCATCCGGTGTTCCAACCCACAGATCTCCGTTAGAGTCGGACGCGAGCGAGAGAATGGTTGCACTCGTCAAGCCATCCTTCTCGGTGAAAACGGAAACGTGGCCATCGTCGTAGCGGTTGACTCCTCCGCCATCGGTGCCAACCCACATGCTGCCGTCGCGTGCCTGTAAAACGGAGCTGACCAGATTGTCGGAGAGGCCCTCGCTATCTGTCAGGGTCATGAATTTCTGATCTTTCAGCAGCGCGACTCCAGCCGATTCTGTGCCGACCCACAAAGAGCCTTCGCGATCTTCATCGATCGCAAGAATGAGGTTCTCCCCGAGTCCCTGCTTCGATGGAAAGGCGCTGATGACTCCGTCACGCATGCGGGCAAGGCCGTGATTGGTCCCAATCCACAAGGTGTCTTCCCGATCTAGGTAGAGTGCCTGGATCTGATTTCCCGGCAAGCCGTTCGCGGTGGTGTACGCCGTCAGTTTTCCATTCTGAATGGTCGCTAAACCGGCCGGGGTACCAATCCAGATGGCGCCGGTTTTACCCGCCAGCAGCACATCGACCTCGCTATCGGGGAGTCCATTCGCAACGCCGTACGTGCGGAGGGTACCTCTGGAAAACTGCTGCACACCGCTTTGAGTACCCGCCCACAGGGTTCCGGACGAGTCAGTTGCAATGGTGCGGATGGTTTCGATTCCTAATGGCGAGCCGGCGAAAGGTTTTTCTACTTGGCCGCGCACAATCTGATCCAGCCCGCTATCCGTGGCCACCCACAAGCTGTTATTTGGCCCGTCTGTAACGGCGCTGATAGTGTTGCTGGAGAGTCCTTCCTGGGTTGTATAGGGAACAAAGTGATCTCGGCTGAAGTGCGCGAGCCCTCCGGCGGTGATGGCCCACATGCCGCCGCGTGCGTCTTGAAACACGCTCCAAATGCTGTTATCCGGCAAGCCCTGGGTTACGGTGAAGGAGGTGAAATGGCCGTCGCGCAGACGGGTGAGTCCACTCGCAGTGCTGATCCATAAGTTTCCATCATGATCTTCCAGCAGCCCACGAATGTCGTTGCTCAGCAGGCCGGGAGTATTTCTGCGGTTGTATACGGCGAAGTCGATTCCGTCGAATCGAGCTAGACCTTCCCGGGTTGCGAACCACAGGTACCCATCGCGAGTCTGCAAAATGGCCCGCACAGAATTTTGCGGCAGACCGTTATCAGTCTGCCAGGTTTGAAAACCGTACTGGTTCAACTTGCGATCAGGATTCAGGGCTTGCGCGTGGGGAATCGAGAAGACGAGCAAGAAGAACATCACCCATGGAAGGCGTCGAGCCTGGAGCCGGCAAGGAACAGATCTGTCATCGCATTTGGGAACTATCCGGTGCGTCGAGTAGCCCCGTGCAGCGCGGACTGGAAGAGGTGTACTCAAACCTGTATCCATCGAAAGGTTGAGTCTGACATCCATCGTAGGATACAAGACAACCCAGTGTAGCCCTTGTAGATTTGTAGATGCCTCTTGAAAGTTTGAAACATTCAGGCCGTTGCGAGGAGTTACCCGCGACGGCCTTTCTTTATGCGCGTGAAAATCTGCTGCTCATTGGGAAGGGCGGAGGGAAAAGCGCACCGGCGCTTGCTTTCGTCAGACAACATTTGACGGTGCGGTGGCCGAAGAATTCTTGTACAGCGATCCTTCCTTCATGATTACGTGCAGATTTTTCTGGCGCACGACCAGGTCCAAATCTTTCAGCGGATCGCCGTCAACCAGAAGCAGATCGGCGATGTAGCCTTCCTTGATTTGGCCAAGTTCGTTGCCCATTCCCATGACCTGGCCACCGACGCGGGTACCGCACTGCAGCGCTTCGTTGGGAGAAAAGCCAAGCAGGTCGACAAAATGTTTCAGGTCGCGGGCGTTGTCGCCTTGCGGCGATTGGGCGAATCCATAATCGCCACCGATCAGGATGCGTACGCCGCGTTTGCGAAGTTCGGTATAGACGGCGGCGGTGGAATCGATGGTGCGCTGCATCATGCGTCCGACCTTCGAGTCCCGCATGAATCCGAAGGGTTCGCCCTCGTATAGCGTGCTGTAAATGATACCGATGGCCGGCCCGACAAAAATCTTATCCTTGACGGATTCCAGCATGTCCAGGGCTTCTTCATCCGCTGACTCGCAGTGGTAGATGACATCGATGCCGCAGCGAACGGCGCGCTTGACCGACTCTGCTGCGCGCGCATGGCAATTGACTTTCTTGCCGAAGTCGCGCGCCACGCTGACGGCGAGTTGGATCTCGTCTTCCCGCATTACGGTCAGGCCGCCGTGGGCTGCGGGACTCAGGTCGTCGCCGGAGATGTTCAGCTTGACGTTGTCGACGCCTTCGCGGCAGCACAGGCGCACGGCTTTGCGAATTTCCTCGGGGCCGTCGGCAATCAATCCGAAGCTCTCGTAGTACATGTGCGCTTTGCGTTCATCGCCCAGGCCTCCGGTCACCGTGATTTCCGGGCTGGCGGCGCGGATACGTGGTCCAGGAAATTCTCCAGCGTTGACCGCATTTCGAATCACCACATCCAGGCGAAGCTTCGACGTCGCTGCGCTGTACGCGCTGGTAAAACCATGGTCGAGCAGCGTCTTGGCATTGCGCACTGTCAGTAAAACATGCTCTTCAGGAGGGATGTTGCCCAGGTCGGAATCGTTGACAGCGCCGCCAAAGGAAATGTGGGCA
>JAZKAG010000040.1:9300-9932 GCA_040389265.1 Acidobacteriota bacterium
ATGACTGTGGCTCCATCTGCGCTGAGTTTTTCCGGTGCGCGCGCGATGCTTTTAATCCGCTCGCCCTCGACCAGGACATCGGCTGGAAAGGCAGACGCGCCGCTGCCATCCCACACGCTGGCACCACGGAAAAGAACTGGCTTCATCGCAGAAATCCTCCTGAAAAAGTTCAGCACACCCAGGGGCGGGACGCTTGTAGGCATTCTAATGGAAATTTAGAAACTTCCAATGGTCTTAAGAGGGGTCGACTGAGGGAGAGAAAAGTGGGGCAAGAAAATTGCCGCCGGACGCGAATCAGATTCGAAGCGGTCCGGCGGCGCGTGGTTTTCTTTCTCAGGTCGGGTATTCCAGAGGTTATTCCTTGCCCGTGTAGGTCACTCGCCAGATGGAATTGGATCCATCATCGGTGACCATAAGAGATCCGTCTGGCGCAACGGCGACACCGACAGGGCGTCCCCAGGCATTTCCATCCGGAAGCACGAAGTTCGTCAGGAAATCTTCGTATTCTCCAGTGGCGTGCCCTGTCTGGTGCAGCGGAACCCGGATTACTTCATAACCAGCACGGGTCCACTTGTTCCAGGAGCCGTGCTCGGCTGCGAAGATGTCGCCGTGATATTGCGAGGGGAACTGAT
>JAZKAG010000041.1:0-23021 GCA_040389265.1 Acidobacteriota bacterium
GCGCTCGTTGCGACGTGCCAGTGTACCACCGTGCACCCAAACCGACTCCGCATCGTGCACATGCACTCTTATCTCGAGGTCTATCAAACGAGGTGGCGCGCGCTCAGTGGGGCCTTGGCCAGGCCGCAGCCCAACATTTCGTCCATGTAGAAGGGGTCCGCTTGCTACGCGATTCGGCCATCATATTGCCACAACTGGACACGGAAACCACCGTGGAATGCGATTGAATTGCCGCCGACCACCGTTAAACTGTGCCGGCTGGCTCGCGCGAATACCGAATGACATCGACCGGAGAGCTCGCCATCAATCCCTCGTGCACCATCGCATCCAGATGAGGAATCAGCATGCGGATTTGCTCCACGGTATCGATGATGCTCACCATCATCGGAGCGTCCTTGGAGAGGCTCCAGCGACTGGCATAGTGAATCCGGGTACTTGTGCCATATCCCTCGATGCCGCGATAGATCGTGACTCCGGCGATCTCAAGCTCCTGACATTTCGCGAAGATCGCCTCGTGCAGTGGCTTGCCTTGCCATGTATCGGCTTCGCCGAAATGAATGCGCAGCATCCGCGCTTGAAACTCTTCTTTCATTGCCTTGCTCCCCACTGCCGATGGCCTGCTTCCCTGCCCGACTAATCAACCGTGAGCTTTATGTCGCGGCTGCCCCACGATAGGAGTACTTGATGACATCGACGTCCGAGAGGACGACCAGACCCTCTTCAACCATTTGCTCCACCCGCGGTAGAAAGGCCTGAAGCTTTTCGTCTGTATCGACAACCGACAGCATAATGGAGCTGTCATGGGATAGGTGAAGCGGCTTATCCTTGTGGATTCTGCGATGCGCTCCGTATCCAAGAATGCCACGATAAACCGTGACCCCCGCGATATCATTGGCTCGCATCGCCTCTACCAGAGCCTTGTACAGTGGAACATCCTTCCAGCGGTCCGACTCGCCAATATAGATGCGCATCAATCGGGCTCGCCCCTCCATCTTCAGCGGCGACGCTGGAGCTCTCTTCTTTTTTGAACTCTCTGCTGCTTTGGCGACGGTAGTCTCCTGCACTTCAATGATGCCACCGCCAACCATTTGCTCCAGCTTGCCCAGCAGTTCGTCCACCTTTTCTCTGGACTCGATGAATTCAATTTTCATCGGCAGGTGATCAGAAATCTCTACGAAGTTGGAGGAATGGATGTGATGATCCCCGCCGAATCCAGCCACGCCTTTCAGCACGGTTGCACCGGAGACTCCTCGATAGAAAAGGAAATCGATGATGGCGGAATAAGTCGCCGCACCATGGTACGTAGCGCCTTCGCTCAGATAGATGGTAACTTTGACCGCCTTGCCAGCCTGCAACATGTATCCTCCTCTATCTCTTTGCCGGTCGCTGCAATTCTATCGCTTGCACAAACCCAGTGTGACTTGTGTGCTCATGATTCAAAGGTTGGCCGACAATCATTCACCACTTCTCATGAAATGACTTCGGCTAGAAAAACGCCAAACCAAACGGCCACAAGACCTAGAAAGAGGCTGAGGAAGGCATACAGGGCCGCCACAGTAAAGTCTCCGCCGCGGATCGTGGCGAATATCTCCCACTCATAGGAAGAAAAGGTGCTGTATGCCCCAAGGAAACCGATGGGCACCAGAAATCTCCATGCTGGATTCCAACCCGTTCGACGCGTGAGAAACGTGAGCGAGAACCCGATCAGCAAACATGCGGAAAGATTGATGATCAATGTTCCGTAAGGGAATCTCGCCCCCAGTCGGTTGGCAGCCACGGAGTCAACCCAGAACCGCGCAATAGCGCCAAGCGCTCCGCCAATCGCGATATAAAAATATTTCAACAAATTCACCCCCATCGCTGCGTTACATTTTCTGGCGATCTGCCGAATCCGAATTTCCAGACTGGTTCATTTCCTTAACTTCTGCGTGCATGACTGTCGACTCTGAATTCCTCGCGCATGTATCGCTGCATGTCTTCTACTAACGTGCGCAGCTCCTCAATCGCTCCGTTGAGTTCCTTTACTGCTTCGTCGGGCACGGCGCCGTATCCAGCATGTAACTCGGTCTCATCTCCTCAATTGCAATCTCGATGAAGCAATGATCGGTATGAATCGCTCGTCTAGCCGGAATTTCCGCCGGCTGGGGTTCCATTTGCTGCCATGCGAGCGTGCGAATCAACTGCGAGCGCATGCGGCGTATGTGGTCTTCGATCACACCCGACTGCACAGGTGAGATGTGCGCAACATACCGGGAAAACGGAGACTTCGATGCTGCGGCATGCAGGACGCTCTCGATTTCACCCAGCAGCCTATCGACATATTGACAAGACACTCTCAGGTGGCGCTGCTGCGGCTCATTTAATTGTCGAGGCTTTCTCCTGGTCACCGGATAGCGAGAGTAATCCCAAGCGTGTTCCATGGATCCATGAACTCCAATTCACTTGTAAATGCAGGGATCACGCCGGGACATAACTCCGCAACAGGCTTCCCTGTCAGGAGTTATCATCTGTCCGGCCTATTGGATTGGACAGCGGTTAAAGGTGAACTCCTTCACCTAACCAACACTCTTTTTTGTAGTTCATTCACTTCCTACTGTCAACGATGAGGAATCCGCTGCGCCAACTTCCTGAGGTGTAACGATCGCACTGGATGCACGCATGCGCTGCTATACACTCAACCATGATGCAGCCCGTTCTAGAGTCGATTCGTGTCGTCGAAGCCACCGAGGCACTAGCTGGCCCCTATTGCGCCATGATGCTCGGAGACTTTGGCGCGGATGTCATCAAGGTAGAGCGGAAGAAAGTGGGCGACCAATCTCGGCACTGGGGTCCTCCTTTCTGCGGCCCACAGTCTGCCTACTTTTTGGCGGCGAATCGTAACAAACGGTCACTCACTCTCGATCTCGACCAGCCCTTTGGTCGCGATGTGATGCAGCGTCTGCTGCAAACGGCGGATGTCTTCCTGACCAATCAGCCAAAACCCGAATCGCTGGAGCGGCTGTCGCTCGATCCCGAAACGCTAGCCGCAAAATTCCCGCAACTTATCTACTGCGCGATTTCAGGATATGGCCTGGTCGGGCCTAAGGCCGGCCTCGCAGGTTACGACATCATTGCCCAGGCAGAAAGCGGAATCATGAGCTTTACCGGCGAACCCGAAGGTGAGCCGATTCGTTACCCCGTCGCCCTGGCAGACCTGATATGCGGCTTGTATTCCGCGCTTGGAATTCTTGCTGCGCTATTCGCGCGCGAAAAATCGGGACGGGGTCAGTTTCTCGACATGGCGCTCTTCGATTCGCAGCTTACCCTGCTGGCCAACATCGGCAGCAATTTCCTGAATGCCGGCACACTGCCGCAGCGCTGGGGGAATGCTCACCCCAGCATTGTTCCTTATCAGTTATTCCGAGGTGCCGATCACCGCCACCTCGTCGTAGGCATCGGGACTGAACCACTCTGGCTCAAGTTCACAAAAATTCTTGGCGTTGAGGAAAGTATCGGCCGCGATCCACATTATGGTTCTAACCAGCTTCGCATTGAACACCGCACGAAACTAATCCACCTGCTGCAGCGGCTTTTGATTGCCCGACCGGCGCAAGAATGGGTCGATCGCCTGGTGGAAGCGGGAATTCCAGCAGCCATGGTCAAGAATGTCGATGAGACTTTCTGCGATCGGCAGGTTTTGGAAAGAAAGCTAATTGTCGATTTTGAACATCCAGAATTGCGAGCTGCAAAAAGCATCGCCAATCCTGTCCGACTTTCCGCGACTCCGGTTTCCTATCGACTTCCCCCGCCGTTGCTGGGTGAACACACAGACGAGTTACTGGCAAGCCTGGGATACTCTCGCCAGCAAATTGCTGAAGCCTCCGCTGCCGGTGCAATTTAATCAGCGACTTGGCCGGCGTCTCAACGCTCGTCCTGATTGGGCGCGATATTCTTACTCCAACGATTGAGCTGCGATCTTTCTCAACTGCGGTAAAACCCTTCCAAGTGGCACAGCGGCAACATCTCGCTGCCCGAGCGCAAAATAAACATCGCGATACAACGGGTAAACTTTTTCGTAGATGGCGACAGTTTTCGGTTCCGGCTGATAGGTTTTGTGCGGCAAGCACAACGCATCCTGCGCCGCTTCAAGCGAAGGGTAGGCGCCTGCGGCAAGGAACGCCATAATGCCTGAGCCCAGACTCGTCGGCACGCCATCCGGCACCAGCACAGGCTTGCCCAAAACATCGGCATACACCTGGTTTAAAACCGCATTATTTTGCGGAACTCCACCGGCATTGATGACGCGGTCGATCCGCACGCCGTTCTCTGCCATACGATCCAGAATGATACGGGTGTGGAAAGCGGTGCCTTCAATGGCCGCGAACAATTCGTCCTGCGCGGTGTGCAGTAGATTCCAACCCAGCGTGACGCCGCCCAACTCCGCATTCACCAGGACCGTTCTATCGCCATTGTCCCAGCTCAGTCGGAGCAAACCGGTCTGTCCGGCGCGATATTTCTCCAGGCCTTGTGATAGCTCCTTCACGCTGGTTCCTGCACGCCGTGCGATCGCATCGAAAATGTCGCCGGTCGCAGAAAGTCCAGCCTCCAATCCTGTGAACGACGGATGAACGCTTCCCGGAACGATACCGCACACGCCTGGAACTAAGGTGGTCTCCCGCGAGATCGCGATGATGCAGGTGGAGGTGCCAATCACATTAACAACATCGCCTTCGCGAATCCCCGCGCCCACAGCATCCCAATGCGCGTCGAATGCACCAACAGGAATAGGAATGTCCGCCTTGAGCCCCAGCAACTCCGCCCATTGCTGACTTAGATGTCCCGCCAGATGATCCGAGGTTTTTACGGGACTCTGCAATTTTTCCCGAACTCCGTCGAGCAACGGATCTACCGAAGAGAGAAATTCCTGCGACGGGAATCCGCCCCAGCGCTCGTTCCACATCCACTTGTGGCCCAACGCGCAAACGCTGCGAACTACTTTTGTGGGATCAGTCACACCCGCCAGCGTGGCTGCCACCATATCGCAATGCTCGAAGGCGCTGGCAAATTCCGCGCGCTTGTCAGGATTGTGGCGCAGCCAATGCAGCACCTTGGCAAATCCCCACTCGTGCGAATACACGCCGCCGCACCACTCGATTGCCGCCAGATGCTGCTGATGCGCCAGCGCGGTAATTTCCTGAGCTTCGGATTTGGCACGATGATCGCACCACAGGTAATACTCGCCAAGCGGCTGCATCCGGGCGTCCACTGGAACCACACTCGACCCGGTCGTATCGAGCGCAATGGCCGCGATCGATGTCCCCGAAATCTCCGCCGACGCGATTGCCTGATGACAGGCCTGAATCAGCGATTGCATCTGGTCCGCGTGGGATTGAGTCGCGTACTCCGGATCTTCTCGCTTGCGGTGTAGCGGATACTCGACCGTTGCCGTCGCCAGGCGAGCAGGCCTGCCTTCTCCGCGCTCGCTGTCGAAAATCGAGACCCGCACACTCAACGTTCCAAAATCTACACCTGCAACAATCGCCATTGCTCATCTTCCAGGTAACACAGATTCGTATTTCAGCCGAGTGGAAGCTGAAAGCTTTGTTATTGTCTGGGAAAAAACTTCGCGCAGTAGGCCACGCCTAAGATGAAAATCATTCCTCCCCACCACACCGCCGCATGCAGACTCGCTAACACGATCGCACTTTTCTCGTGGGTCATCCATGCGTAGACACCATGACCTCCAATCAGCGCGCCATAGATAGTCAGCAAGACGCCGACGAAGAACCAGATCGGAATATTTCGCGGAACCCGAAGACTGCGCATCCCAACTCCTATGATCGTGCTGCCTACCAGAACAGGATATTCAATCCGGCGAACACAAACACAACGACGACCGCCCAGAACCACTGGTTGCAATAAAACGGTACTGGCTCCTGAAACGGCAATTTGGTCACCCCATAGACCAACCCATCCAGTTCCGCAATCGGTCTGGGCTGCGTAAACAGGCTGACAACGATCGTCACAGCAATGGAAATTAAAAAGCTCCACAGCGCGCGATAGAGATTTTCGGCCATGCTTTTCGCATCGGGAGAAATGGCCACCATGGATAAGGCCGACGGATCCACCCGCACCCAAACAAACAGGCTGACGGAACTTAATATGCCAAGCAGCAATCCCCAAAAGCCGCCGGCAGCCGTGGCACGCTTCCAGAACATGCCGAGCAGAATGGCCCCCAGCAGCGGCGCAATGAAAAAACTGAAGAGCGCCTGCACATAATCCATGATGCCTGCGGCATGCATTACGAGGTAGGCGGCGCCGATCGATACCACAACACCCAGGACCGTGGCCCAGCGGCCGACAGCGACATAATGGTTATCGGTTGCGCGCTTGCGAATCAGCGGCTGATAGATGTCATACGTCCAGACCGTCGCAAACGCGCTGACGTTGCCAGCCATGCCACTCATGAATCCAGCCATCAGCGCGGTAATGCCTAAACCCAGCAACCCCGGCCCCAGGTAGCGAACCATCATCAGTGGCAATACTTCGTTAAAACTGTGCGGATTCGCCGCACTCACATGATTTTGTCCAACCAGGTGCATCAAAGTACCGTTGGGATTCTGCAGTACCACCAGTCCCAGCAATCCCGGCAGGATGACAATGAACGGAACTGCCATCTTGAAAAACGACCCGATGATTGGCGCCATCTGCGCTGCCCGCAGATTTCGCGCCGCCAACACGCGCTGCACCACCAGAAAGTCCGTCGTCCAGTAGCCGAACGAAATCACAAATCCCAAGCCAAAGACAATGCCTGTCCAATGCACTCCCATGGGATTTGTACTAAAGTGGGCCGTGTCACGCCACAGGTGCACATAGTCCTGACCCCTGTAATTACTGGCAATCTTCGCGACCATCTTGTGCCAGCCCCCCGCCTCGATCAGGCCAAGAATAGGCACCAGCAGCGCGCCTGCCCAGATCAACACAAACTGCAGCACCTCGTTGTAGATGGCGGAACGCAGGCCTCCCAATCCGACATACACAGCCACTGCCAGCGATGACATCAGAATGCTGAAGGTGATATTCCAGCCCAGCACCACCTTCATCACCACTGCCATCGAGAACATGTTGACCCCGCTCATCAGGATCATTTCAATCGCAAAAGAGAAGGCAGCGAGGATGCGGCTCGACTCACCAAAGCGCAACTTCAAATATCCGGGTACGGAGTGGGTTTTGCAGACGTAATAAAACGGCATCATTACCAGGCCAAGAAATAGCATGGCCGGAATGGCGCCAATCCAATACCAGTGAGTGGCCAGAATGCCGTACTGATAGGCCGACCCGGCCCATCCCATCAATTCCAGCGAGCCCATATTCGCGCTCACAAAGCTAAGTCCCGCAATCCAGGCAGTCATCTCTCGCCCGGCCAGAAAAAACTGCTCGCTGGTGTTGCTCGCCTGGCGAAGATAAAAGCCAATAAACAACACCATCGCAAAATAAATCGCGATGATCGCCACGTCCAGTGGAGTGAGGTGGGCCAGCTGCCCATGTAACAGCGGAGCTTCGAAGAAAGCAGCCAGAGACAATTTTGCGGTCAGGCCTGCGTTTCCCACCAAGATCATGCCGCGCTATACCTCGTGCCCGCGTACACTCTCCATCGACTGCCCATAGGTAGCATTGGCTCCGTGTTTTCGCATGTGGTGTCTGTCCATCAGGTGCCTCGGAATTCCATCGGACGGCCCCGCCAGCAATTCCGTATGCAGCGCCAGACGCGCCACATACTCCAGCGCAACCGCATGGTGGACAGCGTCATCGATTGTCTTTCCCCAACAAAATGGCGCATGCCCAGCCACCAGTACGCCCGGTATCGACATGGGATCGAGACCTTCGAAACATCGCAAAATCACCTCGCCGGTGTTGTGCACATAGTCTTCTCCGACCTCTTCCGCGCGCAACATTTCCGTTACCGGCACGGGGCCATGAAAATAATCTGCGTGCGTCGTTCCATAGCAGGGAATGGGTTTTCTCGCCTGTGCCCATGCGGTTGCATACTCGGAATGCGTGTGAACCACTCCGCCGATCTCATGAAATTTTCGATATAGCAGGAGGTGGGTCGCCAGATCAGAGGAGGGCTTCAATTTGCCATCGACGATTTTACCTTCCATGTCGGTAACGACCATTGCTTCCGGGGTAAGGGCTTCGTACGCGACACCGCTGGGTTTGATGACGACAAGCCCTTGTTCACGCGCGATTCCACTAACATTGCCGAACGTCGAAACCACAAGCCCTTGGCGCACGATTTCCTGATTAGCGCGAAGTACCTCGCTTCTCAATTGCTCCACTAACATTGGATTCCTCAGTCACAGCAATGATAAGTTCCGAAGAGCAAATGGTGCGGCATCGGAGCCATTATCATAACTCCCCCGCGTCGCATCAACGCAAGTTCGGCCAAAACGTATACGATCCAAAAATACAGACTACGCTTCCAGAAAAGGAGTCGCGCCAACTCCATTTCTCATGAATGCGTTAGGCGCGGAAATCTATTTGATAAAAAATTTGTGCGCCCGGTCACACCGGTATTGATTGGAGGCAGTGGCAACTGCCTCCGACAGTCCAAGCGATCCCACGATAAGTCGTCGCTGTGTCACGATTGTATAGGCGTCACCCACGACTAACGCGACGGTGCAAAGTCGACTACAACGTGTACCTTGTGGTAGTCTTGCGACGTTCCGGCCGACGCCACAGTCAGAACATATCTACCGGTCGCCACCAACTTCCATGATGCGCCATGGACGGCAATAATCTTCCGATTAGTTCGCAATTCGAAGTTGGAGTTCTGCGAAGTCCCCACCTGTGCGTCGACGGTATATGTCGAGCCGTTCAACCTCACTTGAATTAATTTCATCGCGCGGCTGGGATCGCCGAGGAGCGGCTTCACCTTAGGCAGCACCAGCGATACTCCACCCGAATATTCCAGAGTCAATCGCGACGTCCCGTGCGGCAACTCAACTTCGACAGTCGCGTGCGAATCCTGATCATGCTCCTCGAGGCACGCGTGAATCGGCTTTCCATTCCAGCGGGCGCCCTGCAGCTTTGACCCCAATGGAATTTCCGGGCTGTAGATCAGATGAGCGGAATTGCCGCCGTTCGTGACTTCCAGCGTCGAGCCCGCACTCGTGCGTTTCAAGACGACATCGATCCTGTTGTTCGCTAGCTGAATATTTCGCACAGCAACAGTATTCCAGTCAGCCGGTACATGGGGAGCGAACTCAATTTCGCCTTTCACGCCTTCAACCTCCAGTCCTAGAAGCCCGCGTACGGCTGCATGGAAGAACGACGCAGACGACCAGGTCTGTTCCGGCACTGATTCCGTCTGCTCGTGATAGTAGTCGCCGGCCAGCACTTCATCCATGTGACCTAAGGAATCGAGCGAGTTCCAGGGGATCAACCCACTCCAGATTGCATAGGCTGTGGCGGGCCGATGGCCGTCCCAGAATGCCGACGCGGAAGCAGCCGTACCCACCGCCCATACGCTGCCTTTCGCATAAGAATCTGGATCGAATGCCTTCGAAGCCGTCGATGTACTGCGCGTTCCCCAGTCTGTTTGAAAATTCGGCGAAGCTAACTCATCTAGCAAACCCTGTTCCTGCGGGGCGCTGAAAAGATGCTGATCGATCACGACATCGCCGCTCGCGCTACGATTGAGAATCTCCTTGCCTGACGCGGAAAATCCATCAATCCAGAACTTTTGTTCTGGGTCCCAATATCGTTTCGCCGCAGACACGCGAGCCTGTTCGCTGGTTTTGTTCGCCTCTGCCGTGCCACTTGCATCCCCCATCAACTTCGCCATTTCAGAGAAAGACTTCGATGCCTCAATCCAGCTGGCAGACAGAGTAAGCTCATCGCTCATGCGGTCCTGCTCATCGCCACCCTCTTTGCCAGCAGGGATACGCGGAAGTCCATCCTGCGGATTAATCAGTGATTCGCAGTATCGGTAAGCAGCCTGCACGGAGTTCCAGTGATCCTGTAAGAACTTTTTGTCTCCACTCGTCGAAACATATTCCGCAACCGTATTCAGATATTGGAAACTGATGTCCACATGCACAAACATGTAGGGATATTTCCCATCCCAGTCGATCAGGCCAGCACTTTGCGACATCTCATGCCAGATCATTCCCGTTTTCTGATCTTGATACTTCGCGATGAAGTCCAATGCCGCGCGTGCCCGATCGTACTCACCCGCGCTCAGCAAAGCTTGAACGGTAACCATGGCATCGCCCGCGAAGAACCAGGCATACTGCGGTCGCCGCGCTCCACGCGATGGCCCATATCCTGCCACGAGTCCACAGCCGAGGTAAGGATTGCAAACCCACGCCTGATCCAGCCCGACCTCCGACCACCCCAGGTCCTGATTGAGATTCGCATCCGGCGTTTCAATCTGAAGTGCGTTTGCGCGCAAATCGACATAATGCTGGATGGCTTCTTTTTGCATTCTCGCCTGGGTGTTCGTCAGCATTGCCACCAGGGGTGTCAGGCTATTCGCGCTGCCATCTCCCGCCGCAGCTACCACTGAAGCTGTTCGTATTCTGCCGCTGCCAGCTGGTCGAACGGTAAAGGCAAGCTCAGCAGGATTCGCCGACGAACTAGGACGGTTGAATATTTCGTCATGCGCCACAATCGCTGTCGAGCCGACCACTGCGGAAAATCGATGCGTCTGCTCCGTCAGTGAGTATCCTGAGGCAGCCTCGTTCCAGCCAACATCTTGTCCTCCGAGGGCGGCCGGCCACATCAAGTTCAAAACAGGAACAAAATGCACGATGATGTCGACCGGGGCCTGGCTTTGAACCAGATAGCTGATTACCGCACCAGCGGTATTCAGAGGAACAAAGAGTTTCTCCCTGACGATGAAATTTGGGCCGACATAGATTCGCGTGACTTCATCCGGCCGATAGATGATCCGCCGAAGGATTGTCGCGCCCTGGATTTCAGAGGTCGCTCCCTGCGGCAAAAATCCAATTTCATAATTCTTGATCAACTGTACCGGATAGGCCCAGACTTCTAATCCGCTGCTGGCATACCCATCGAGTAAGGCACGCCGACCATGGACGGCAATGAATCGACGCGGACCAACGGCAGCGGTGGTTAACGCTAAAGACTCAGGAGCGAGGGTCGTTGCAGCAGCATCATTACTCGCCCATGCAGCCGTCGAGATCAGTCCCGTCAGCACGAACATCAACATCGTGCACAATCTCACGATTGAGCGCGAGACCAATGCGGTTCGCGTTTGGCTAAAACCTGGACGCATAGATTTAGAAGAGCAACTTCAAGCTATTGAGTCGAACCGTTTTCGTTCGCAGATGTAGTGACGTCCTGCATCTGAGCCATCCCCGTGGCAACATCGCTCTGATACGTCGACAGGTGGGCAACAATAGAATGTTGCCAATTTGTTCCCAGTATCTTCGCAATCTTCTCTTGATCCTGCGGTGTGATTGCGGTCTTCATCCTGGTTACGTCTGCAATCGCCTTTGGCAGTTCTGCGTGAAAATGCTTCAACTCGTCCGAAATGGTTTCCGGGTGATAGCTCAAGCGATCTCCAGTCTGCATCACGTCGGTCAAAGAATCCGGCGACCATGCCAGTGGGAAGGTTTTGTTCAGCGTGTCGTACGCTTGACGCAGCCGAGTCATGTTGCCGGCAAATCCATCCAGTTCTGCGCGTCGCTGAATCAGATCCATCGGGCGCTTCACTTGAATTACCGTCGTCTGGCTTGTGGGACCGCTGGGCACGGTGATGATCGTCGTAAGCGTGTTCCCTTCGAAATACCATCCCCAAGCACCTTTTTTAGTCGTGTACTCCAAAACGCTGCCGTTCGCCGTTACAGAACTTGGTGGCCAATCTCCTGGCAATCGCAATTGATATCCGCGCGCATGCAGCATCTCTGGATAGCCTCCCCGCACTGGATCGATCGTTATCGTCAGATCTCCCCCCTCTTGCTTCGCATGGATTGTTGTCCAAGTGGCCTGGTTTTCCTGATACGCGCGGCTGTTCGATGCATCCGCGTACAGCGTGTATTGCGAGGAGCTACCCGGATTTTGCGGGAACACCGTCAAAATCAAAGGATCAACTGATTTCTCGCCTGTATAACTCATGGGCGGAGCCATGGGGATAATCGCACCTTCCGGGACATACACGGGGATTTGAGAAATGGAGAATTTGCGCTCCACGCGTATCGGCCCGATAAAGTGCCTGCCCGTCTCCCACTCAATCCATTTTCCTTTTGGCAGCCAGACCGACTCACTTGCCAATTCCGATACAGCATCGACTGGCGTCACCACCGGCGCGACCAACATTTCCTTACCAAATTGGTATTCGTTCTTTGAGTCGTACGCCTGGTCCGCCTCCGGCCAGTTGTAATAGAGAGGCCGCAGAAACGCGACGCCAGTGTCGTACGTGCGACGCCCTTCGGTGTAGATATACGGCACCAGAGCATAACGGAGATCGAAGTCGCTTCGCATAATGCCGGAGTACGGCTCAGGATAGGCCCAGATTCGGCGCTCTGCCTCGGGATTTTTCGTGGTGTGCGTGCGTAGTACCGGAGCGAAAACGCCGAATTGCACCCAGCGCGTATACAACTCCGGATCAACGGCGCCCGGCATATGCCCGCCAATGTCGTGACTCCAGTAGGCATATCCGACGTTGGCCGCCGTGGCCGTAAACCAAGGTTGAAACGCCAGCGATGACCAAACGGAAATGGTGTCGCCAGAAAATCCGATCTGATAGCGATGTTCTCCCAGGCCGCCCCAGCGATTCAGCATCAGGGGCCGCTTGCCCTCGCGCGCCTGGTCCGTGAAGAAAACATAACCGAGCCAGAATGTCGGATTTGCACCCGGGATTTTTGTGAAGTTTTGCTGCTGCCAATCCAGCCACCAGAAATTGACTCCCTGTTTCTCCAGCGGATGCAGGACAAGATCAAAGTAATTGTCGGTGAATTTTCTGCTGGTTATATCGAACGGCACATATTTCTTGGTCGCCGGATCAATCCCCATCGCCCGCGCCATCGACGGATAACTTGTCTCCCACGGTTCAATACCACCCGCGGGGTGAAGATTCAGCGTCACCTTCAACCCTTGTTGCTGGATGTGATTCAGGAAGGCAGTCGGATCTGGAAACAAAATCTTGTTCCAGCTATAGCCCGTCCAACCCAGGGGCTGTCCAGACTGATCCTTCTCCTGACTCCACCAACTCTGCTGAAATGTGGGGTGCCAGCCCATATCGATGACCAGCACATTCAATGGAGTGTCATTCTTGTGGAATCCCTGGACCAGTTCATCCAGTTCCTGATCTGTGTAATCCCAGTAGCGCGACCACCAGGTGCCGAACACGAAGCGCGGCGGCAAAGGAATTCGGCCCGCCACCCTTACAAAATCGCCGAGCGCTTGTTTGTAGTGGTGTCCGTAGCCAAAAAAATACCAGTCCTGATGATCTCCAGTTGGCCTCGGCAGCACCCACGGCCACGGACTGTTCTCTCCCCGCTTGAACTGAAAATCTGTGGAATCAAACAAAGGGCGTTTGGAGTCGTCGACAACCACCCATCCATCCCGGGAGATGAGTCCCTGCCCCATCGGTTCCGCCGTCTTGTCACCACGAGCGCCATCCAGGGTCCGGGTGGTACCTTGCAGATTGCCGGTCGCAGGCATGGCCGGGTGCCAAGTCACTTCTTTTCCATCCACTTGCAAGCTGACTTGCAAGTTGTCGGCAGTGAACTTGCCTTCCCCACCGCGCGTCGAATCGTAGGTCAGCTTGAGCGCATCCGTGCTCAGGGTTAACACCTGGCCGTGAGCGCTATGCTTTATGGTGTGAGTAAATGACGGCACTGGCATGTCGCGATTCAAAAACACCCAGGATGCGTGATCTTCAAACTTTCCATCCGCTGACCATTCCATCCGAATCATCTGCGGGGTCAGAACGGTGAACCGGGCGTGCCCGAGAATCACAATCGCCTTCGGATTCGCCACAGGGTTATACAGTCCGGGACTAGATTCCGCTGTTGACGATGAATTCTCTTGCCCTCGACCATTCGCCGGGAACGCGCCAAGGATCGCCAGCAGAATGGGAAGAAGCAGGGCTTTCATGGGCAGAACTGGAAAGGTGTGACCAGCTTTCGATGTCATCAGTCTCATGGCGCAGGCATCCTTATAGTTTGGGAGCGTACGACATCGAACATGTGCCGAGTTTTCCCGAGCGGCCTCCGGTTCCACAAAAAGACGGTCCGCAATGACGATTCCCGAGGCTCCGAATAACTGTTCAGCGTCGACCACTTACCCCGACCGAATGGGTGACGTAGACGTGATCGGCGACGTTTGAATCTTCACCGCGGAATATCGATCCCACGCAGGACCGACATTCCGCACGAAGATTGGCTTGCTTAGAACTGCAGCTTGCCGGCGAATTGCAAAATACGCATCGAGCTCCCATTCTGCGAAGCCACTATACCGTTGATCGTTCCAGAGCTAGAACCGCAATCGATACAGTTGCTTGGTCCACCGAGGTTTGGATGATTGAAAACGTTAAATGCCTGTGCCGTCAGTTGGAAAATGGTGTTCTTCGGCAGGTTAAAGTTCTTTGACACCGATGCATCAACGTTAATCAATCCAGGGCCCCAGAACGAGTCGCGCTGGATGTTGCCGAAGGTTCCAGGCTGGGGGCGCTGGAACGGTCCGGACACCTGCCCCGGCGTTGCCAGTAAAGGAACCGGATTGAAGTACCGCACCGACTGCGTTTGAGGGTCAAACGAACCGGCCTTCATCCGGAAGCTTTCTCCTCCACCCGCCCAGCTCGGTCGACACAGACTCCCTCCCTGCCCGTCGATATCCTGATCATTGCTGCAAAGCTGATACGACGGCGTGAATGGCAAACCGCTTTCCCATGTCCAGCTGCCGTTCAGCATAAATCCGCCGATCATCTGATTCACCCATCCCGGTACGTTGCCGGCAAACTGTTGGCCCCGCCCGAACGGCAGATTCCAGTTTCCAGTCAATACGAAAACATTCTTGCGGTTGTAGTAGCTGTTGCCGTAATCCGCCCTGGGATCGTTGAAGTAATAGTCGGACTCGTGTGCCTGCGCCTTCGACCATGTGTAGTGTGCCATCATCTGCAACCCGTGTGAATAGCTCTTGTCGAATACGACTTGCAGCGCGTTGTAGCGAGTGGTGGCCTGATTGGCGTTATAGCGAAGGTCCTGAGTCCACCCGAACGGATGCCCATAGCCGAGGTGTAAAGATTGCTGCGCAGTCCCGTTGTAATAAGGCCGCCGATCGTTCAGGGTGTACGGTAGCCCAGTCAGTGGGTTGATATCGGCGGTTGGACAACCCGCGACAATACCGTTGCAGTTGTTGAAGCCGCGAATAGTCGGCTGGTTCGGACTCGCCTGGTTGGAGGAGTCGAACATGTTGTGAATTCCGTGACTGCCGATGTAGCTGATCTGCAACGATGTGGTTGCAGTCAACTGTTGTTGCATTGCCAGGTTCCACGCATCGATCGTCGGATTCCGCATGGTCAGTGGACGCGTTGGAACTCCCACCCCGTCGGGCAGCGGATAATTTCCACTCGGAGGGATCGGATCGAAGGTATATCCCGGAGGTCCATCGGAGAGGTTAAACAGTTGCGCATAGCTTGTTGCTGAATTCAAGTTTTGCGACACCTGCGTGGGATAGGAGAATGTCAGGACCTCTCCAAAAATGTCTCCCGACCATCCCATTCCATAGGCGCGTCCGTAGCCAGCGCGCAATACCGTATTGCGACGTACCTGCCATGCCAGTCCGATGCGCGGCGCAAACTCAGTCCAGTTTTTGCCCACGTTCAGGTTGGTACCCCACGGACCGTATCCCGCGATGCGAATATTGCCGGTATTCAGGTCGAGCAGGCCGCCTTGACCTTTGCCGTTCACAGTCTCAGGGAAGTACATATCCCAGCGGAGACCATAATTCACGGTCAGGGTATTGGTGGCGCGCCACTGGTCCTGTGCATAAAAGAATGCCCGCTTCTGTCGCTCTTGGGCATTTGTGTTTTGCGTCTGGGTCCGTTGAAACGCAGTCACGTCGCCGAGAACGAAGGTTCCAAATCCCAGGCCCGCTGTCGCCACTCCGTTCGCATCGGTTCCGGCAGTGCGCGGTGCTGCAAAGTGGAAGTTGCCTGAACGAACGTTATTGTTGTCCAAACCGACAAGGTGATTCATGGCGTACCGCAGGTCGGTGCCGAATCGGATGGTGTGATTACCCATCTGGTGGGTCCAGTTGTCATTCACCTGGAAGACATTTTCAGTCTGCAGAAACTGTGCGGCAGAGGTACCGAATTCGAGGTTGCTGCTGCCATTGCTTCCGTTACTGAGGATGTCAATGTTGAATTGTGGCAGGCCGCCATTCAGCGATAAGTCACCCACATTGGCGTTTGGAATGCCTAGCTGATTGCCTAAGGGCTGGTTGTAATCCGGCCCCTGCTCGTTGATGTGGATGCGGAACCAGCCGAAGCGGAAATCCGTCACCCAGGACGGGCTGACCACGTAATTCCCGCCAGCCGCAACGTTCTGATCCACCACAGAGTCGGTTCCGGCGAAACCGCCGGCTCCAAATCCTAATCCGCCTGCCGCTCCGAAATATGGCGCGCCCGACAGCGTCGAGTTGAAGCGGGTGTACCGGCCAAACGAGTGAAATTTCTGGCTCATCTGCATATCGCCGCGCACATCGAATTGATTGTTGTTAAAGATGCCGGAACCCGAGGCAATATAGTTGTTGACGATGGAACCATTGCCTGTGTTGGGCAGCGGCATATCCTTCATCAGGTTGATGGCGGGAGCCGAAAGCTCTGTCGCCGGAATCATGTTCCCGGCAAAGGGCGTACGCCCTGCCGGCGAATCCGGTATGCCGGTGGTTGGATCGTAGACCTGGTACTGCGGGCTTCCTCCCAGGGCTGGATTCAGATAATCGCTCAGATCGCAACTGCCCCCGGAAGTACACGTGCTGTGTGCCAGGGCCGTGGGGACGGTCGTCTTGACCGCGGAGCCTGTCTTCTGACGAACTCCCTGGTAGTCGCCGAAGAAGAAGATCTTGTCTTTGCGTACGGGGCCGCCGAGCGATCCGCCGAACATATTCTGCTCGTTCGGGGAGATGTAACGTCCCGTTAAAGGATCTCGCTGCGCCTGAGCAAAAGGATCGCGGGCTTGCTGTGCATCGGTGCGACGGAACTCAAACGCCGAGCCGTGGAAACTATTGGTTCCAGACTTGGTTTGCGCCGTCACCATGCCGGCGACAGAGCCGCCCAGTTCCGCATCGTAGTTCTGCGAGGTGACCTTCATTTCGGAAACAGCATCCAGGTTTGGATTGATGACAGCCACGCCGATGATCGGATCTTGGTTGTCGGTTCCGTCCAGTTCGTACCCGGTTGCAAACGGCAACTGGCCGTTCACTTCAATCTGCTGGCTCTGCTGCGGGTTTTGATCCTGCCCTACGCTCCACCCAATGTAGCTGGTTCCCGGTGTCAGCAGTTCAAACGAGGTGAAGTTCCGGTTCAGGTTAGGCAAATTCTCTAATGCGCGGGAATTCAAAATCATGCTGACGTCGGCACGGGATGTATTCAGCAAAGGAGCCGCTGAGGTCACATGCACCACGTTCGTGGTTGCGCCCGCAGTCAGCTCAACGTCCACCTTCGGCTGCGTATCGGCGAACACCTGCACGCTCTGCACCGTTCCCTGGTTAAATCCTTGCGCTGTCGCTTCGACGCGATAGTTATCCGGGATCAGGTTTTGAACCCGATACTCGCCACTTCCGTTGGTGTGGACAGTCACAGACACATTTTTGCTGATATCGGTCACCGTCACGGTAGCGTTCGGGATCACGGCGCCTGTGGGATCGGTCACGGTCCCGAAAATTGTGCCATACACGGCTTGCGAGAACGCGGTTGGAAGATTCAATCCTGCGACCAGCAAAACTAAGCATGCCAGCAATAGCCGGGTGAAACCGGAAAGGGCTTTGCGTGGGAACTGAAACCGAAATGGGAATTGAAGGATTCGACGCACCTGACTCATGGAACATGCCTCCGAAAAAAATTACATCAATCGTGGACGTACGTTGGTTTTTCTGGCAGATGCAATGTAGGTTGGCGTCTTGCCATTGCGAATGATATCTGCCGTATTGCTGCGGACGATCCCGAAGGACATCGCGATTCACCCGCTTTGTCGGGGCAAATTCGCAGGACCCATGTTTCACTAGATGGCAGTCCCAGAGATTTCGTTGCCGCGTCAATCTCAAGCTACTGCGCCTACAACGTTTACGCGTATAATCAAGGCGTTGTCTACGTTGTTCACGGTGATTTGACCCGTGAATCCACGTATTTAAACGCGCTTCTCCGATGTCAAAAACTACCCCTAAACCAGAATTGCGCGCTTGGGAATCCACCGATCCGCGGTGGGAGCTGCTGCAGCGGATTGCCTCCAGCCAACTGCTGCGATCCTCTTCCCGGTTGCGGGATTTTTTGCTGTATGTGGGGGAGTGCGCCATTCGTGATGTGCCCGAGGAGGCGACAGAGCAGCAAATCGGTATCCACGTTTTTGGACGTGCACCGGGATACAACTCGAGTGAGGACAGCATCGTCCGAACACACGCCCGCCTCCTGCGTCAAAAATTAGCAGAGTATTTCAGCGCGGAGGGCGCAACCGAGCCAATCATCGTTGAGATTCCCAAGGGCCATTACCTTCCAATATTTCGTCCAGCCGAATCGAAAGTCCCCCCTGCGATACTCCCCGGCACAATCAAAATGCACGCCGCCGAGTTGGATTCAGCCGTTCCCTTGTCCACGCGTCCCGCAGCGCCTCGCGCAAAGCTGTGGCGAGTCCTCGCGCTGGGACTGATTGCCCTGGCCCTTCTCTCTCTGGTCGCGCTCGAACTTTGGCGAAAGCGCAATCTGCCCGTCAATCATTCCAGCACTGCCATGGGCACGCTTTGGACACCATTCATGTCGGGGCCTCCGCCACTGGTGATCTACAGCAACGCATTATTCGACGGCAGCTCCAAAACTGGACTGCGCTATGCCCACTCAACCGGGGACTCGGCGCTTCCGAACTCCTACATCGACACCTATACCGGCATCGGCGAAGTAGCAGCCGTCTACCGTCTTACTCGCATGTTTGACGCGGATCACGCCCAGTTCGTCCTCAAGCGAAGCCTGCTGGTCACGTGGGATGAAGCCAGTATTAAAAATTTGATCTTTATCGGATCATCAGCCGAAAACCCATCACTTCGAGTGCTGCCCGACACCTCGGATTTCACAATCGTCTCTGACGATTCATCTTCGGGCTTTGTGAATCACCACCCCAGGCCGGGCGAACCCGCGGTGTATTCCCGGCCAGAACATCCTTTGACTCGGGACTATGCCGTTCTGGCGTTGCTGCCCGGGATGCAGCCTGGGAAGAAGATATTGATCTGCAGCGGGCTTACCACCTTCGGTACCCAAGCCGCCGTGGATTTCGCCACCAATCCGGAAGATGTGGATCAACTTTTTCGCGCGGCAAAATTTAACAACGGAACGGTCCGTCCCTTTGAAGCCCTGCTGGAAACCAGCATTACAGGTGGAGTTCCGGTCGAAACAAAACTCCTCACCGTGCACACGCATTAACGTCTGCTATCCGACATAGTCGCAGCGATTCCGAACCTACTGCACAGAGTGTAGCGTCAGGCGTTCCGATGCATGGATCTTTGACACCAGGTCGACCTCCCGCTTGGCGTCTTGTTCATCCCCCATCTTTCGATAAGCCTGGCTCAATAGAGCATGGGTGATGTAGTTGTTAGGGTCCATCTTCGCCGCGTGTTGTAAATACATGCTTGCTGTCTGGGCATCTCCACGCAGGAGCAGCACCTTCCCCATCAAAATAAATGGTCCTGTGCTGGAGGTGTCGAGCGACAGCGCTCGGGTCAGCGCTTCCTGCGCCTCTTGGTACTTTCCCATGTGAATGTAGACATCCCCCAGCCGATCGTAGGTTGCGGGATAGCCGGGATTGACGGCTCGCTCCTGCTCAAACTCCTGCAGGGCTCCATTCACATCGGATTTGAACAGATCGACTTCTCCGATCATGAAATGGGCAAGCGGCAACTGCGGCGTAACCTTCAGCGCCTGCATCGCCGCGTTTCTAGCCTGCTCCGGCAGATTCGCCTGCATCAACATATTTCCTAAAAACAAGTAGGCTGCTCCTGAATCCGCCGGCACGCCATACTGCTCGGCAAATGTCTTGCGGGCTTCGTCATACTGCTGCGCATTCAGATAGCACAATCCCAATACGTGATTGGCATCTGCATCTGCATTCGGCATCCATTGCCGCACCCGTTTCAGATACGGGATTGCATCCGAAGGCCTTCCCAGGCGATAGAGCGCCAATCCGTGTAACTGCACCGACTCCATGTCGTCCGGATCTTCTTTTTCCGCCTGAGTAAATGCCCGCAACGCGTCCGTCAATTTGCCGGTTCGATAGTAGGCCACACCCAGTTCACGGGCTGCACCTTTTGCGGGCGGAGTTGCGCTCACAAGTGTCTGAAGCAAGGCGATCGCGGCTGCGGGCTGCCCACGCTGCAAGTCCTGCTGCGCTTCAGTCAATTGATCTTGTGGGCTCTTCGGTGGAGCGGTCGTCTGACCCACACCAACCAGGCTCGACAGAAACAACGGAAGAAGAAAATTCCGAATACGCATCACTCCTCAGCATACCGCGCACACCAAGGAAACGGCCCGCTTGCGATGATACGATGCTTGCATGCACCGCTGGCGCAAACTCTTCTTCCTTGCGCTCTCGTTTTGTTCAACGATTGCGGTGGCGCAAGCCTCATCCACCGAATCCGCAATTCCAACTCGCACACCTCCAACGCGCTCATCGCCAAAACCTTACCCCGCCAATCACCAGCATTCTGGCCCTGCTTGGTTCCTGGATGTCGCTCCTCAAGCCGGGTTGCACATGCTGAATGTGAACGGAGGCGTAGCTCATAAGAAGTACATTCTTGAGACCACGGGCAGCGGCGTCGCCATTCTCGATTATGACCGCGATGGATGGCCCGACATTTACCTTGCGAACGGCCAGATGCTGCACATCAAGGGATCAGATCCTGCGTCCGATCATCCCACCGGCCACCTCTACCACAACAATCGCGACGGAACCTTTACCGATGTAACCGAGAGCACCGGACTCACTGCACGCGGTTGGGGACAAGGCGCGTGCGTCGGAGATTACGATAACGACGGCTACGACGATCTATACGTCACCTACTATGGCAAAAATCGTCTCTACCATAATCAGGGCAACGGGACATTCAAAGAAGTCGCAGAACAAACGGGCGTCGCCGGCAATGGTGCCGATTGGAGTACCGGTTGCTCTTTTGTCGATTATGACCGGGACGGCAAACTGGATCTGATGGTCGCAACCTATGTGAAGTTCGATCTGGCAACCGCTCCCGTTCCCGGCCAAGGCCTCACCTGCATCTGGAAAGGCACACCAGTCGAGTGTGGCCCGCGCGGGCTCGCCTACACCAGCCAAATCCTCTATCGCAATCTGGGAAACGGAAAGTTTGCCGACGTCAGCCGCGCTTCCAGCATTGATAAGACCGACGCGCACTATTGCTTTAGCGTCTCGACACTGGACTTCAACAACGATGGCTGGCCGGATATCTACATTGCCTGCGACAGTACCGCGAGCATTTTGTTCCGAAATAATAAGGACGGAACTTTTACAGACGTCGCGCCGGATGTCGGCGTGGCCTATAGCGCGGATGGCCGCGAGCAGGCAGGCATGGGCTCCACCATTGGCGACTACAACGGCGACGGGCTACAGGATATTTTCAAAACCAACTTCTCTGATGACACCTCCTCGCTTTATCGCAACAATGGGGATGGAACTTTTACGCCCTCCATTGACGACGCCGGCCTTGGTCTGAACACGCAATATCTCGGCTGGGGAACCATGTTCGTGGACGTCGACAACGACAGCTGGCCGGATATTCTAATCGTCAACGGCCACGTCTACCCCGAGGTCGACACCGGCCACCTTGGCTCCACCTACAAGGAGCCGAGACTTTTGTATTGGAACCAAGGAAACGGAAAATTCAAAGACCTGAGTCACGAGTGCGGCTCAGCGTGTACCGATCCCAAGTCCAGCCGCGGTATGGCGATTGCTGATTTTTGGAATGATGGCCGCGAGTCCGCAGTGATCAATAACATGAGTGATCGACCGATGCTGCTGGTCAATGTTGCTGCCAACAACAATCATTGGCTGGGTGTTGTCACGGTGGGAACAAAATCCAACCACGACGGAATCGGCGCGCAGGTGACCGTATATTCGGGCGATCACAAGTGGATGCACGAGGTGCGCAGCGGTTCCAGCTACATCTCAAGCAGCGACCTTCGTCTTCACTTTGGATTGGGCTCTGCTTCCACGATGGATCGAATCACTGTGCGCTGGCCCAGCGGACTGCACGAGATCTTTCCATTCACCGGCAAAGATCGAAATGTCGATCGCTTCGTCACCCTGGTGGAAGGCAAGGGTCAGCCCGGATAGGTGCCTGCTATGAATCTGAAGGTGTCCCTTTTGCAACTCCTCGGTTTTGCATTTCTCGTTTGCGGAGCGTTGGGTATTGGTTTCGGCGCTCCCATCCGCGCCCACCTTCGCACGCAACAAACTTCCATCACCGTTGAAGCTTTTCCAAATGCACCCCGCCTAACAATCCTGCAAGGCGAGGGCGGAGACAAATGGATCAACGGGATGCAAGAGTCCCTGCTTCCCTTCGCCTGGTTAAACGGAAAACGTGTCCCCCTGCTATGGAAGCTGGATGCATCCGCAAGCCACAGCGATACCCACACAGTCACCTATGTCTTTAAAGCCACACCGGTTCCATTGCGACTGTCATGGGTATGGCAGGTGCGCACCAACACCGGCCCGATCGAACACCGCATCCAGATCCAAAACCTCAGCCAACAGGAAATCTGGATTCCGATGCAAGATAGTTTTCGCTTTTCGTGGCGG
>JAZKAG010000041.1:23031-26815 GCA_040389265.1 Acidobacteriota bacterium
CAGCGAGGATTTGCGTGAGATGTATATCGATAAAGGTGCTGGAGAGCCGACAAAAATTGGTGTTCACGATGTTAGTGTTCCCGTCGGATATCAATGGCAAGGAATGTCGAGTACCTACGCAATCGACGCGCCCCCACGGGAAATTATTCCTTGGATGATGGTGGAGCAACCGCATACACAGAGCGGTTGGTACGCCGGTATTGAATTTAGTGGCCGCACCCGCATCACTCTGCACCGCAACCCGGGAAATCTTGATGGAGAGATTGGACTCAATCCTGACCCCGGCCCTTTTCGCACACGACTGCAACCGCAGGAGAGCTTCGATACACCGACCATCTTCCTTGGTGCATTCACCGGCGGCGCGGATGGCCTTGGCAATGTGCTGCGTCCCTGGGTCGCGACCGTCCTGATGAATCCAGTTACCTGGAAGAATCCAGAATTTCCCATGCTAGTAAACAACAGTTGGGGCAGCGGTATGGCGGTGGATGAGCCCATCGCGAAGCGAATGATTCAAGATTCAGCAGCACTGGGGTTGGAGATGTTTCACCTCGACGCAGGCTGGTTCCGTGGTGTCGGGGATTGGGTTCCTGACCCGAAGAAATTTCCCAATGGTCTGGCCGTTATTTCTGACTACGCCCACGCGCACGGGTTGAAGTTCGGTCTATGGGTTAACTGGGCAGAGGCCGGCGTGGATTCTAATCCTGGCGCACTGAATGTCCACAATCCCGCGACGCGCGATTGGCTGGTTGCGGACGTTCCCGCGAAATGGAAGCCAGATCCATTCGTGGGACGCACCGTGGACCTGGGCGTGCCTGCTGTCCGCGACTACGCCCAGCGCGAAGTGCAGCGGATTGTCAATGACGATCGGCTCGACATGTTGGAGCATGATGGCTATGTGGTCGCTAAAAGCTGTGTCAGAACCGACCATCCACACGCTCGCGGAGCCTACAACTCAATGGTGCTCCAAGAAGTCAGCGGCGTCGATCTGCCCATCGAGGCCTCTTCCACCGACGTCAGCTATCATTCCGTTCGATCGTACTACGACATATATTCACGGCTTCGCGAGGCGCATCCCAAACTCCTGCTGGAGATTTGCGATAACGGGGGACGCATGGTGGATTTTGGCAGTGCGGCCCACGGAGACTATTTCTCTATCACCGATAGCTACGATCCTTTATCGAATCGCCAGGCATTCTATGATGCCAGCCATGTCCTGCCCGCAGCGATGCTGGAGGATTACGAGATGAAATGGCCAACGCCGCGCATCGAGAATTTTCTCTACATGTTGCGCAGCGGCATGATGGGTTGGACGACGATCATGCAGGACACGACGGTCTGGACCGCGCAACAACATGCCGTGGCGAAGGAAGAGTTTGAAACATATAAGGACTATCTTCGGTCGCTGATTCGCCATGCCGATCTGTATCACATTTCCCCGCGGCCCGACGGAGTTCACTGGGACGGTATCGAATACTTCGACCCGAGCGATGGCCGCGGAGTCGTCTATGCGTTCCGAGGTTCGACGACATCGGAGAGCCGATACATTTTCCATCTCCATGGATTATCGATGGACAAACGTTACCGGCTGCAATTTCACGATCACACGAGTCCCGACCGTATCGTCATCGGACGCGACCTGATGCAGGACGGTTTGCCCGTGAACCTTTCGCTTCCCGTCAGCTCTGAGTTAATTTTTTTGAGCGAACAAAAGAACGGTCACGCCGCAATAGAACCCTAGGACCTTTGTGCGGGCTTGCATGCCACTAAAAAAGATGCAGGGACGGGATTGTGTGCCGTCCCTGCGCCAGTTCTCGAAACGCTACCTGTGGTGATTCGCGAACTCTGCAGCTTCTTTCAATTCCTGAGATGCTTGCTCGAGCAATTCCTTGGCTCTCTGTGCGTGGTTCCCGAGTTGTTCTCGATTCGCCTGCTGTGCGGCGTCGATCTTTTCGTATGCATGCGAAATCGACCTTTGGGCCGCCGCCAGATTCGGATGTTTATTCGGGTCTATGTTCTGCGCCGGACCCTGAGCGAACATCATGGAGCTGCCGACCATCACGGAACACATCACGAGCGTACGGATAAAACTATTCTTCGTCATGCGAGATCTCCTTGGATTGTGTGAGACGATTCCTCGCTCCCGGTCCTCATCCGCCCGGAAATTCCAGGAACAGCCTCGTGGACAGAGGCTATTGTTCACTCCTGTAATTTGTCAAGGCGATCGCGAGCTTCTCGATTTGGCCGCCTGAAAGTGCTCTCCCTCGCCCGCATCGGCGCAACTCGCCTAGAAATTTCCAAATAAGTCTGGCAATCTTTCTCCCGCTCGGCCCAGGACGATGCGGGTAAATGCGCCCGCGTTCAGTGGCTCTTCTGGACCGACATAATAGGTTTTGGCGGGGTTCGCGCGACGCGCCCTCGCCCAATGCACAAAGCTGGCGGCGGGATGGACTGCGCCTGAAGTACCCACCACCAAGAGGATTGTGCAGCGATCAATCTCCTGCTGAATGCGTGTCATCTCCAGTGGAATTTCCCCAAACCACACAATGTGTGGACGTAAACGCGATCCACAGGTGCAGTGCGGAATTTCATGGATGGAATTGTAACTGTGACTGTCCTGAATGACGGGAGCGCCGCAACTTACCTCACATCGAGATTTGAAAAGCTCTCCATGCAGGTGAATCAGGTTTCGCGATCCGGCTCGTTCATGCAGGTCATCGACGTTCTGAGTGCACAGAAAAAAGCGATTGCCTATCTGCTTCTCCAAGTCTGCCAATGCATAGTGGGCCGGGTTCGGCTGGCTCGCCTGCGCCTCTCGCCTACGCTGAGAATAGAACTGCCACACTAACTCCGGATTCGCACCCCAGCCTTCCGGAGTTGCCACCGTTTCAACACGGTATCCAGCCCACAATCCCTTGCTGTCGCGAAAAGTGCGCAATCCGCTTTCTGCACTGATTCCCGCTCCCGTCAGCACAAACACGCGATCGTTTTCTGCAATTGTAATGGCCTCCGGCAAAGACCTCATGCTCACCTTGACTCTCCTTGCTGAACCGATTCCCTCCCATCGCGCTCTTGCCGCTTAGGATTTAGATTCGCTCTTCGACTTGGGCTGCCATTTTTTGCGCTCATGCGCGGGTGGTTTCTCTGTCTCGCCAGCTTGATTCGCGTCAACCGGCGGCGCAATCGTCTCGACGTGTCGCTCGGGTTCAGGCTCCGCCGGCACTCGGGGCATTTCGTGTGATGCGCCAGTTGCCGACTCTGCTGCAGGGGCACTGGCCGCAGAGGGCTTTTCTGTGGGACGCCATTTTTTTCGCTCCACTTTCTCTGTGGGCTCAGGCGCTGCTCCGGCCAGTATTGGTTCCGACCGCTCGGGTTCAGAACCTACCTGGATCTCTGGTGTATGTGAGTGGATCGCCTTGGGTGCGACGGAGTTTGTCGCTGCATCATTCGAGCCGGCATTCACATCCAATGGTGCGGAAGGCTGCACGCGTTCGGCCTGCAGGGCTGCAGCTTTGACCGGCACACCCATCTTTTTCTGCACACTTTCCAGCAATAGTTCCGCGACATCCTTAATCGCAATTTCGTCGGCGGCGCTTTTCCCCGGAGTGCTGCCGAGCATGCTCTTGCAGAATGGGCAGCCTACTGCCAGCGTTTTCTCACCCGTTGCGGAACGCAATCGCCCCTCCGCTTCACGAAAGCGATTTTCTGAAACTCGTTCGCTGCCCGGCTCCTCTTCTTTCCAGAATTGCGCCCCTCCTGCACCACAACAGAATGCATTTTCGCGATT
>JAZKAG010000042.1:0-3628 GCA_040389265.1 Acidobacteriota bacterium
ATAATTAGACCTGGTAGGGTCAACCCTTCCCGCGCTTCCCTGCAATATGGTCTTCCACTTCGTGCCGCGCCCGCTCCAGCGCCCGCTCCACTGCCAGCCGCGCCGGCTCCCAGGATTTTGCGTCGGCTTCCTCATTCGCGACTGTGCCTTCCGTCCTTGAGCCCTCCCCCAATGCCCCTTCCACGGGGACCGGCGGCTGCCAGCCAATCACAATCGTCGAAAACGGTTTCGGAATCAGAAATCCATCCCAAGAGCGTAGCGTCCACGCCCGATCCGGCGCCGCATAAAAGATGCCGACCCCGCCGCCCACCTGCTGCGCCAGCTTTACCCCGCCCGGCTTGGCCTGGTAAACGGGTCCGCGCGGGCCATCGCTGGTAAACGCCGCATAGTTGCAGCGCGTTCCATTTGTCCCCTCCAGCGCGCGCTGCATGCCCAGCAACCCTGCCGCGCCGCCACGCGAGCTCGACCCGCGCACCGGCGTGTACCCCACGCGATGAATCATGGCCGCAATCAGCTCACCATCAAAACTAGGGCTTATAAGGATAGCGATCCTGCGCTTGCGAAAATGATGCGCAATCGACAACAGCGAGCGATGCCACAAGCAGTACACCCGCGTCTCCGGGTGATCGTCGGCATGTGTTCCCGGCGCGCCAATGTCCTCAAACCGCAGCGTCATCCCCAGCAGCCGAAACACAATCGAGCCAATCGGCGGCAAGAGCGCCAGCGCCATCCGCTGCTTCCAGTTGTAGCCGCGACTCACCCACCCATTCTAGCCGTGCGCGAGAAGCGCCTCCCTGAAGTTCCGCGGGAAGAAAGTCCGAGGTCTACTCGAAGTGGAGTCTGAGGTCCGCAGCAAAAGGACGGAGCGTTTTGAGCCTGACTACGCAACGGTCAGATCGTCTTCGACCTTCTGCACATGCGGAATCGACTTAGCCAGCTTTTCCACCTCACGCTTTTCGGACTCTGTCCGGACTTTGCCGGTGATAACCAGCTCGCCGTTCTTCGATGTGCCGATAACGTTGTTGCCCGACCGAGCCAGGGAATGATGGAGTTTCACTTTTTCATTGAATTGTTGCTGAATCTCCGCATCCGTCTGGGAAGGCGTGGCGGCGACCACGGTGCTCGCAACCGGGGCGCTGCTGCTGGCAGCCGGTACTACGGTTGTCTGATCGGCAATCCTATACTTCGGTGCCGCCGCCTTGGCGATGTCTTCCGCCTGCAGTTTTTTCTCTTGCGAGATCACCGTCCCAGTCAGTGTGATGACGCCATGGTTGCGATCCTGCGAAACGGTCAGGTTGCTCAAGTTATCCTGCGCCAGCGAGCTGGTCACACTGGGTTTGGAATTCGGATATTTCGGGCCGCTGTTGCATCCGGCAAGCAGAGCCCCAGCCAGCCCGACGACAACCAAAGAAGAAAAGAACCTCCTGTTTCCGTCGTTCCCCATTCAACACCCCCTGTTTATTTGGTTGAAATGCCTAAGGGTTACGTTGCTCGAATTGAGCGGCGTTCATGGGGGCATTTCGAACACGATTTCATGGGGAGAAAAGAATTTTTACAGGTCGGTTGCGTCGCGGCGACGGTCGGCATCTCAGCAGCAGGCGGTGTCTGATGTGTTATTCAGCCGCCATCGTCGCGATAGGAACGCGACCAGGAGAAGCCATGGCAAACACTAAGAAATGCAAGCATCCAGCCTGTAACTGCACGACGAACGGTAAGGACTATTGCGGCGATCACTGCAAAAATTCCAGGAAAATGACTGAGCTGACTTGCCAGTGCAATCACCCGGAGTGTCACGGTGAGCCTCTGCGGTCGTGACCCAGTGGTTCGCCGTCTTCCGCATGTGCCAGCGCAAGCTGGATGTGACCGCTCTCTGGGAGAGCACCTGTGCGAAGGCAGTGCACCCAAAATGTTAAAGGCGAAAGACTCTGCGAGTGACCATCCTTCGCAGAGTCTTTTTGCAATCGCTGTCGCTGTCACTTCAGAAGCACAGGCTAGAGTGAAGAAATGCCGTAAAGCCCGTAAATGGCAAAAGCCAGTCCCAGAGCGACCGCGCCCCATCCGCCATCACCGCAATGATGATCGCAGCGCGACGGTTGTGATGTCCGCCTTCACGGCCCAGGGCTGCGTGCTCCAGTCTTTCGTGCGCCTGTTCGAATGCTCGCTCATGAGTGCCGTCTATTTTTGACTCGACCGTCGGCTCGTTCATTCCGCACCCATGGTGTAGATTTCATAAATCAATTCCCTGGTTGACAAGGCCAAAGCGGCACTCGACAATGCAAGTGATTCTCCTCCCCGAAAAAAATTCCGAGCTCATTTACGAAAGAACGGAGCGCAGTCATGACCAGCTATAAACCTCGCCTCGCACTTACCCTGGGAGTCGCATTTTCACTTTCGATGTTTCTGACCGCCTGCAACAAGCCTGCGCCACCTTCGGAACAGCCCGCGCCTCCTGCTGGCCAGTCTGCAACCGCTGCCACACCCGCACCGTCTTCTCCGGCAACCCCAGGAGCGCCCGCGCCTGCCGCGGTACCGCCGCCGACACCCGCTCCGCCACCACCGCCTCGGATTGTGCCGGCCGGAACCTCTCTGTCGACCCGCATCTCCAGCGCCCTCGGTTCAAAGACCAGCACCTCCGGCGACCCATTTAATGGTTCGCTGGTGAACTCCGTTCGCCTCAATGGAAATGTGGTGATCCCTGCGGGTTCTGCCGTAAGCGGCGTTGTCGTCACGGCACATTCCGCCGGCAAATTTAAGGGTGCGGCCAGTCTTGCCGTCCGCCTGATCGCAGTGAATGTGAAGGGCAAGTCCTATCGCATCAGCAGCAACACCATCAGCCAGGAGACGAAAGGAAAAGGCAAGCGTACCGGCGCCATGGTCGGTGGCGGGGCCGGGGGCGGAGCGTTAATTGGTGGGCTTGCCGGTGGCGGCAAGGGCGCGTTAATCGGTGGTCTTGTCGGCGCAGGCGCTGGAACTGTGGGTGCGGCGGCGACGGGAAACAATCGCGACATTTCCTATCCAGCTGAAACTGTTCTGGCTTTTCGCCTCAGCAAGAGTTTGAATCTGGATGCAGGCACGACGCCAGCGGATAACGAGCCGCCTCCGCCTCCACCACAATAGTTGACGCGACTACCGGTCGAAGAATGTAGTTTCACTGGTTCCATCGCATTTCTGGGTAAGCAAAATAGGGGCCATCCATGCTGCCATTTCTACAGGCAGGATTGATGGCCTTGTTTTTCTGGCCATCCTTCCAGTTCACTGGTCCGCCCATTTCCAATTGGGCCTGCGAAAGCCTTGCCATCGGTGAAGTCTCCATGAAAACAGTCGATAAGAAGTTCATTGAGGCTCCAGAATTTCTGGAGACTGGGTGATATGGGCGATCGAATGGCCATGCTGGAGGCGACCCTCGACCTGATGGAGGAGGGGATCGTCATTCTCGATGAGCAATCGAAAATTGTGCATTGGAATCAAGCTGCTGCCGGCCTGACGGGGTATACGGCGCAGGACCTGATCTGTCGACCTTGCCCAGGGGATTTGTTTCGTGTCAATCAACTACATCGCGACAAAGTGGTTGCCAGCGCAAAAGCCGAATTGAAAGCTAGCGTGGCGGAGGGCAGCAATGTCAGTGGTC
>JAZKAG010000042.1:3638-15658 GCA_040389265.1 Acidobacteriota bacterium
CCGCAGTAGAATTGGCGGATTCGTCCGACGGATTTCTGGAACGCCTCACCCTCGTATCGATTCACCACAAACTCGGACATGACGTGCCCGGCATGTTGCGCAAGGTTACGTTGCAGGATCTTCAGGCTTGTAGCCTGGGTTCGGTGCTGCTGTTTTATCCGGCTGAAGAAGTCGATGCGCTACCGCGGGGAGAAAGTAGAGAGGCTGTCGGAATCGAAGCCAGTCAGGCGGAGATGGAAGACCGCCTGGACGCAGCCCATCATCAATGGTCGACCAGCGGCATGCCCTTCGGGCTACTGTGGATCACGGTCGATCAGGCAAGGTCACTGCGCAAATCCCACGGACGAGACGCCTGCGAAGCCATGCTGCGCGCCGTGGAAGATACCCTGCTGCGACAAATGAAGCCGGCAGAGACCATCGGCCGCTGGGGCGATAACGAGTTCTTGATCATAGCGCACGAACGATCTGCGCAACTCTTAACGGATCATGCGCGCCGTCTCGCTGGGCTCGCGCGAATCGTCGATTTTCGCTGGTGGGGCGATCGCATCGGCCTGACCCTGAGTATTGGAACCAGCTTTGCCATCGAAGCCGACACCCTGCCGTGCCTGCTGAACCGGGCGCGCAACGCCATGCGCAGCAGTGAATATGCAGGTGGCAACCAAGTCACCGAAGCCAGGGGAGATACATGCTTCCAATCATAGGAATTGGTGTGGTCTTCGGCGCAGTGATTGGCGGCTTCCTGATGGAAAAGGGACACATTCTGGTCCTGCTCCAGCCGGCGGAACTAGTCACCATTGCCGGAGCCGCCATGGGCACCGTTCTGATCGCAAATCCCGTCTACATCATCAAGGCCATGGTCGCTGGAATCATGGGCGTGCTAAGTCCTTCCAAGTTCAGCAACGCGAGATACCTAAGCACCCTGAAAATGATGTTCGAGCTCTTCAACAAAGTTCGCAAGACCGGCCTGACCGGGGTCGAAGACGATGTAGAAAAGCCCGCTGCCAGCGAACTCTTCAAGAAGTATCCGGAATTCCTGAAGGATCACCACTCCCTGGCATTTGTGTGCGACACGTTGCGGACAGCTATCACCGGCGGCGTCGATCCGTTCGATATGGACCAGATGATGGAACTCGACATGGAGGTGGCGCACCATGAGGCGCTGCAGCCAATTCAGTCTCTGACCACTGTGGCTGATGCATTACCGGGGCTGGGAATTGTCGCGGCCGTTCTGGGTGTGGTGATCACCATGGGCTCTCTGGGCGGGCCTCCGGAAGAGATCGGCAGGAAGGTTGCCGCTGCGTTAGTCGGCACATTCCTCGGAATTCTGTTGTGCTACGGCCTGGTCGGACCGCTGGCTTCCAGCATGACCAAGGGTGCCGATGAGCATAACGCGTACCTGCATGTTCTGCGCGTCATCATTCTCGCGTTTCTCAAGGGACTGGCTCCGATTCTCGCCATTGAGATGGGCAGGCGTGCAATTCCCGAGCGAGTGCGGCCCAGCTTTGACGAAATGGAGAAGGGATGTAAGAAGCCCTCCGCGGCAGCAGTCACACCGGAAGCAGCAGCCAATCCCGCTGGCGGCAGCGCAGCCTAGAAAGATCGGATCATGGCGCCAGACCGAAAAAACATTCGACCCATTATCGTCATCAAGAAGAAAGTGTCGCATGGTGGCCACCATGGCGGCGCATGGAAGGTGGCCTATGCCGACTTTGTGACGGCGATGATGTCGCTATTCATCGTATTGTGGCTAATGAATTCCACTCCGCAAATCAAGAAGGCGGTCGCCGGCTATTTCAACGATCCGAAAAGCGGCGGACGCGAAACTGGAACCACTGTCCTTGGCTCGAACAAAAGCATTTCCATCGATCAGAAGAACGTTCAGAAATTGAAAGAGGAAATAGAGAAAGCCATTCTGAAGCAGACTGACTTGAGCAAGCTCTCGAAGCAAATCGTCATCACCATCACCAGCGAAGGATTGAAGATCGACTTGATCGAAAATAAGGGAGGCACCTTCTTCCAAAGCGGCAGCGCTGCACTCAGCCCAAGTGGTGTCGAGTTGCTCAACCTTCTTTCCGGCCAGCTGAAGGTGCTGCCGAACAAGCTGCTGATTGAGGGATACACCGATGCCCAGGCGTACTCAAAGAGCAGCGACTACAGCAATTGGAATCTCTCCGCCGACCGCGCCAACTCCGCACGCAAGCTGCTGCAGCAGGGAGGAGTCGGACCCAACCAGGTGTCGCAGGTCCGCGGATATGGAGACCAGATGCTGCGGGTCCCTTCCAATCCATTCGATCCCACCAATCGGCGAGTTTCGCTGATTGTGCAGTGGCAGGAAACCTCTGCCCAAGAGGCCGCGAAAGATCCATCCGCCACAACCGCTGGATCGTCGGGCTTGGACTCGACTATCGAGAGCGAACCTCAAGAGAAATTGTCAGCCCCGATCCCCAACTCATCCATGACGACCGTCCGGGCCGCTGCTTCCAAGTCTGCGCCGCTTGCTGGTTCCACAGTGAAATCGCCTCTATCAGCACCTGCAAGGGCCACGGCAAAACCTGCCTGGGCGGATCGATTCAAGGCCCTCATCCCCGGCAAGAAGCATTCGTGACGTACTCGCCATCCCTAGGGAATCTGGACTTCTCGCGGGCACCGTTTACATCCAGGGCGGCGCGAACAGATTCAGGAGCCAATCCAAAAGAGAGGAATCAGACCGAGCGCGGCCAGCGCGGCCAACAGAAAAAGGCTCTGCCGGCCCGCTTTTCTTTCGCCCAGGCTGTAGGCGTAGATGCCCTTTACCAGGTTGTTGCTGGCTGCGGCGATCAACACCGCCCCAGCCGCCACTTTCACCGCCGTTAAGGTGCCTGCCGCTTGCGTCATTCCCATGATGAATGGGTCGACATCGGTGACGCCCATGATAGCCGCCAGCGTATTCACGCCCGCTTTCCCCAAGTAAGTGACCGCGAGCTGGGTGGCAATCAGCATTCCCAGGAACAACACCGCAAATAGAAATGCCGTCAGTAGATCCAGCGGATTCTTGGGCTCAAATTCTTTTGAAACGGTACTGGTGTCCGGATCTTTACGACGCGTCCACAGCCAGCCAACGCCAATGCCCAGAGTCGCCAGCACCAGGAAGGGAACCGCCAGTAGGTCCCTCAATTGTCGATTGAAGATTGCCAGCAATGCGGCAAGTCGAAGGTACATCATCCCTGAAGCAATTAAAATGCTGCCTGAAAACAGATTGGAATGCTTTTCCTGTGCCGACCGGCGCGCCATGACCACTGTGGTTACAGTTGACGAATACGCACCACCCAGAATCGCCGCCATCACGATTCCGCCTCGCTGCTTTGTCAATTTCTGCAGCACATAGCTACCGTAGGAAATGGTGCTGACTGCTACCACCACCAACCATGTCTTGAAAGGGTTGATGTGGAATCTGCCAAACTGCTGGTTCGGCAGAATGGGTAGAATCACGCCGGCCAGGAGCAGAAACTTGGTGAATGTGAGAATCTCTTGCGCTGGGATGCGCGCCGCCAATTCCTCCAGCACTTCTTTCAGGTCCAAAAACAGCAGGCAGGCGACACTCAGCGTGGTCGCTACCCAGAAATGTCCATAGCAGATCAGTGCGCCCACTAGAAATGTCGCAAGCCCCGACATCTCAGACGTGACGCCGGCAACCGCGGCGGATGAAAGTTTATGCCAATAGGACAACAGCAGAAATCCGGCGATCACCACAAAACCGATTGTGAGCGGTAGTAATTGTGTGCCGGCGAGCAGCGCCAGCGAGTAGCCGATCAATCCGATCAGGGGAAACGTGCGCACTCCTCCAAAGGCATAGGAAGTGCCCATGGCCTTGTGCTCTTCCCGTTCCAGTCCAATTAGAAAAGACAGGAACAGAACCAGCACAATCTTCATGGCTTCGGGATGCAGGTGCGAATAGATTTCCATTCGAACTTTCTGATGGGGTGCTGACGAATGCTATGAAGTATAGCCGCGACGGCGCTGCAGCCGCGCAAAACTTTGGTGGGAAGGTTGAAGACCGTTATCGGCGCCTACAGAGGGACAAACGCGGTTGATCTTCCGGCCGTGCCTGCTTCCGAATCAACCTTTCGCCGCGGCGAGTTGTTCGATCCGGTCCGCAGCTTGCTCTGCTCCGCCATAACGGCTCATGGATTCGCAGACTCGACGGGCCGCTGTACGATAGCTATTCTCCGTTAAGCAGCGGTTTACCTTAGCGCTGAAATCCGCGAGTTCGATTTGCTTTTCGCCGTGGATCGCTTCTGTCGGTTTCACCATTTCCCCCGCTCCCAGTGTGGTCACGCGACGGGCGTTGCTTTCCCGTTCTGTGCTGGTCGGTATGATCACCGCCGGAGTTCCCGCGGACAATCCAGTCATCACTGAGCTGTGGCCGCCATGATGCACCATCAGGTTGCAACGGGAAGCCATGGCCCTACCCGGCAAGTACGCGGCGTGGAGAAAATTGGACGGCAATGGGCCAACTTCCTCCGGCAAATCCTGATATCCGCTCGTCAATACCACATGCATGGGAGCATTTCCAAGCGAGGCGATGGCCGCACGAATCACGACGATGGAGTCAAACGGATTGGACATCGAACCGCCGAAGTATCGTGGATTTCCGGCGTAGACCCAGACCACCGGCTTGTCCGGGCTCAGTTCGTCGACCCAGCCGGGCAACCTGGCATCGCCCGTTTGCCAAATGATGGAGCCAACATGTGCGGCGTTGGCGGCAGGAGAAACAGGATCCGTTTCCGGGGTTCCGACAATCAACGATAGTTCGCCTGCCAGCAAATCGACTGCACGCTCCACGGTCGCAACTCCATACTCCGCCAGGACAGCGTTTACGGCTGCCGCCGCGCTCGGCAAGCCTTCTGGTCGCGCACCGTTCCACCATCGAAACCCATCGCTCGCCGGATGAAAGTTACCTTGCAACACCGATGCCACAGGTATCCCCAGGACACGAGCAGCCATGCAGGTAAACAATCCAAAGGAGTCGACGACAACGTCTGGGCCATAGCTCTCGACGACTTCGACATGAGCCGACGTCGCCGATCTGAGGGTTTCTTCATCCGAGAAGAAGTGGCCAAACATCTCCTCCACATCCCACGCGGCACTGGCTCCGGCCATATCGCCCTGAATCGCTGGCATAGGGCGCGAAGGCATCGGCAGGTTCACAAATCCCGCATCTGCAATCAATTTTGCGGGCGCTGGCGCAGGGTTGAAAAGCGCAACCTGATGGCCTCGATCTTCGAGCAGGCGCGCTATCGGCAGCAGCCGCGTAGGCAGGCCAAGATCGTTAGCGGGCAACATGGTAAACAAGAACTTCGACATGCGTGTTCCTCAAATTCCTTTGCGGTGCAATCATCGTGCAGACCCACCCGCTGCAGGTCTGCACGCGTGCGCCGAGATCGAATTTCAGCGGGGGATTGGACGTGTTTCAAGTGCAGGATCCTTTCTAGAAGGCAACTCCAGCAAGGCCTCCCAGGAAAGTCTTAAACAGAGTACGGAGGTCGCAAAAGTATACGCCTGCCTCGTGTCGGTCGGAATCACGAAAATGCGTCCTCAATCGGAAAAGTCCGACATCGCGCAAAAGACAAAAACAGAAAGAAAAACTCTCGATCGGAGGTAGGAAAAGTGCAGCGTTTTTTTCTGCGAGAGAGAAATACAACTGTAGAAATGAAAGGGCTTGCGGCAACTCGATCTGGGCATTGTCATTCGGGGAACCGCTGTGCAACGTCGAAGCGAACAAAACGTTGCGAGGTGCGTGGAATATGCCATGATGAAGGGAAGCTCCACAATGCGCAAGATTCTGCACACCCAGCATCTGGAGGTCCCGCGACTTTTGGCGGATTTCCGTGCTTTCGGCCTGTGTCTATTTGTTGAACGCGATTTGCTGGTGGGTCAGAGTGGCAGGCCATAAGTGGCAACGAACATGCACTGGAGAAACCTGCCAGGGGCTCGAGGCTCGTCGAATGAACATCCGGAGTTCTAATTTTGTCGTCTTTCGACCCAGATCTGCTGCCGCTTTCCGTCTGTTCTGCTTTCCCCATGCAGGCGGTGCGCCCGCTACGTTCTTTCCCTGGCTAGCTCAATTCAGCGACGGAATTGAAGTCGTATGCCTGCAATACCCTGGACGAGCGCATCGGCTTCGGGAACAGTCCGCCACTTCTGTATCCCAGCTTGTAGCCGGCATCGCACACGAAATCGATGATTTCTCTGAGAAACCATTCGCATTCTACGGCCATAGTCTGGGTGGCATCGTTGCCTTTGAACTGGCGCGGGAACTTCGGCGACTGGGGCGCACCGGACCGCACCATCTGTTTATTGGTGCGGCGCGTCCACCCCAGGTGGCCTCCTCCCGACCGCCGATCCACATGCTTCCAGATGAGGAATTTATCGCGACTGTGAATTCGCGGTATGGTGGAATTCCGGCTGCAATCGCCGCCGACTCCGGTGCCATGGAGATGTTCTTACCAGGTCTGCGCGGCGACTTCACGGCCTATGAGACTTATCAGTTCTCGCCGTCCGATCCTCTCTCGATTCCAATCACGGTGTTCGGGGGAGAACAGGATACGGCGGTTTCGCCTGATTGCCTGCAAGGGTGGGAAATACACACCGACGCGGCGTTCGATATCACTTTGCTCGCCGGCGGCCATTTTTTTCCTCCGGCCAGTACGCAAGCCCTCATTCGCGTGCTTGAACGTCAAATCCCCTGGTATCAGGGCGAGTCAAATCCTGCGTTGGCAGGGTGAGAGTGTCAGCGGCGAATGAAACAGCAAGAGAGAAACAGGAATCAGAAAGAAGTATTATCCGGATGTCCTTTACTTCCCCGGGAACCGATCGCCATTATCGGGATTGGCTGTCGCTACCCTGGTGCGTCGAATGTGGAAGAGCTTTGGCAGAATCTAATGGCCGGGCGGGAGTCGATCATTCCCTATCCTGGTGGACGATTCGCGGAGTTGGATGACCTGTACGCCCGTGTGCGTCGCAAGCCGGGACGTCTGCTGACAGATCGAGGTGGCTTTCTCCCGGATGTGACCGGGTTCGATTCCCAGTTTTTTGAAATCTCTCCCCGAGAGTCGATCTATGTCGATCCGCAGCATCGTTTGTTGCTGGAGGTCGCATGGGAGGCGCTGGAGGATGCTGGACAGGTTCGAGAGTCGTATGAAAACTCCGCAACCGCCGTCTATATCGGACTTTGGACAAAGGAATACGAGAATCGCCTCTACGAGTCAGCCACGGAGGACGATTTCTACTCAGTCACTGGCTGCGGCAGTGCTTCGGCCTCCGGGCGCCTATCCTACACCTTCGGATTTCAAGGGCCCAGCCTGACCATCGACACCGCTTGCTCTTCTTCTCTGGTCGCTGTCCACATGGCCTGCGAAAGTTTGTGGACTGGCGACGTCGACATGGCTCTGGCGGGGGGCGCGAACCTGATTCTTGGGGAAGAGATTTCCGAGCTGTTTACCAAGGCCCACATGCTGTCGCCCGAAGGCAGTTGCAAGTTCGGAGATGAGTCGGCCAACGGTTTTGTCCGCAGCGAAGGTGCCGGCATTGTGGTGCTGAAGACGCTGTCGCGTGCGCGTGCCGACCGGGATCCAATCTATGCCGTGATTCGCGGGGGCGCCGTCAATAACGATGGTCGCTCCAGTGGCTTCATGGTGACGCCCAGTCGCGAGGGACAGCGGGCGATGTTGAAGGCTGCCTGGGAGTCCGCGGCAATCGAGCCACAGGATCTTCGCTACATTGAAATGCACGGGACTGGCACTTCGGTTGGCGATCCGGTGGAACTGGAAGCGGTCGGTGCAGCCCTGGTCGAGGCGGGTGTACAGCAACCCTGCCCCATCGGCTCCATCAAGACAAACATAGGCCACACAGAAACGGCTGCGGGCGTGGCTGGGCTGATCAAGGCTGCCCTGTCTTTGCAGCATCGGCAAGTGCCGCCCAGCCTGCATTTTCGAGTTCCCAATCCACGAATCGCCTGGGAAAGGTTTCCCGTCCGAATTGCGACGGAGCCGATCGATCTCTCGCGCGCGAGTGTGCCAAACCTCGCGGGTGTCAGTTCCTTTGGACTGAGCGGAACCAATGTCCATCTGGTCTTGGAAGCGGTGCCGCAATCAGAGCCGGCAACTCAGGGTCACGGACCCTATCTCTTGCCGGTTTCGGCGCGCAGTCCCGAAGCGCTTGACGATTTGCTGCGAGCGCACCTGGAGCAGTTGCTCGCCACCGGGCCGAAATATCCCATTCGAGACGTCTGCTACACCGCCAGCGTTCGCCGCACCCATCACGAATATCGCGCGGTCATTCTCGCGGAGGATTTGGCGCAACTGGAACAGAATCTGGCCGCAGCCGTTGCAAGGGAAGACAACGACGGCGTGATTTTTGGCCGGTCCGGCGCGGGCCAGCAGTCGACCGTGTTTGTGGCTCCGGGTCAGGGATCGCAATGGCTGGGCATGGCCACCGAGCTGTTTCACTCGAACGCTGCCTTCCGTCAGGCCTTCAAGGAATGCGACGCTGCCATCCGTTTGGAAACGGGTTGGAGCCTGGTCGATCGAGTCATCGGTGCGGATGCAGCGGCGCACCTGCTGCAAATCGATGTCATCCAGCCGTCCCTGTTCGCGATGAGCGTTGCATTGGCCGCCATGTGGCAGTCCTGGGGAATTGAGCCGGATGCGGTGGTCGGCCACAGTATGGGTGAAGTGGCTGCGGCGTACATCGCCGGGGTCTTGAATTTGAAAGACGCGGTGGCGATCATTTGCCGTCGCAGCCGACTGATGAAGACGCTCAGCGATGGCGGCAGTATGGCCACAGTGGAACTGCCGATGACTCAAGTCGAGCAGTTGCTCGTTTCAGAAAACGATATCTCTATCGCGGCCAGCAATGGGCCGCATACTACGGTGATTTCCGGCGATGCTGCGGCCATTGAGCGCCTGCTGCGCGACTTGACCGCCAGGGATATCTATTGCCGCCAGATCAAGGTGGATGTTGCCTCCCACAGCGCACAGGTCGACCCAATTCTGGATTCGCTGCTAGTCTCGCTCAGCGATATCCATCCACAACCTGCGAGGATTCCCATGTTGTCGACGGTGACCGGCGATTACGCGGTGTCGGCCAGTGATCCCTCTGCCGAGAACGCAACCCGCATGGATGCGGAGTATTGGGTGCAGAATCTGCGGCGGAGTGTCCTATTTGCTCCGGCCATCCAAAGGCTATGCGCTGATGGTAGAGATACATTTATTGAACTCAGCCCACACCCGATTCTGCTGCCTTCCATCGAGGCTTCGGCGCGAGAGGTGCAGCCACGAGCGTTGGCTGTCCCGTCGCTGCGCAGGGAGAAACCAGCCGTTGCTACCATGCTGGGGGCGCTCGGGGCTCTCTATGTCGCCGGACGAAAGATCGATTGGAAGCGGTTTTATTCCGAAGACGCCCGCTGTGTGACCCTGCCACAATATCCCTTTCAGCGCGAGCGTTGCTGGCCAGAACCGGCGGACCCGAATCGTGCCAGGGCGCACGCTGCGGATTCGACAACCCCGCTTCTTGGCCGTCGATTTGAGTCCTCGCTGGAGCCGAATGTGCTGCTGTGGGAAGCTGATCTGGAGATTGCAAATCTTCCCTATCTAAATGACCACCGCGTGTTGCGCTCGGCCGTGTTTCCTGCTGCCGCCCATGTGGAAATGGCCCTGTCCGCCGCGAGGACAATGTTCCCAGATCAGGCTTTTGAAGTCAGAGGCGCCGCCTTTGTGAGTGCCGCCTATGTTCCCGACACGGGGGTCAAAACCTTCCAGCTTGCGTTGACGCCCATTGCCGATGGCGCTTTCGCGTTCGCCATTCGCAGTCGTGGCGATCAGGGCGAGCCACCGTGGCCGCTTCGTTCACAAGGCCTCCTGTATCCAGTTGCAGCCGACACGCAGATGCCGAGCGCTGTTTCTTTAGCGGAAGTCCAGCGCCGCTGCCCCGATCACCGGGACGCGCAGGATCACTACGCCAGGACGGCAAAACGCGGCCTGCAAGACGGGCCGGCATTTCAGTTGGTGCAGCAAGTCTGGGTGGGTGAGGGCGAGACGCTATGCCGCCTTCGTGCGGATGCACAGGACAACGAATGCGATGTGATTCACCCCACGATTCTGGATGCCTGCCTGCAGGCGATGGCGCACGTTCGTCCGCAACTCAATGCATTCCGCGCCGACGACACCTACCTACCTGTTTCCATCGAGCAGATTGTCATCCACCGAACTATTCCCAGTCGAGCGGATTTATTTTCTTACGCGAAGCTGATCCATACGGACGCGGAGCGCGGCGACTTTCGCACCGATCTGCAACTGCTGGACGCGGAGGGAAATGTTCTTGTCGAGATTACGGGAATGGAATTGCAGCGGGTTGCCCGGGAGGAGTTGGTAGCCGAGCCCGAATCCCTCCACAGCCCGCAGTGGATACTGGAGCCGAGCGAAGGCCAGCAGGCGAAAGCTGAAACTGCGGTTGCGCTGCTGTCGAAACTGTCGCGCGAGAACTGGGTGATCTTCGCCGATGACGCGGGCATTGCAGCGGCGATGAAGGAAACGGTGGAACTGGCAGGAGGAAAATGCACCACTGTCCGACCCGGTTCAGAATTCGCCCAGGTGTTCGCCGCCGAATTTGAAGTGAATCCCGCGAACGGCAACGATATGGATGCACTGTTCCAGGCTGTGAATCGTCACGATGGTGCGCCCACGGCGGTGATTCATCTCTGGAGCCTCAGCCGCAATACCAATCCATACACGACAGAAAACCTGATGGCAACTCAGGCAGTAGGCAGCGAGTCCATCCCGCAAATCGTGCAGGCAATCGGCCGTGCAGACTGGCAGCCATTGCCACGCTTGTGGATGGTGACGAACGGGTCTGTGCCAGCCGGAAATATCAGCAACGCGCTACGAATTGAGAACGCTCCGCTCTGGGGCATCGGTCGCAGCATCGCCCGCGAGCATTCCGAACTGAATCCCACGCTGGTGGACTTGAGTGAAGAGCTGAATGTGACCGAGGCGCGTGCGCTGGTGCAGCGCATCTGCAGCAATGGGATCGAGGATCGAATCGCGCTGCGAGAACACTCCACCTATGTCGCGCGCATTGTTCCGTTCGTTCCGACAATGGCTGCCGTTGAACCAAAACCACTTGCGGACGGCGAGCCCTATCGAATCGAAATACTTTCGCCGGGAATTCTGGACAATCTCTCCCTGCATGCTTGCGCGGCGTCGCAGCCGCGTGCGGGAGAGGTCATGATCGAAGTGATGGCTGCCGGGATGAACTTCATCGACGTGACCAAGGTGATGGGAATTTATCCCGGACTGGATCCGGCCGATCCAATCCAACTGGGAATTGAATGTGCCGGACGCATCACCGCGGTAGGGGATGGGATTCGCGGATTTCATGTTGGCGATGAAGTTCTTGCCATCACGCCTTCCATGCGAACCACATCGCTGATGGCTTCCTCCATTTCAGTGCCGGCGGATATGGTCTTCGAGAAGCCAAGCCATCTCAGCATGGAGCAAGCCGCCACCACTCCAATCGCTTTTTTGACTGCCTACTATTCTCTGGTTGAGTTGGCGCATATCCGCCGCGATGATTGGATTCTGATTCATGCAGCCGCTGGAGGAGTCGGCCTCGCTGCCATCGAAATCGCCCGATGGGCTGGAGCCAACGTCATCGCCACAGTCGGCTCCATTGAAAAAGAAGAGTACGTGCGCTCACTCGGAATTACCCATGTTTTCAATTCGCGATCGTTGACGTTTGCTGCCGGAGTGATGGAGGCTACGGCGGGACGCGGCGTTGATATCGTACTCAATTCCCTGACCGGCGAGCTGCAGTCCAAGGGTCTCGAAGTGCTTGCTCCGTACGGCAGATTTGTCGAGTTGGGCAAGCGAGACATCTATGACGATCGTCCCATCGGGCTGAAGGTATTTCGCAAGAACTTATCATTTCACGCGGTCGACCTGGCGGCCGCGATTGAGGAGCGGCCATCCTACATCGTCGAATTG
>JAZKAG010000042.1:15670-18387 GCA_040389265.1 Acidobacteriota bacterium
ACCGTCATGCAGAACATTGCAGATGGAGGGTGGCGCCCGCTGCCGGTGCAATCCTTCTCGGCTTCCGATCCAAGCGCGCCCTTTCACTTTATGGCGCAAGCGCGGCATGTGGGAAAGATCGCGATTCGCATGGACCGTGATGTCCGGGTGCTACCGTCGTCAGGATCAGGCGGAGCCAATGCGCAGAAGTTGTTTTCTTCCAACGCCACCTATCTGATCACCGGAGGTCTGGGAGGCGTGGCCCTGACCGTTGCCGAGTGGATGGCCAAGAACGGAGCCGGAACACTTGTGTTGTTGTCCAGACGAGTTCCGTCACCTGAGTCCCTGCAGGCCATTCGCAGAATGGAAGACAATGGCGCGGCCGTATTACCGATTCGTGCAGACGTGACCAGCCCCGCCGACATTGCCATCGTTCTGGATGCGATTCATAGCACCATGCCGCCTCTCAAGGGAATCATGCACACGGCCGCGGTGGTCGATGACGCACTGGTCAAAGATCTTTCGCCGGAGCGGTTCGTTCCAGTCATGATGCCGAAAATCGTGGGTGCCTGGAATCTGCATGAATCGACGCTGCAGGAAGATCTGGATTTCTTCGTCCTGTTCTCCTCGATTGGCGCTATCCATCCACAGCCGGGGATGGGAAGTTATGCAGCCGCAAATGCCTTCCTCGATGCCTTCGCCTACTATCGCCGTTCGCTTGGACGGCCCGCGATTACGGTCAACTGGGGCGGTTGGGACCAGATTGGACTGGCTCGGGCGGCAGGCACGGGACGCAGTATCGATGGTTACATGCAGGAGGGCATGCAACTGTTCTCCGGCGAGGAGGCCTGCAACTTGCTGCAACGCGCGCTGGCAAGCAATCCTGCGCAGGTGATCGCTGTTCCGATCGATACGAAGCAGTTCGCAGAATTTCATGGGCCCGATAAGATCCCGCCGGCATTTTCAGATCTGGTGACACGAACTTCAAAGTCGGAGCATACTTCGACCCAATCCGAAATTGTGAACTCGCTTTCCGAAACAGATTCAATCCCGCAGCGCCAGGAACTGCTGGAAGCGTACTTGCAGGAGGTCTTAGGCAAGGTGCTCAAGCTGTCGACACGAAAGATCGATCGAGAGCGTCCGCTGGGAAGCATGGGCCTGGACTCGCTGATGGGTCTGGAATTTGTGCGACGGCTCAGCAACTCTCTTCAGATTGCCGTCCCCGCAACCGTGGTCTTCAACTATCCCACGATTCAACAGCTGGCGCTCCATTTGTTGCGGCGATTGCAGTTGATTCCATCCGACGAGGTGAATGCTGACAAAGCGGTTCACGCAGGCGCACGAAAGAACAATAATGGCCTGGCACGAACACTTGCCGATGGCGTGACGGAAGAGGATGCACTACAGGCTCTCGTCAGTGGCGGAGAAAGGAGTTCCTAATGCGAGAGACGGGCACGCCGCGCATCTCCCCGGCAAGGCTAGCGCTCGCTGTTCGGCGGCTCCGCGCCGACAACGAAGATCTCCGTCTCATCGCATCGGACCCTATCGCCATCATCGGAATGGGATGCCGCTTTCCCGGAGACGTCCATTCTCCGGAGGAATTTTGGAATGCTTTGAAACAGGGGCGTAATGGCATCGGCGAAGTTCCCGAGGGCCGATGGAAAGATAGCGCATCCCTTCCGCCGCAACTGCGCCGCGGTGGGTACATCCAGAATGTCGATCAGTTTGACGCAGCGTACTTCGGGATATCGCCACGCGAAGCGCAACTGATGGACCCCCAGCAACGCCTACTTCTGGAGGTCACGTGGGAAAGCCTGTGGGATGCGGGGATCGATCCCTCCAGCCTCGCAGGAACGGATGCGGGCGTTTTCGTTGCCATTTACAACAATGACTATGCCAGGCTACATTTTCGCAACACATCTGCATTGACGGCGCATGGAGGCATCGGAAGCGCACACAGTGTCGCCGCCGGGCGCCTCTCCTTTTTGTTGAATTTGAAAGGTCCAAGTCTGGCTGTCGATAGTGCCTGCTCCTCCTCGCTGATCGCCACGCACCTGGCATGCCAAAGCTTGCGCAACCGCGAGTGCGCTCTGGCGATTGTCGGCGCCAGCAGCTTGAAGTTGCTGTCGGATGAAGTGGTGGTGTTTTCAAAATGGGGAATGCTGGCGAGCGATGGGAAATGCAAGACATTCGATGCTGGAGCCGACGGGTTTGTGCCCGGAGAAGGCAGTGGTGCAGTTGTCCTAAAGCGACTCTCTGACGCGCTGCAAGATGGAGACCGTGTGCGTGCGGTGATTCGTGGCACAGCGGTGAATCATGACGGCAAAACCACTGTGCTGACCGCGCCCAATGGCCTCGCGCAGGAAGCGGTCCTCAACGCAGCCCTTGCCAATGCCATGCTCGATCCAGCCGACATCAGCTACATCGAGACTCACGGCACCGGCACCGCACTAGGTGATCCCATTGAGATAGAAGCCATTCGATCCGTATACGGCCAGTCCAGTGCAGGCGTGTCGAACTGTATTCTCGGGGCTGTCAAAACCAACCTTGGTCATCTTGAGGCGGCTGCTGGGATGGCCGGGATGATAAAAACGGTTCTCTGCCTGGAGCAAGGTGAAATCCCCAGAAATCTCCACTTCCATCAACTGAATCCGGAAATCTCATTGACGGGAACGCGGCTCAAAATTCCCGCAGAAAATGTGCCGTGGCTGCGCAGCGACAATCCGCGGGTCGCCGGC
>JAZKAG010000043.1:0-396 GCA_040389265.1 Acidobacteriota bacterium
ATCCACACGCCGGCCTCCACCACGTTCGAAACCGGCGTGCCAAGAAAACAGTGAACGCACGCGGCAATCACTCCCGCCGCCGCCGGAATCGGCATGCCGACGAAATACTTTCGATCTGGCCGTCCGGGATTTTTCGGCTTGGCATCGGCGCTGGTATTAAAGCGCGCCAATCGACAGGCTCCGCAGATCAGAAACAGAAAGCAAACCACCGCGCCAATCTGCAGCAACTTGTGCCGCAGCACCGGGTCCATCGTAGGCGGCAACATGCGGAAGCCCCAGCTATACGCCAGAATGCTTGGCGCCACGCCAAACGTAATCACGTCCGCCAGCGAATCCAGTTCCTTGCCGAAGTCGGACGCAGTATTCGTCATGCGCGCGATGCGGCCATCCAGACCG
>JAZKAG010000043.1:406-824 GCA_040389265.1 Acidobacteriota bacterium
ATGTCCGCTGCTTCATTCTCGCGCCGCGCGTCGATGCTGGCTTCGGTCGCGGTGTCGGCACCGCCCTTGGTCATGAACTCCTGATGCGTCATGCGCGCGATGCGGCCATCCAGACCGTCAAATGGAATCGCCAGTCCAATCACCAGGGCCGCGTGGTCAAAGTGATGCGGCTCTGTCGGGGAACCCTGCAGGCTTTGCACAATGGCATAGAATCCGGCGGCAATACTTCCCGCCGTAAACAAGGACGGCAGAATGTACATGCCGCGGCGCGCCGGTCTGCGCTTGCGGTTGTTGACTTCGCTCATCGAACCGGCTCCGTGACCAATCCGAAGGGAGCTTCATCCGAAGAAACGCTGGCCATCAACTCCTCTTCGATGTCGCTCGCCGGCATCACGGCAAGAATAGATGCGCCCCCCCG
>JAZKAG010000043.1:852-2666 GCA_040389265.1 Acidobacteriota bacterium
CTGCCCCACCCTCACCTGGACTTCGCAGGAAAGTGGAAACAATACATCCACGCGCGATCCAAACTTGATCAGTCCAACTCGCTCCCCGCGATGCACCCAGTCGCCCATCTTTTTCTGGAAGACAATGCGGCGCGCCAGCAGTCCTGCAATCTGCGTAAAGGCTACGGTACAGAATTCCCCTGCAACCTCCACATAATTGCGCTCGTTCGCGACCGCCGATTCGGGGTTCATCGCGTTCAGATATTTGCCCTTTTGATAGTCGATGATCTGAATGTTGCCTGCAATCGGCGCGCGATTCACATGCACATTAAAGACGTTCAGGAAGATGCTGATGCGCCGCTGCGGTCCGGCAACAGATTCCACCGTCTCGATCAGGGTAACTTTGCCGTCAGCGGGAGAGACGATCAGACCAGGGGCCTCCGGTATGGCCCGTTCAGGGTCACGAAAGAACCATAGGAAGAACGCAGCCAACAGCAGCGGAATTGCCGTCAGCAACAACGAGTGCGTGGCGATCCATACGAGGACACCGACCGCCCCGAAGCCTAACCCGTAGAAATAACCGTCACGAACCATTGCGTACAACAGATTATACGGTTCGCCGCGATAATCCTAACGAGCGCATGCCTCACGCCGCTCTACATCGATGGAACGGCGCGCCTGAACCCTGCCATCTGATCTTTTAATTTAAGTTTTAGTTTTTTCAATCGTGCCGCTTCTATCTGCTCGGTGTCGCTCAGATAGGGTTGAGCCAGAATGGCCTCTAATTGTTGGGAATATTTCCGGTGCTCTTCCACCAGACGTCCCAAAGGGGTGGCTTCGGACTGTGAAGCCTCAACGGAAATTTCCATAAGGAAGTACCTCCTGATTCCGTATTGACAGCCAAACTACCACGCACGTCAACCGGATGCAATGGAGAGATTTCAACAGGATTGAAATTCAACGGCTCCGGCCCCGTGCCTCCAGAGCTTTCTGCATCTGCAGCCCGTCTTCTGCCGGATCGCGGTAGTACCCGGGCCGGTTCCCTACCACCAGAAATCCAGCCCGTTCATACAATTCGATGGCCGCCCGGTTCGATTGCCGCACCTCCAGGAACACGGTTCTCGATGTCTGCGTCCGACACCATAGCAAGCCCGCCTCCAGCAATCGAGATCCAATCCCGCGCCGTTGCCACTCCGCAGCTACCACCATATTCTCCAGCGTGGCCTCTCCCGCACTCACCGTGAAAATAGCGGAAAACGCGGCAAACCCGACGATCTGCCTCTTCCCTGCGATCGGGCGATCTGCCCTGCTCCCCCGAGACTCTGCCGATCCGTCGGCGCATGCCAGGAACATCGCCTTTGCCTGTAGTGTGCCGCGGGTGTCGCCGTTCGCGAAATAAGGATGAAAAGCTGCTCGCGACCACCGTGCGGCCGACCTGCAAACGTTGGCTAACTCCCAGACAACATCCTCCACCACGTTCGAGGCACACTCGAGTTCTGCGCGCCGAATCAAAATGCCCAGGTCCCGCGTTGCATTTCGCGCCGCCGTCATCAACGCCTGCCCTCCGCGCGCGAGTCCTGAATCGTCGGTTGCGCTTTCGCCCGGACCACCACCACGGCATCCGATCGACGCAGATAATTGGCGTCAACGTGGACCGCATCATGCAACCGCCCCGCCCGCCCTTCCTCCACCGCCAGTGGCAGCGCATCCTTCACAGTGGGCGCCGGCACCTCGCACAACCTGGAACCCGCCACCGGGCCAAACGCTGCCTTCACCGATGCCTCGGAAACGATCAACCTCCCCGGCTCTTGGTCGATTTTTTCCATCAGGCTTTC
>JAZKAG010000044.1:0-3303 GCA_040389265.1 Acidobacteriota bacterium
GAAGTGCAGTGCGGAGCGACCCAGAATAGGCGCAAGATGCATAGCCGGACTGAGCTTGGCTGCCAGAAACTGTCTCGCGCTACAGAAAACTTGCGCGGCGTACCGTCCGGCGAAAATCATCTCCCTGCATGACAACCGTGATGCACATTTCCTGTAAGCGCGATCGCATGCGTTCTCCGATGCGATCTCCCAAAGTCTCTTCGCGCATAGCGCGCGCCGCAGCGTTGACCGGCATGGCGCGAGACACATCACGATCGGTGACGGAAGTAGACGGAGCCTGCGCCAGGACGGATGGCTGATTGGGGTAGTTCGTAGTAATCAGGGTGGTCCGCTTGTCGTTGTAACGTGTGTTCAGAATGTGCGCGACCGTATCCCAGACCCAGTCTGTGGGTTTCACAGCACCGAGCTCATCCAGCAGCAGAACTTCCGCTTCAAACACGGGCCGAAGAATCTCCAGTTCCGTGGTGGCGACCTGCGGGTTATAGGAATTCTGAATCTGCTTCAGCAAGTCACGATAATCGCAAAAAATTCCGGAAGCGCCTCGCTGCTCCACCATTTCCCGAAGCAGGCCGACAGCCAGATGTGTTTTGCCGCAGCCGATGCTGCCGGTCAGCAACAGGCCTCGTCCGGCAGTCTCGAGGGGATAACCTTCGGCAAATCTGCGGGTAGTCATCAGGGCGATGCCGAGCGATGAATCGGCGCCGCGGAAACCGGTGTCATAGCTTTCCAGCGAGCAGTGCGTGTAGCGCTGGGGGATGCGTGCTTTTTGCAGGCGCAGGGTCGCCTTTTTCTGCACTCGGCAGGAGCATTCCGCGGCAAACTGTTCCTGTCCGCGTCGCACCAGGGTGACGCCGACGCCACCGCAAGAGGGGCAGGTCGATGCGGGATTGTCGGTTAAGTTTTCCATGCTGAATGGCTTGTGAAATCGGCTGCAATTTCAGTATCGCAGGCGAGGGCGGGAGGGCTCCAGAATTCCTGAATTGCAAGCTGTGGGAATCTCGCATAAACTGGAAGTTAGCGTTTTGAGAAAGGTTTTTAGTCACCATGCCGAAGCAGGGAATTCATCCGAATTACGAAACCATCCGCGTGGTATGCGCGTGCGGTCACAGTTTTGAGACCCGTTCGACCCATAAGGGCGACATCCACATGGAAATTTGCTCCAATTGATACTGCCGGTCGCGTGGAGCGCTTCCGCCGCAAGTATGCGCAGTCGGACTCCTCAAAGGCTGAGGCAGCCGGCGCTGCGAAGAAGTAGCGGATTCAATTTCGACCTACACTGAGGCCTCCGCCGTGGCGGGGGCCTTTTGGTTGTTGTCTCCCACGCTGCAGGGTGCGATGAAGAAACACTGGGACAATCCGGCCGAGCATGTGATGCCTGAGAGGGTTCGTGTACCCGCGTCGATGCAAATCGGATCGGTTGCGATTGCGCCTGCGACGGTGCTGGCTCCAATGGCCGGCGTGACCGATACAGTGTTTCGCCGATTCATTCGCAATGCGAGTTTATTCAGTCATAGCATCGCAGGGGAGGGGGCGACGGGGGATCTCTCCGAGGGCATTGCAGCGAGGGTGACGAACCAGCAGTCGGGCTGCGGGTTGATCATGACGGAATTCACTTCCGCGGACGGCCTGTCGCGCATGCGTGAGTCGAAGCGCAAGCGATACCTGACCTACTACGAAGACGAGCATCCAATTGCGGCGCAGCTGTTTGGATCCGATCCGGAGACATTGTCAGAGGCGGCGCACATCGTGGAAGATGCGGGCTTCGACATTGTGGATTTGAACCTCGGATGCCCGGCGAAGCGCGTGGTGAATTGCAATGGCGGCAGCGGACTGCTGCGCGATCTGCCGTTGATCGCTCGCATTTTTGAGCGAGTGCGGGCCGCGGTGACAATTCCATTCACGGTGAAGTTTCGCATGGGCTGGAATGATGACAGCATTGTGTGCGTGGAGCTGGCCAGGCTGGCGGAGTCATGCGGATTAAATGCTTTGGCGCTGCATGCGCGCACACGCGAACAGGGATACTCCGGGCAGGCGCGGTGGGAATGGATTGGCGCCATCAAGCAGGCAGTGGCGGTTCCGGTAATTGGCAACGGAGACATTCGCACCCCGGAAGACGCGTGTGCGTTGGTCTCAGAGACGCATTGCGATGCCGTGATGATTGGTCGTGCGGCGCCGGCAAATCCGTGGATTTTCCGCCAGATCGCGGAGTACACGGCGAACGGAACCTATACTCAGCCGACTGAGCTTGATCGCTACAACCTGATTCGCACGTACTTCTCCATGTTGCTGGATCAGGAATTTCCTGATGCGACCGGCAAGATGAAGCAATTTGCGTCCTGGTTTACCCACGGAGTTCCAGGCGGCGCGGGATTGCGCAAAGCAATTTACGAAGCGAAGACGGGGCCGGCCATCATTGAGGCGGTGGAGAAGTTCTTCTCCAGTCGCGTTCACGCAGAGCCCATCGATGTTGCGCGCGAGATGGAAGAATCTGTGTCACTGCAATAGCTTTCATTCCGCGGTTATTTCTCGCGGCGCTTGCGGAAAACGACTCGAATCTTCTCTCGCCAGCGCTCATCCAGCGCGATCAAGGTCCAGTCCACCTCCGGCGAAATATAGCGCAACACCACTTCCGTTGCGGGATGAATACGCAGCGCGGGCGCGATGAGATAGAGTAGCGGCGCATCGGCGCGAAGCTGCTTGCCGGGAAAATATCCGAAGCGTTCGAGGTCACTCTTTACCGTGCTGCTGCCGGCTTTCTCGGTCGTTGGACGGTGATGTTGGCGCACCCGCACCCAGTAATCGAGCGACTGTAGCGCCAGGTGCAGATCTTCATCCGCCTTGATTTCGACCACCACCAGGCGACCCTCTCGACGCACCGCCAGCAGATCAAGCACCGCACGGTCCGCGGCCGAAAACGCAGGCACCTGCGCGTACACGGGCTGCGGTTCGATCATGGCATCAATGGAGTCGAGCGAGCGTCGCAACATGGATTCCAGCCACCGTTCCGGCTGCTGGCGATAGAGCGTATCGCGCTTGTCGCCACTGGAGCGTCTGCGAGCAATCAGTTCGCCGACGATCTCGCGCAATCTAGGTGCCGACTCCTCGGTGAGAAGAGTTGCGTTGGCCCCGCTGCCAAAAAGAATCTCTTCCGAGCGTGCAAAACTGTTGTCCGCCGCGCTGGTGCGCACTCGGGCAAACTCGAGTCCATTCCACAGCAAGCCGACTTCGCTGCCGGTGCGGAAGACCACTTCCATTTCGGCGGCGGCATGGGCGGGGAGCACCGCTCGCACCCGTTGGATCGCA
>JAZKAG010000044.1:3313-15947 GCA_040389265.1 Acidobacteriota bacterium
GTAGAGCTCTTCGGTTTTTTCGTCGAGCTCGAACAATTCCCATTGGGCGGCGCGGGAATTCATCCACGCCAGGCGCGCCGCAGTGACTGCGGATCGTCCGCGCGGAACGATCACGCGCAATCCTTCGAATAGCCGTCGGCCGCCACTCTGTTCTCGACAGTGATGCAGCCATAAGACACCGAGCGTCAGAATGCCGTCGATGAGAGATTGACTTTCTTCTGCGTTGATGGCGATCAATGCCCAGGCTGCATTGCCGCGCACCTGGGTTCCGCGCGCATAGGAGGGTCCGAAGCTGCGTTCCAGGTCCATGGCGGTGCGCACGCCCTCTACCTGGAAGTCAGGAAAATAACGGGGCAGGAGTCGTTCCAGCAGCGGAATAAAGCGGCTCCGAGTGGAGTCTCGCTGCGAAGGCAGCCGGCGTTGATGCGGCTGCAATTCCAAAGTTTGCGGTTTGGACTGGCCCATGCGCAGCACATGCAGACGCAGGCCGGTTTTGCGAACTGTAATGTTGACGACCTGACGAATGCAATTGCGTTCTTCTGACCAGACATGCAACACGCAGTGGCCATGCTCCGTGGTTACGGTGGCGGTGGCGAGTCGCAGATCGAAAAGAATGCGGCCATTTTCCAGCAGCACAGCAGCAGGCTGGTCATCGAAAAAAGTTTGCAGCTGCTGTGCGAGTTGCTCCGGAGTGGGGCCGTCTACCATCCCATCCGCTCACGCAGCGAGGTAATGTGAGCGGTGTGATGGCGGCCATGCCAGGCATACAGCGCGGCCACCTGTTCAACAGTTTGGTTGCCGGATTCGGGATGCTTATAGCCGCGCTTCGACCACGCGGACTCATCGAGTGAGCGCAGCAGCGTGGCCCAGCGCGTGTGCAGCGAATCAAGCAGCTGCAGCGAAACATCTGCAGGAAGAGTGCGGGCATCTTCCAGTTCCGCCCAAACATTTTCCCGGTACGGTGTGATGGCTGGCCAGTCTTCGGTGAGCGCGAGCCGTATGCGAGCCACAGCCTGCATGTGACTGTCTGCGACATGATGGATGGTCTGGCGGACCGTCCAGCCGCCGTCGCGATATGGAGTATCAATCTGCGATTCGGACAGGCCGGCCACCGCGGCGCGCAGCTTTTTTGGCAGTTCGGCGATTTTCTGAATCGCGTCTTCGCGCTCATGTGGGTTGAGAGTGGCGGGCCGCACAAATTTTCCAATGGGATTGCGCAAATCGTTGTTCATGCCCTCCACGCTACCATGGAATGCGGCGTTGAGCACGAGGCAGAATGGACTCAAAGGCGCCGATTGGACGGCCGCAATGCGTCCTTCCATCTACGGCTGAATCTAAAAGATAGAATGAATCCAGGTGGGTGCTCAGGCGCCGCGTCACCGGCTGATTCTGAAGGAGTTTCTCGAATGCAACCAGCATCACCCGACACACGAAAATTTTTCTACGAACATCTCGGAATCAACGAGCGCTTGCTGGAACAGTGTCTTTCCGCGGCGCTATCCGCGGGCGGGGATTATGCGGACCTCTATTTCGAGTACATTACGGCCAGTTCACTGATGGTCGATGAATCGCTGGTAAAATCCGCCAGCCAGGGAATCAGCGCTGGGTGCGGCTTGCGTGTGGTGTCAGGCGAACGCACCGGGTACGCGTACACAGACGATCTCTCTCCAGAACGGCTTTTGCGTGCGGCGCACACGGCGGCGCTGATTGCGAGCGGCCCCTCGAAACAGCAGGTACAGGGATTCCGCGAATCGCCGGCAGCTAATTTGTATACCGTTGCAGCTCCCGGTGCTGATTCTGAAACATCGGCAAAGCTGGCCTTGATTCAGCGGGCGGATCGCGCGGCCCGTGCCTACGATCCGCGGATCGTCCAGGTGCAGGCGAGTTTTGGCGACGAATTGCGGCGGATTCTGGTGGCCGGATCAGATGGAAGTTTCGCGACCGACACGCAGCCGTTGGCGCGGTTGAACGTATCGGTGATTGCGAAGGAAGGCGACAACATTGCTCGTGGTAGCTCCGGAGGCGGCGGGCGTGTACTGCTGGACTTTTTCCTGAGCGACAAAACTCCGGAATATTTTGCGCTGGAAGCAGCGCGGCAGGCGGTGTTGCAGCTGGGCGCGGTGCCGGCTCCGGCGGGTGAGATGCCGGTCGTGCTGGGTCCGGGATGGCCGGGCGTCTTGCTGCATGAAGCGGTCGGGCACGGCCTGGAAGCGGATTTCAATCGTAAGAAAACGTCGGCGTTTGCCGGGTTGATCGGGCAGATGGTCGCCAGCCCCAAAGTGACGGTGGTGGACAATGGGACCATGCCGAATCGCAGAGGCAGTTTGAACGTAGATGATGAAGGCTCGCCGACGCAGGAGACCGTGCTGATTGAAAACGGAGTGCTGAAGGGATACATGAGTGACAAGCTATCGTCGCGGCTGATGGGCATTGCCGACACGGGCAACGGTCGCCGCGAAAGCTATCAGCATATTCCGATGCCGCGCATGACGAATACCTACATGCTGGCGGGTGAGGACGATCCGGAAGACATTATTCGCAGTGTGCAGCGCGGGCTGTATGCAGTGAATTTCGGTGGTGGCCAGGTGGACATCACAAACGGCAAATTTGTCTTCTCCGCGTCGGAAGCCTACCTGATCGAAGATGGAAAGATTACCGCACCGGTGAAGAACGCAACTCTGATTGGGAATGGTCCGGAGTCGCTGAAGTATGTGTCGATGGTCGGCAACGATTTGAAGCTGGATGAGGGCGTGGGTACCTGCGGCAAAGCAGGCCAGAGCGTTCCAGTGGGTGTTGGGATGCCAACCATCAAGCTGGACAAAATGACTGTCGGCGGCACGGGAAATTAGCGCACTGCAGCGATCAAAGAGGATTGAATTTTCATGAAGAATGCAACAGTCACTGTTTCGGAAAATGGCATTTCTGCGGAATTTGTCACTGAAGTTGTTGCGAAGGCGCTGCAAGCAGGTGCCAGCGATGCAGAAGCGGTGTTTTCTGAAGGCGATGAGTTTGAAACCCTGGTGCGATTAGGGCAGGTGGAGCAGTTGAAGGAAGCCGGTTCGCGCGCACTGGGATTGCGGGTGTTCCAGGGAAATCGCACCGCATCGACAACCACCAGCGATCTTACGGCGGAGGGAGTCGAGAAGCTGATTTCGGGAGCGATGGCGCTGGTCCAGGTGACATCGGAAGATCCCTTTGCGGGCCTGCCGGAGCCGGAGGAATTCGGAAAGCTGGCGTACGATCTCGACCTTTATTACGACGACGTATATTCGCTGCCGGCGGCGGAGCGCATTGAGTATGCGCGGCGCACAGAAGCGGCGGCAATGGCTGCCGATGCGCGCATTCAAAACTCCGGCGGTGGAAGTTTCGACGCTGCGACGGGGCGCAAAATACTTGCGAATTCGCGAGGGTTTGTCGGCGAAGTGAGGCGCTCGTCGTGCTCCATTGCGGCGCAGCCGATCGCGCTCTCTCCGGATGGAGGCATGCAGCGCGATTACTGGTATTCCAGCCAGCGATCGCTGGGATTGTTGGATTCGCCGGAGTCAGTGGGAGTGGAAGCAGCGAGGCGAACGGTGCGCAAGCTGGGCGCGCGCAAAGTGCATACGCAGCGGGTTCCGCTGGTGTTTGCGCCGGAAGTTGCGAATTCGATTCTGGGCGCCATCATGGGTGCGATCAATGGGAATGCGGTATATCGCAGTTCCTCATTCTTGGCGGGCAAGCTCGGCGAAGCGGTGGCGGGCAGCAATCTGACGATCATTGATGATGGGACGACGCGCGGAGGCTTCGGCAGCGCGCCGTTTGATGGAGAAGGGCTGCCGACGCGGCGCAAAGTCGTGCTCGACAAGGGTGTGCTGACCAGCTATCTGCTGAATACCTACACGGCGCGGAAGCTGGGTTTGCAGTCGACTGGGAATGCTTCGCGCGGGCTGGCTGGTGCTCCTGGGATCAGTTGCGGGAATTTTTATCTGGAGCCGGGCGAGAAGACACCGGAGGAGATACTGGCTGCAATTCCCAATGGTTTGTACGTCACGGACCTGATCGGACACGGCGTGAACATTGTCACTGGAGATTATTCTCATGGGGCGTCGGGCTTGTGGATTGAGAACGGAGAGCTTTCGTATCCGGTCGAGGAGATCACGGTGGCGGGCAACTTGAAGGAGATGCTGCACAACATTTCCAGTATTGGAAGTGACCTGATTTTTCGCAGCGCCGTAGCATGTCCGACGATTGTGATTGAGGGCATGACGATTGCGGGCGAGTAGCGCTTTTTCGCGCTCAGATGACGAAAAGTTGAAGGAATATACGAAATAGTTGAAGGATTATGCAATGCGCTGCTTGCCGTAAGTACTTTCACTGCAATGTCATGCAGGTGAAATCTCCGGCGGGGCTCATTTTTTCTGCGATTTTCTGATAAAAAACGGCAAATTGCGGCTCGAAACTCTTCCGAAACGGGACCGACACGGCCCTGAGGGGCAAGGCGTTCGGACAGAGTTCTTATCTCCATTTTATCAATTTGCGGATGGTCGGTGCGCCAGGGAAAAAGCGCTTTTGCCCGGGCATGGGACAGGCCGGCCTACTATGTGGCATACACTATTTCACTCTATGTACGCGATGAAGCGCTCCACGATCGTGATTGACGGCATGACGATCGCCGGAGAATAGGACCGTATGCCGTGCCGGAGAGCGCCAGGCAACCCACGTCCCAGATGCGAGACGCGGGGGCACCGAGATTTTCTTTCTATGCGGCGGCGTCTTCATCTGTGGGCAGGATGTCTGCGTCCACGATGCGGGCCAGATGTACGCCGAACCACTTCTTATCGTCGTACCAGCTTTGCTCCAAAACATAGCCGCTTTTCTGCAGCAGGTCTTCCACTTGTTCCGGGGTGAATTTATAGCTGTTTTCCGTGTGGATGGATTCTCCGCGCTTGAAGCCGAAGTTGCGATGCAACAACTCCACGTGCACCATTTGATTGCAGCGGCTATCCAGGTGCATTTCAATGCGGCTCTGGTTAGGATTCCAGATGGCGCGATGTTCAAACGCATCCAGCGCGAAGTTGGCTCCCAACTCGCGATTCAGGCGAGCCAGAATATTCTTATTGAACTCCGCAGTTACGCCGGCACTATCGTTGTACGCGGCGAGCAGCGGGGCGACGTCTTTGACCATGTCGGTACCGAGCAAAAGGGCGTCGCCGGGTTGCAGCTGGGTGCGAAACCAGCTAAGTAACTCGATGGCATCCGCGGGATCGAAGTTGCCGATGCTGGAGCCGATATAAAGTGCCAGCCTGCGGCCGGTGGGAGGAAGATTCAAGTTTTTCTCATGGGTAAATTCGGCGCAGATCGGTTGGACATCCACCTGCGGCAAAGCGGCGCGGATATTTCCTGAAGCCAGTTGCAGCGCAGCTTCCGACACGTCCACGGGAAGATATAGAGTGTCTCCCTGGCGCGAGACCAGGGCGCGCAACAGGGTCAGAGTTTTGCTGGCGCTTCCCGCGCCGAGTTCGACGACGGAGAGCGGTTGTTCGACCGACCCCACGGCCTCGGCCACGATTTCAGCGGCATAGCGGGAAAAAATCGACTGCTCAAGCGAGGTGAGATAGTACTCCGGCAGGCAAGTGATTTCCTCGAACAGCCGCGAGCCAGCGACATCGTAAAAGAGCCACGCGGGCAGAGATTTTTGCTTGGCCGACAAACCTGCGACTGCAGCCCGGGCAACTCCCAGGCTTTCTTTCGGAGGTAGCTGGATGGCAGGAGTGAGAACGCTGTCGAGCACAGAAGGAATGTTCACGCAACTCCTCCATCCGCAGCCAAACGGATGCCGGAGAATTGCCACCGGGTGGCGGGGGCGAAGAAGTTTCGATAACTGGCGCGGATGTGAGAGGCGGGCGTCGCCACCGATCCTCCGCGCAACACAAATTGATTGCACATAAATTTTCCGTTATATTCGCCAAGCGCGCCGGGAGCAGGTTGGTACCCGGGATAGGCGACGTAGGGGCTGCGCGTCCACTCCCAAACATCGCCGAAGAGTTGCGTGGGCTGGTTTGGATCTGCATTGTCGGGCGCCGCTTGCGGATGCAACGTGCCCGTGTCCAGCAGGTTTCCAGTCACGGCAACGTTCTCTGCCGCGTGTTCCCATTCAAACTCGGTGGGAAGTCGACAACCGGCCCAGTGGGCATAGGCATCGGCCTCGTAGTAACTGAGGTGACAGACCGGGGTGGAGCGCAGGTTCTCGAGCGATTCCCAACCGTGCAGGGTGAAGACTTCCCATCTGCGACCGGCATTTTGTTTCCAATAAAGAGGTGCCCGCCAGCCCAGGGAGTGGATGGCGTCCCATCCGTCCGACAGCCAGAATTCCGGGCGACCATAACCGTTGTCTTCGATGAAATGGAGATATTCCGCGCACGTCACCGGCCGCGAAGCCAGTCGGAATGGTTGCAGGAAAATCTGGTGGCGCGAGAATTCGTTATCGAATCCGAAACGATCTCCGCGATTACCGATTTCCACCAAGCCTCCGGCATAGCCGAACCATTGGTGCGGTTCGAAATTGCCGCCACGCACCGGGCGAGATTCTGCATACATCGGCTGCAAGGGATTGGACCAGAACGCGTGCTTCATGTCGGTCGCGATCAGCTCCTGGTGCTGCTGTTCATGATGCATTCCGAGTTCGATGCGTTGCCATATCTCGGCGGATGCACCGCTGTTCAACAATTGCATGACAGCGTTTTCAACATGCCGGCGATAGGCTTGAATCTGCTGTAGAGAGGGCCGCGAAAAGGAAGCCCGCAACTGCTTTTCCGGATGATCGCCGAGAGATTTGTAATAGCTATTGAAGAGCCAGAGAAAATCCGGATGATACGGCTGATAGTCATGTAAATACGGCCGCAGGACGAAGGTCTCAAAAAACCAGGTGGTGTGCGCCAGGTGCCACTTGACCGGACTCGCCTCCGGACAGGACTGCACCATCATGTCTTCCGGCGTCAACGGCCGCGACAGTGCGTCTGTCATATCGCGCACTGTTTGAAACTCGTGCGCCAGTGAAGGGGAGGTTGCCTGTACGGGTGCGGCTTGTAAAATTCCCACGCGAATCGACTCCTATCTGTGCGCTAGAAGCTAGGATGCAGGCTGAGCACCCTTGCCAGCGTATAGGCGGCGGCGGCAGCCAGGCCGCCGATTAAAACTGTCTGGAATGCGGATTTCCAAGTGCCGCCGCCGGTCAATCGTCCTTTAACGGCGCCGAAAAAGAACAGCGCAATTAAAGTGATGACGACGGAAGCGCGTAATGCGGAGGAGGCATGCAGCAGAACCATGTATGGGAGCAGGGGAATAAATCCGCCGGCAATGTAGGAGAAGGCGATGACGGCGGCGCTTTGCCGGGCGCGGTGGCTGGCCGGTTTTTCCAGGCCCAGTTCAAACCGCATCATAAAATCGACCCAGGCTTTTGGGTTGCGCTTCAACGCGGTCAGCACGGAACCGCTTTCGGAGCGTTCGACGCCATACTCTTCGAAAATCTGGTAAATCTCTTCTTCCTCGTCGCGGGTGCGTTCGACGATTTCTCGTTCTTCGCGGTGATACTCGCTGGCGTAATGCTCCACATCGCTGCGCGCGGCAAGGTAGCCGCCTAATCCCATGGCAATGGATCCGGCAGCGATTTCCGCGAGACCTGCGAGGACCACGATGTGCGAGGATCCGACCGCGCCGGACAGGCCGGCCGCCAGGGCGAACGGGACGGTGAGTCCATCGGACATGCCAATGACCACGTCGCGAACCAACTCCGTGGATTCGAAATGGGCTTCTACGTGGTCAGAACTTGCTACATAATGCATTCGGCGCAGTTTACCTCATCCGGATGAACATTTGTCGCTTGCGGTGCGGTGAAGCCAACTGAATCTATTTGGATGGAAGATTCAGCGATTTGGGCTCATTTTTTGAAAATTCCAGGGCCTGTCCGCTACTTTTTACAAAGCCATAGGGGCAATGGCGACAGGCGGACCGGCAGCAAAATCCGCGTTTTCGGTGGTAGGCCTCAGTAAAGACAAGATACGGGCCATCGAAATAGTAATCTTCGTCGTCTGTCTCAGGCGGATGGGATGGCTCCGGCATACCTTGATTGTAAAGGCTGCCCGGGGAGAGGGCGAAAGGGGGCTAGCGGGTGCGTGCCGAGGGCCTAGATTTTCGCGATGCGTTCGGCGGCTGGCTCGAGCGGGGTGGGGCTGGCGGCGCGGCGACCGCGAAAACGGCCGATCAACTGGTTTGGCAGGCTGGAGCGGCAGAGCCGCAGAATGGCCCATGCGGAGAGCAGCCAGGCGGTGGTGCCGCAGGCGAGTTGCAGCAGATCCCGAGGGAAGGATCCGGAGGGCGGTAGCAGACGCACGACGGCAAACAGAACGCCGAAGGAGACGATTGCGGCGGCGAGGGATTTGGCCATTTCTCCATATTCCAATCTGCGCAAGGGGACGAGGCCGTTGCGGTGTAACAAGAAGGCCAGTCCCAGGGTTTGGACCAGGATGCCGCAGTCGGACGCGATGGCCAATCCCATGACGCCCATGTGATGGAAGAGGAACCAGTAGATCGGAATGGAGGCGGCGGTGATGATTGTGCTGGCGGCCATTGGAGTGAAGGTGTCGCCGGCGGCGTAGAAGGCGCGAGCGTATATGGCCTGGGCCGACCAGAAGCAGAGTGATCCTGCAAAGAGCGTGAAGTAGAGAGCGATGGAACCGACATCCCGGTGATGCAGCGAGCCGCCTCGCAGCACCAGGTCGACGGCGGGATAGGCCATGCCAATCATCCAGCCGGAAAGCAGAAAGGCGAAGGCATAGATTCGGGTGACGATGCGGCTGACGGAGGAAGCGAACTCGCGATGACGCCCCTGGCCAATGAGCGCCGCGAAAAACGGCATGGAGGCGGCGCCGGCTGCCTGGCCGAGGATGGCCATAGGAGTGGTGAACAGGGTTTTGGCGTAGTTCAGCTTGGCAATTTCGCCATGGCCGCCGGAGGCGAAGTAATTCAGGATCCAGGTATCGGCGGAAACCAGGGAGACGCCAATCATGAGCGGGATGGACATGCGGACCCAGTCGCGGAGGCCGGGGTGCGACCAGTCGAGAGAGAAGCGCAAGCGGAGGCCGATGCGGTGGGCGGCATAGTAGTTCAAGAGCAGCGGTCCGCAGATGGCGCCGACGAGTGCGCCGACGGCGAGAGAAGAAACGCCAAGCTCCTCGTGGAGAAGAATTCCGCCGAGGATGATGCCGAGACTGTAGATGAGGGGCGTGACTGCCTGCCATGCAAATTGCTTGCGAACGAGCAGGACGGCGCTGAGAACTCCTCCGGCGAAAAAGCATAGCTGTGCGGGGAGCACGATGCGAGTCATGTGCACGCAGAGCGCGGCGGTCGCTGGGTCGAACTTATTGAGAAAGATGCTGACGTAGAGCGGGGCGAATATTTCGCCCAGAACGATGGCCGCTCCTAGCACCAGCAGCATGGTGCTGAGAATGACGGACATGGTCTGTTCGCCTTCGTGTTCCCGACCCTGTTCGCGGTAGCGGCTGAGGATGGTGATGAAGGTGATGGAAGCGGTGCCGCCTGCCAGGAGATACGTCAGCATGTCGGGCAGTTGAAACGCGGCGGTGTAAGCGTCGGTGAGGGAGCCAGCGCCGAAGAGGAATGCGATGACCTTGATGCGCACCAGGCCGATGACGCGAGAGAGCAACTGGGAAACCATGAGCAGCAGCATGGCGGAGAACGCTGTGTGCTCGTGCGAGAGCCTGAGCCAGGCGGGGCGGCGGAGGGCCGGCTTGGGGGCGGAATCTACGGCAGGCTTGACGGGTTCGGGGGTCAGGTGCGTTTCCTCTGCCATGGATTCTGTAGGTTCGATTCTATCGTTGCGCGAATTGGCTGCCCCGTGCGAAACGCTGCATATCCGTCGCGATACAGGCGTTCAGGTCACGAAAGTTTCTTGCCAAACATGCTGCCGTGATTCGAATCACAGCCACCGCGGAACAACCGGAGTCTCCTCCATAGTATGCAGACAAAATGCAAGATCTGCGCATGGCTTGTCAGTATCTTTCTGCTTACCTGGGTGTGCAGCCTGCAAGCGGCGCAAAAGCCGAAGGACACGGATTGCCTGGCGTGCCACTCCGACGCGACGCTGACGAAGGATGGTAACGGCAAGAAGGTGAGCCTGTACGTCGACCCGGTGAAGATGACGGGTTCGATCCACGGAACGATGTTCCGTTGCGTGGATTGCCATAAGGACGTGAAGGAATCTCCGCACACGGCGGAGCCGAAAAAGATTTCGTGTGTGGACTGTCACGCGGACGCGGCGAAGGGGTATCAGCACAGTTTCCACGCGCAGCAGAAAAAAGCGGATGGAACGCCGGCGGCGACGTGTGTCGATTGCCATGGAGGCGCGCACGATATTTTGCCGGCGAGCGATCCCAAATCACCGGTGAGTCACGGGAATATTCCGGCGACTTGTGGCGATTGCCATGGGCAGAAGCGCGCGATGGACGGCAGCGGCGTCAGCACGCAGGTGTTTGCGTCCTATCAGGACAGCGTGCATGGACGAGCGATCAAGAACGGCTCCCAAAGTGCGGCGGTCTGTACGGACTGCCATGGGTCGCACCAGATTCTGCCGGCGAATGACGCGGGTTCGCCGATCAACAAATTCAACGTGGCCGCGACGTGCGGAAAATGCCATGGGCAGATCCAACATACCTTTCTGCAGAGCGTGCACGGACAAGGGCTGGCACGCGGCAATCAACTCTCGCCGACATGCACGGATTGTCATGGTATCCACACCATCCTGGCGCCAAAAAATCCCAGTTCCACGGTGTCCCAGAGCCGATCGGGGGCAACCTGTGCGGGATGTCATCAGGGTGTGCGGCTGACGCAGGAGTTTGGTGTCGCGGGAAATCGCGTCTCGACCTATCTGGATAGCTATCACGGACTGGCATCAAAGAACGGATCGGTGGTGGTGGCCAACTGTGCGAGTTGCCACGGCGTGCACAATATTCTGCCGTCGAGCGATCCGCGATCGACCATCAATCGCGCCAATCTGGATACGACCTGCGGACAGTGCCACAAGGGCGTGACGCGGCGCTTCACGATGGGCAAGGTCCATCTGGATCCCAAGCAGCCGACAGGCATGGGCGGAGTCATCGTGCGGTTTGTGACGCGCTTTTATATTGCGATGATCCTGCTGGTGATTGGAGGCATGTTGCTGCACAACGCCATCATCTGGCGGAGCAAGGCGATCGCGCGACGCAAGGCGCAGCATCGCACCGTGTTGCGGCTGACGCGCAATCAACGCTGGCAGCATTTCATCCTGATGTTTACGTTTACGGTGCTGGTCATTACCGGATTCGCGCTGAAATATCCTGACTCCTGGTTCGCTGCCGTGTTTGGCATGGGGGAGAAGATTCGCAGTATCGTGCATCGGGCGGCGGGAGTGGTGCTGATTGTTCTGTCGCTTTACCACATCGTGTACGCCGCGGTGAGTCGCGATGGACGAAAGTGGGTTCGCCACATGGCGCCGGGGCCGCGAGATGCTTTCGATGCGTGGGGCACGATGCGGTTTTACCTGGGCTTGAGCCAGAAAAAACCGAAGTTCGGGCACTTCAATTATGCCGAGAAGGCCGAATACTGGGCCATGGTGTGGGGCACAACGTTGATGGCTGTGACCGGCATTATGTTGTGGGCCAAGGTTTCGGTGGGGAATATTTTGGCGCGGTGGTGGCTGGATGTGGCGACCGCAATCCACTTTTACGAAGCGATTCTGGCGGCGCTGGCCATTGTGGTGTGGCATTTCTATCAAGTGCTGTTTGATCCGGATACCTATCCGGTGGAGTGGGCTTTCTGGGATGGCAAGATGGATGCCGAACGCTACAAGGAAGAACACGAACTGGACACGGAGACGCTGGCCGAGGCGGAAGGCGCGGAGGCGGTTGCGGATGACAAGTCTCAAGAGGATGCGACCCGATCATTCCCATCTCCATTGGCATAGAAGAAGGCTGTAGTCTCGAAGGTGTTCGCTTGTGACGGAGCCTTTTTGAATGCCGACAAAAACCATCATCGAGCCCTTCCGCATCAAGAGTGTTGAACCGATCCGCTGGACTACGCGCGAGCAGCGAAATGATCTGCTTCGCGCTGCCCACTACAACCTGTTCCTGGTACGCGCCGACGATGTGCTGATCGATTTGCTGACGGACTCCGGAACGGGAGCCATGTCGACGCATCAATGGGCGGCGGTGATGGAGGGCGATGAAAGCTATGCGGGCAGCCGCAGCTTCGATCGTTTCAAGGCATCGGTTCAGGATATTTTCGGATACACGCACGTGATTCCAACCCACCAGGGACGGGCGGCGGAGCGAATTTTATTTCACGTGATGTGCAAGAAGGGCGACGTGGTGCCGAACAATACGCACTTCGACACCACGCGAGCGAACGTGGAGTTTGTGGGCGCGGAGGCAGTTGACCTACTGCTGCCGGAAGCGAAGCAGCCTGAGGCGAGACTGCCCTTCAAAGGGAATATGGATGTGGCCGCGTTGGAGGCGTTGATTGCGCGGGTGGGGCGTGAACGGATTCCGCTGGTGATGTTGACGGTGACGAATAATTCCGGCGGCGGCCAGCCGGTGTCGATGGA
>JAZKAG010000044.1:15957-19881 GCA_040389265.1 Acidobacteriota bacterium
ATGCCAAGGCTGTTTCGGCGGTGTGCCACAAGCACGGGATTCCGCTCTACTTCGACGCCTGCCGTTTTGCGGAGAATGCGTACTTCATCCAGCTGCGCGAGCCCGGGTACGGATCGAAGACGCCGAAGCAGATTGCGCAGGAAATGTTTGCGCTGGGCGATGGCTGCACCATGTCCGCCAAGAAAGACGGCATGGCGAATATCGGCGGATTTCTTTGCACGAATGACGATATCCTGGCGCGGCAGGAACAGGATTTGTTGATTTTGACCGAAGGCTATCCAACGTATGGCGGCCTTGCGGGACGCGACCTGGAAGCCATCGCGGTGGGATTGCAGGAGGCTCTGCGGCAGGATTATCTGCATTATCGAATCGCATCGACGGCCTACCTGGGCGATCACATTTCTGAGCAAGGCGTGCCGATTGTGCAGCCGCCGGGCGGTCATGCGATCTATCTGGACGCGAAGGCATTTCTGCCGCAGGTTCCGGTGGATCAATTTCCCGGCGTGGCCCTGGCGGCGGAGTTGTACCTGGAAGGCGGCATCCGCTCGGTGGAAATTGGCAGCCTGATGTTTGCCGGAGCCGCGCAGATGGAGCTGGTGCGGCTGGCGATTCCGCGACGCGTTTACACGCAAAGCCACATTGATTATGTGGTGGAGATTATTTTGCGCGTGTGGGAGAAACGCATGCAGATTCGCGGCATGCGGCTCACCTACGAGGCGCCGTTCCTGCGACACTTCACCGCACAGCTTGAACCCGTCAACTAAACGCGGGGCTGCGAAGGGGAGAAGGCCGGCGCGGACAGATTAAGCGTCAGGACCGATGGCAACCACGAAATATTGCGCTGGAATTTTGCCAACATTCTTGATGCCGTGCTGCTGATTGGAAGCGCAGAAGCCTACTCCCCCGGGACCGATGGTCTGGGGATGGCCGTTGACTGTCACCTGGACAGTACCGATGCGCACCAGGAACATTTCGGAATGCAGATGGTGATGGGGCGGATGGGGCATCGCTCCGGGAGGCAAGGTGGTTTCGTGAAGCTCCAGCATTTCTCCGGTAGGCAACTTGCCTTGCAGGACCGGACGTGACTCCCCGCCATTGGCAGAGCGATGCACGGGCAGTTTGTCGAAGGGAAATACCTGGGAGTTCGAAAGCGTTGCGGTGGACTCGCCCTGCAGCGGGAGCGCACCGAGCAGCGCAGCAGCGGGGAATAAGGCGCACAAAGTACGACGGGAAATTTCCATCGCCGTATGGTACCAAATGGGCGCGCAAAGGAAAGCGGGGTTGTGGCGGTGCCTCAGTTTCCTGAAAATCCGAGGCCACATGCGAGGGCTTTGACAAACGGATGACCGAATCGATCGATCCAGAACTGCTCTCGGTTTGCAAATGAAGAAGAAGCTCACGGATGAGAACGGCGTTATTGGGAATAATCCACAGAACACACGAACCGGCGATTTTCTCGAATTAGCAGTAGCCCTGAATACTGCATCTTCGACGCTAGGTCTAAATGGTTCATATTTCTAATATGTTGCGCTGCCGCACGTAATGCTGCGAGAATAGCCCCGTGGAGATAATCGGACGCTTCATCGCCATGATTGCTCTCATGCTGATTGCATGCGCAATAGGACTTGCATGCGCTCTGGCGGTCTTTCTTTTGGTTCGGAAGCGTTCTTGGAAGAAACCCACCATGGTTGCGGGGCTGTTTCCTCCTTCGATGATGGCCTACCTGCTAGCCTGTGTGGTCGTTTCAGGTATCCTTTCCTCGTTCATTGGCACGCCCGACCTACTCTTCGGCGACATCAATGAGTCGCTTCCAAATGGTTATCGATTGCACGCTCTGGATAAGATGCCCGAGGCGGGGAGCATCCAGAAGGATAGCAACTCACTAGCATCTGTAGCATGGGTCGGAGACCTCCAGATCGTAGGCTCAAAGATTCTTGGAAAATATGACTACACCTATTTTTCAAAAGCAAAGGGAGAAGTTGATCGAAACTTTTTCTTATTCGACACGCAGACTGGGAAGGTTCAGAATTTTGCTACTGAAACTCAACTGACTAGCGCGATGGGTATCGTGCCGCACCTGACCCCCACTCCCTACTTTCACGGTTCTAAAACTGCATTGCAGGTTATTTCGACGTATGCGTTGCTCTTCGTCGCGTTCGTTCCGCCCGCCGCAATCGCACTCTGGCTTCTGTGGCGGCTTCGCGAATGTTTGAAGGGCGAGCCGGATGATCCCGACCACGCGTAATCAAGATTTTGCGCGGGCAAATTAGTAACGACAAGTTGGGTTGTCGGAAGCGATTTGGTGATGCCGGGACCGCGGCATCGCTGGAAAGAGACCCATTCGCCGTGTCGTTGTCGGGAATGTTGCCAGCCGGTCAGCTGTCTTTGCGATAGAGCAGTTCGCGGATGGCACCGCGGCGAGCCTCGTTCAGTGCGCTGTCGCCCTTTCGCGTGTCGGCATCGGCGGGACGGTTGCCGCCGATGGACTCGGGCTCACTGCATGTGGGACAACGGTTGGCGAATCCGGGCTTGTCCGGCTTGAGCTCAAACTCTTCCGAGCAGACGACACATGTTTTGATGGGAAACGACATACATCAACTCCAACGAAGAAGTGGCGGCTGAGCGATATGGCCCGCGGCGCGGAAAGGAAACGATCAGCCCCTCAAAGGATTATTTTCCCACATATCGGTCAAAGAATCCGGCCATGTCCTTCTCCGCCTCGCGGGTTTCAGGCAGGTTCAAAGTATTCCAGAAAGCATGCGGCAATCCTTCAAAAACGATGAGGTGTGCGTCCACCCCGGCATTGAGAAAGGCGCGATGCAGAATGGTTGTGCCGCTGAGCAGCAAGTCTCGCTCGCTGGTGACGAACAAGGTCGGTGGCAATCCGGTCAGATCGGCGTATACCGGCGACAGGACTGGATCTTTCGGGCTGGTGGACCCGACGTACCTTGGATCGTGCGTGCCGGAGGGCGGTTCGAGATAGCCGGAAAGGCCGTCCAAGGCGTACATGGATTGCGAATCGCCGGTGCGATCGAAGTCGCCCATGCCGGAGAAGATGCCGAGCGCAGCGGGCTGCGGCAACCTTAGCTGCTTCAGTTTGACGGCCGTCTCTCCGGTCAGAATCGCGCCGGCGGAGGTTCCGTAGATCGCCATGTTTTGCGGTTTGTGGGTCTTCAACTCTTGCTTGTATACAGCGATGACGTCGTCCAGGCCTGCTGGGAACGGATGCTCCGGCGCAAGCCGATAGAGCACGGCAATCACTTTGGTCTGGGTGAGGTTGGCGATCGGGACCGTTTCCGTCAGGCGGCCGGAATCCACAACGAAGCCACCGCCGTGGATATTGATCAGAACTCGATCCTGCTTCTCGGCAGGCACATGGAGCGGAGTGACAATGAGCACGGGAACGCCGGCGATCGTGCTCTTCGCCACATGCACTGGATACGCCTGCTCAAATTCCTTCCCCGCGCGCGCTTGCCAGGCGTCTGTGCCTTCCCGCTGCTGCTCAATCGAGGGGCTCGATTTGGCGTCCGACATGGGTTTCGCGAGGAATTGCTGGGCCTGTGGGCTGACGGTTTGAGGAATGGGAATGATGCGCGTGATGTGGGCGGTACCCTGCGCGTCGATGTAGCTGGAGTCTTTGGTGGGCGCGGTCGCCGCTGTGGTTTGCGCGGAGATTGGGATGGGAGCTGCAAGCAGGAGGCCAAGAAAGAAGTGGGCAGCGAAGAGAATGGGTTCCTTCATGTCCGCCACTATACCTGCTTCGCGTCAGAACGCTCCAGCGTGGTAGCGGCGGCGAGCCTGACAACGGAGTGTGTGCGCAGATACTTTCCGATGGACGCGCGCGGCATCTTAAGGTTATCTTCAGCCGGGATCGCTACAAATGAGTCATGTGCTTTCGCGCGACGGCTCCTCACGGCGCATCGA
>JAZKAG010000044.1:19891-26631 GCA_040389265.1 Acidobacteriota bacterium
ATGGTGCGCGACATTGCTGCTGCTGGGGCTGGCAACAGCGTGGCATCGCTGTGCCGCCCAGGTGCTGGTGCAGGCGCCGGAACCCGCAGCCAATGCAATCCAATCTGATTCCGGGCCAGGGGCGACCCAGACGGTTACGAATGCCACGGGTGCACCCGCGGTGATTACGCTGCAAGAGGCGATCGCACGCGCGCGCAAGTATTATGCGCAGTATCAATCGATGGTGATGAATGCCAGGCTTGCAAAACAGGATCTTGTGCAGGCGCGGGCCGCCATGCTTCCCGCCATCAGCTACACGCAGGAATTTCTGGGCACGCAAGGGAACGGCAAAATTCCCACCGGCCGTTTCGTTACGAACGACGGAGTCCACGTGTATCGAGCCTGGGGCGTACTGCACCAGGACATGCCGGCAGGATTTTTTTCCCTGGCACCGTATCGACGGGCCAAGGCGGCCGATGCGTTTGCGCAGGCGCAGGCTGAAATCGCGAAGCGTGGCCTGACGGTGACGGTGACCAATCTTTATTACAACGCGATCGTGGCGCAGCGGGAAGATGTCAGCGCCCAGCAAAATCTGGATTCCGCGACGCAGTTCCTGACGACGACCCGAGAACTGGAGAAGGGCGGAGAAGTTTCGCATGCCGATGTGGTGAAGGCGCAGTTGCAGTTCGACCAGGGAAAGATCGCACTGCAAGAAGCAGATTTGGCTATGCAGCGAGCGCATCTGGCGTTGGCTGTTTTATTGTCGCCGGTGCTGGATGAAAATTTTTCAACCGTGGACGATCTTGACAGTGCTCCCGGGCTGCCGTCGATGGATGAGGTGAATACATTGGCCGAACATGCCAATCCTTACGTTCGCTCGGCCATGGCTGCCCTGAAACAGGCAGGGGAAGATGTGTCGATTGCGCGCGCTGGATTTCTGCCGACGTTCACACTGGATGCGGACTATGGGATTGAGGCCAACGCATTCGCGCTGCACAGCACGGTGGCCGCTGATCCGAAAGTGGGAGTTCTGCCGAACCTGGGATACTTCGTAACTGCGGGCATGAACATTCCGATATGGAACTGGGGAGCGACGAAAAGTAAGCTGGACCAGGCGGAATATCGGCGCGATCAGGCGCGGGTGGACTTGTCGCAAGCGCAGCGCGAAGCCCTCAGCAATTTAAGCGCATACTACAGCGAGGCCGAAGAGGCGCGCTCCGAGCTTGCAACGCTGCGACAGGATGCCAATCTTGCTTCCGATTCACTACGCCTGACAAAGCTGCAGTATCGGGCCGGGGATGCGATTGAGCTTGAAGTGTTGAGCGCGCAAACCGCGCTTACGTCGGCGAAGAATGCATTGGATATGGGAGAGGCTCGCTATAGGGTTGCGCTGGCCACACTGCAGACCCTGACAGGAGAGTTTTGATGCATCGGGCGGAAGAAGCGGGATGTTGCGGGTTGGCGGCTCGCGCTGGTTCGAGCGGGGAGCGCGTGTGCCGTCGGGTTGGCATGCTTGGCGCCTCAGCGCTGGTTGCGTCGGTGCTGATCCCGGCATTGTCGGGATGCGGCGGGGACAATGCGGTGCCGCCGCCGGAGCCAGTTGTGAGTGTCGAGACGGCGCCGGTGCAAATGCAGAGCATTACGGATTTTGTGTCGGCTGAAGGCGTTCTGTATCCGGTGCAACAGGCCTCCATCTCTCCGAAAATCACGGCGCCGGTGCGCCGCTTCTACGTGCAACGCGGCGACAAGGTACATCGCGGTCAATTGCTGGCGACGCTGGAGAATAAGGATCTGGCTGCGGCAGCAATGTCGGCGCAAGGCGGGTATGACCAGGCGCAGGCGACCTATGCTTCGACTACTTCGTCCACTCTGCCGGAAGAGATGCAGACTGCAAATCTCAACCTGGTGAATGCGAAGTCCGCGTTGGCGGCCGAGCAAAAGGTATACGACAGTGAAAGCAAGCTATATGAGCAGGGCGCGATTGCCCGCAAGCAATTGGATGCGACGGCAGTCGCGTTGACAACGGCTCGCAGCGCCTATGAAGCGGCCGAGAAACACTTCGACAATTTGCAAGCGCAAGGCGCCTCGCAGCAGAAGAAAGCTGCAAAAGGACAGCTGGAAACTGCGCATGGGCAATATCTGGGTGCAGCCGCGCAGTTGGAATACACGGAAATTCGCAGCCCGATGGACGGGGTGATTGCGAATCGCGCCGTGTATCCCGGGGATGTTGCGCCGGCAGGAACGCCGCTGTTGATTGTTATGGACACTTCAAGGGTCGTGGTGCGGCTGCACATTCCGCAGCAGCAGGCGGAGCTGCTGCGACTGGGGCAGGCGGCGACGCTTCGCGTTCCAGGACTCGACAAAGATGTTCCCGCGAAGGTGACGGTGTTGAGTCCCGCGCTCGACCCCAGCAGCACCACGGAAGAAGTATGGGTGCAGTCGGAAAATCCTAACGGCGAACTGAAACCGGGAACGACGGCACAGGTTGCAATCATCGTGAGGACGGTTGCGAATGCGCTGGTCATTCCGGCGGCTGCAATTCTGACAGGAGCGGACGGGAAAATTTCCGTGATGGTGGTGAAGTCGGATGGTCGCGCGTATGCGCAGAAGGTGACGACGGGGATCCAGCAAGGCTCGATGATCCAGGTTCGCAGCGGGCTGCAGGCGGGCGAGCCGGTGATCGTGAGCGATCAGTATGGATTGCCCGATAAGACAAAGGTGAAGACCACGGCCGCCGGCGCAACGGCTGGTGCGAAAGCAGGGCATAGAAGTTGATGGCGGAAATCCCTTCCAACTCGCTGGAGCAACGGCCGCAGGAAGAGGCGCAGAGCGCGGTGCCCGCAGGGGACGAAATCCATCCGCCAGCGAGCGGGGAGGAAGAGACACCTGCCTGGTTCGTCACCTATTCCAAAGCCGTAATCTCGGTGATTGTGGTGCTGTCGCTGGCGGGAGCGTTGATGGCCCTGAGGATTCCGATCGCCGTATTTCCCACGACAAATTTTCCTCGGGTGCTGATCGCGATCGACAACGGCGTGATGCCGATCGATCAAATGCTGGTCACAATCACTCGCCCGATTGAAGAGGCTGTGAACAGCGTGCAGGGGCTGCAAACGGTGCGCTCGATCACCAGCCGAGGGACGGCGGAAGTCGACCTTTTCTTCGATTGGAAGGTTGATATGTTTCCGACGCTGCAGCGTGTGAATTCCGCCATGGCTGCGGTTCAGGCGTCGTTGCCGCCAACGGCGACGATTCAAGCCACTCGCCTGCGATTTTCCAGCTTCCCGATTCTCGGGTTTGGCCTGACGTCGAGCACCATGCCGGCGACGCGCCTATGGGAAGTGGCGACTTACGACATCAAGCCGCGGTTGAATCGTGTGAACGGGGTCGCTACCGTTCTGGTTCAAGGCGGAGAGGTGCCGGAGTTCGACATTATTCCAGATCCGGCAAAACTGCTGCTGACCTCGGTGACGGTGCCAGGAATTCTGGATGCAGTGCGCAGGACGAACCTGATTGAATCGCCTGGCCTGATTGCGGAACATCACGACCTGGTGCTCGATCTGATGGATGGCCAGGTTCATGATCCGGGCGAGATCGCCAACATTGTTATCAAGAACACCTCCGCGGGCGTACCAGTTCACATCGGCGACGTGGCTCAGGTGAAACCTGCGGTGAGGCCGGTGTACACGGTGGTTACGGCAAACGGCAAACCCGGCGTGCTGCTGAGCATTAATCGTCAACCGGGAACCAATACAGTAGCGGTGGCAGATGGCGTGTATGCGGAGCTGGCGCAGATCCGAAAAGAACTTCCGCCTGGAATTGACATCTCCGTGTACTACGACCAGGCGCAACTGGTGAAGGCAGCGATTGCCAGCGTTCGTGACGCCATTTTGATCGGCATAATTCTTTCCTGCATTGTGCTGATTGTTTTTTTGCGGGATTGGGGAAGTTCCCTGGTGGCAGGACTGGTCATTCCAGTGACGATCACGCTGACTTTCATTGTGCTGAAGATGCTGGGGCAGACTTTCAACCTGATGACGCTGGGAGGGCTGGCGGCCGCAGTGGGATTGGTGATTGACGATGCGATCGTGGTGGTAGAGAACATCGTGTTGCACCGCGATGCGGGCCAGGGAAGGATGCAGGCCGTTCAAAGCGCGTTGCGTGAACTGAAAATTCCGCTGGTAGGCTCGACCCTGACTCCGGTCGTCATTTTTCTACCGCTGATCTTAATCACGGGAGTGACAGGAACCTTTTTCCGCGCGCTGGCGATTACCATGGGCTCGGCACTGCTCTCTTCCCTGGCACTGGCGCTGACCTGGACACCGACACTGAGCCAGTTTTTTGTGCGTCGCAAAGACACGGTGTCGCCGTCCGATCGCGTGGGCGCGTTTGCATCGCATGAAGATGAAACTCGACGCATGATGGAGGCCGAAGAGGCCAGCATCACCGGCTTCATGAAGCGGGTGATTGGCGGATATGAGCGCCTGCTGACAATCGTGTTGGCTAGACCCTTATGGCTGGCTGCTTGCGCGCTGGTGTTGATTGTAGTTTCCTATTTTTCTTATAGGTCGCTGGGTTCTGATCTGTTGCCGAAGATGGATGAAGGAGGATTCACCCTCGACTACATCATGCCGCCCGGAAGTTCGCTGGAAGAAACCAATCGCGTGGTCGGGCACGTTGTTCAGATTCTGCGATCCATTCCGGAAGTGAAGGCGACATCGCGGCGTACCGGCTTGCAACTGGGTCTGGCATCGGTGACCGAAGCCAATACCGGCGATATCTCGGTGAATTTGAAACGCCATCGCAGCCGCGACATTTACGCCATTATGGAGGAGGTGCAGGACAAGGTCACGCAAGCCGAACCGGCGCTGGACATCGATCTGCACCAGGTGCTGGAAGATATGATCGGCGATCTGACCAATGCGCCGCAGCCGGTCGATATCAAATTATTCAGCCAAGACGCGAATTTGCTGCGGCACTGGGCGCCGATCGTGGCCGATAAAATCTCTGGCGTTCCTGGCGTGGTGGGAGTGTTGAACGGCATCGACAACACCATCAGCAGTCCGGAGACCGTGTATCACATTCAACCCTCTGTCACCGCGACCAGCGGATTTACTCCCGACGAGGTGGCGACCGATGCCGGTGCGTTGCTGCAAGGCGAGACGGCGCCGACGCCACTGGTGGTGAACAATCGGGCGTATGACATTCGTGTGCGTTTCCCGGAGCAGAATCGAAGCACCGCAGAGGCCATGGACAACACTGTCCTGGTCAGCTCGGCTGGCACGACGGCCACGCTGGGCTCGCTGGCGAAGGTGGAGAACCTTCCCGGCCAGACCGAGATTTTGCGGGAGAACCTGCAGCGGCTGGTGGAAGTGTCGGCGCGCCTGCAGGGAACGAGTCTGGGGCAGGCCATCGTCGGCGTAAAAAAGGCGGTGGCGTCGGTGAACCTGCCGCCGGAGATTCGCGTGGAATATGGGGGCACCTACGCCACCCAGCAACAATCGTTTCGCGATCTGCTGATGGTGCTGTTTGCAGGCCTGCTGCTGGTGTTCCTGGTGCTGCTGTTTGAGTTTCAATCCTTTGCCGCCCCAGTTTCGATTCTTGCCTCCGCAGTGCTGTCGACTTCGGGAGTGTTTCTCGCGTTGATGATTACGGGAACCGACTTCAACATTTCCTCCTTCATGGGACTGATCATGGTGGTAGGGATCGTCGCCAAGAACGGAATTTTGCTGCTGGATGCGGATGTGAAGTTTCGCGCGCTGGGGATGTCGCCGAGAGATGCGATGATCCAGGCGGGACGTCGGCGGTTGCGTCCCATCATGATGACCGCGGTGGCTGCGGTTGCCGGGATGTTCCCGCTGGCGCTGGCCCTGGGCTCAGGATCGCAGATGTTGCAACCCCTGGCGATCGCGGTGATCGGGGGCATTCTGATTTCCATGGTGCTGTCCCTGGTGATTACTCCCGCGGTGCACTATTACATGGCCGAGAAAAGTTAATGGGCGACGACGGAGTGCGTCATCGATGAGGGCTTTCGCAACTGAAGGTCGAGGGTGAACGGAAGGCCGATGCGCGTGCTGATTGTGGAGGACGAAGAACGGTTAGCCGAGAATATCGCGGCGGCGCTGCGCGAAGGGCCGGGCTATGCCGTGGATATTGCCGGGGACGGAGAAACGGGAGCGTACCTGGCGGAGCGCGGCGAATATGACCTGATCGTTCTGGACCTGATGCTGCCGAAGTTGAGCGGTCCCGATGTGTTGCAGCGTCTGAGGAAGAAAGGTCAGAAGGCGCCGGTGCTGGTGCTGACCGCGATTACGTCGAAGGCATCCATCGTGGAACTATTGAATTCCGGCGCCGACGATTACGTAGGAAAGCCGTTCGATCTGGGTGAATTGATGGCGCGGGTGAAGGCGCTGATTCGTCGCGGGAAAGGCGTCAGCCATCCTTTGATTCGCGTGGGAGATCTGGAAGTGGATACGGTGGAACGTTGCGTACGATGTGCCGGGGTGGAAGTGGAATTGTCGCCCACGGAATATCGCATCGTTGAATACCTGAGTCATCGACCGAGCGCGATCGTGTCAAAAGAATCGCTGCTGGAGCATCTGTACGACTTCAACTGGGAACGCCACTCCAACGTGATTGAGGCCCACGTCTCGAATCTTCGCCGCAAATTGAACCGCGGGGGAGAAGAGCGGTGGATTGAAACGCTGCGGGGGCGCGGATACCGGTTGAGCGCAATGTCGCGGGAGGCGCAGCCATGAAGCCAT
>JAZKAG010000044.1:26641-32743 GCA_040389265.1 Acidobacteriota bacterium
CGGTTCTGCTGGTGGAGTTGTTGCTGGCGGCTGCGTCAACAGGGCTGGCACTGCTCTACGAGCGCCAGCAGAATTTGCATTCGTTCGATTTGATGTTGCGAGGGCGCGCGGATTCCTTACTGGGTGCGGTGCAGGACGCGGAAGATGCCAACGACAATGTGATGCTGGATCCGAAGGCACTCGATCTGCCGCAGGGGGATCTGTATCAAGTGCGCGATGAAGGCGGGCGCGCGGTTGGCAGTTCGCCGAATTGGAAAAACGACGTGGCGCAAAGATTAGCGGATCGCGGGAAGGCGCACAATTTCCGATTGGATGGAAAGCAGTATCGCGGGTTTGCGCTGCATGGGATTCGGCAGATTGATCAGGACGACAAGAGTCCGGGGATTGCGCGCCCGGTGGTTATTTTTTATGCCTCGTCATTAAGGCCATTCCGGGCGGCGATGAGCCACGCGGCGAAATTTCTGGCGATTTCAAATTTTCTGATACTGCTATTCACCGCGGGGACACTGTTGATATTGCTTCGGCGAGGGATGGCTCCGCTGCAGGAACTGGCGGGAGCAGCGGCAGGCATTTCTTCAAATTCGTTGCGGTTCCGCGCGCCTCCGAATGCGTTTGAGGTGGAAGAGTTGGCGGTGCTGGCGCATGCGCTGGAGTCGGCGATGAGCCGGTTGGAGCGAGCCTTTGTGCAGCAGCGGACGTTTGTGCACGATGCCGCGCACGAGTTGAAGACGTCGGTCACCATCATCAAGTCGTCGCTGCAGTTGCTGACTTCTCGCAAGCGAACGGCGGCGGAGTACGAGCGCGGACTGGAAATGTGTTTGTCCGACTGCGCGCGTTTAGAAGACCTGGTGCAGAAATTACTGTTGCTGGCGCGGGTGGAGCAATCGCGGGGAGAGGGGGTGACGGAGGTGAAGACCGATCTGAGCGAATGTATTGGCGAGGTGGCAGATCAGATGCAGCCGCTGGCTGCCGTGCGCGGAGTTCACCTGGTCGTCCACCAGCTACCGGGCGCGGTGGCGCACATCGCATTCGACGAATGTGCAACGCTAGCGACGAACCTGGTCGTGAATGCGCTGCAGCACACGCCTGCGGGGGGAACGGTGACGCTGCAGGTGCAATCGTCAGGCGGGACTGTGGGCTTGCGGGTTGAGGACAACGGCGAGGGTATTGCGGCGGAAGATTTGCCTCGCGTCTTTGATCGCTTCTATCGCGGCGATCCATCGCGGTCCAGAAATACAGGTGGGGCAGGTTTAGGGCTGGCAATTTGCAAAGCGCTGGCTGAAGCCGTCGGGGGCAAGATCGATATCACCAGTCAGGTTGGCTCTGGAACGGTTGCCGAAGTGACCCTGCCCGGGTCGGTTGAAGACAACATTGCGCGGACGCTTCAGGAGGTTCTGAGTGATCGCTAGGCGAAGAGTTGTGTCGGGTGCGAGTTAGGAATGGCGGATGAAGGTGCCGTCCTGCAGCTCCGCCATGGCGGTGCGCAGTTGGTCCTGGGTGTTCATGACGATGGGCCCATACCAGGCCACCGGCTCCTCGATCGGCCGGCCTGAAACCAGGAGAAACCGAATGCCTTCTGGTCCGGCCTGCACGGTGATCTCGTCGCCGCGGTCGAACAATACCAGCGAATGATTTCCGATGTCGTACACGGGGGCCGCTTCGGGCTTCTCCACCCGCTCGGTGAGAACTGCCTGCGGGTTGGAGGCGTCGCGAAATGTGCCGGAGCCGGCGAAGACGTAGGCGAATGCGTTGCGCGTGGTCTCCACCTTGATTCGCTTGCGTTGATTTGGAGCGACAGAAATGTCCAGATAATTTGGATCGGCGGCGACGCCTTCGACCGGGCCTCTCTTGCCGGCGAACTCACCGCAGATGACGCGCACATGGGTGCCATCGTCTTCCGTAACCTCCGGAATGGCGTTCGACGGAATGTCCTGATAGCGGGGGTCAGTCATTTTCAGTGACGCAGGCAAATTCGCCCATAGCTGAAATCCATGCATGCGGCCCTGCGCGTCGCCTTTGGGCATCTCCTGGTGGAGGATGCCGCTGCCGGCTGTCATCCATTGCACATCGCCGGCTTTCATGGCGCCTTTGTTGCCGAGGCTGTCGCCGTGCTCGACCGAACCGGCGAGGACATAGGTGATGGTCTCGATGCCGCGATGCGGATGCCAGGGAAACCCGGCCAGATAGTCCGCCGGATTCTCATTGCGAAAATCGTCCAGCAGCAGGAAGGGATCGAAATCCCTGGTCTTGCCGAAACCGAAGGCTCGCTGCAGTTTGACCCCGGCACCCTCCAGGGTGGGCTTGGTTTGAATCACCTCTTTTACGGGCCGCAGAGACATGGCATTTCTCCTACTGAACGTGTAGTTATTAGATGCCAGGTTGGCAGGTTGGACTCAGCGGAGGATGGGCTGCGTTCGGACCCTATTCATTTAATCGCCAAGAGAGGTCGCCACCCGGCGAGCTGCCTGCACCCAGGAATGGTCGGGAGGCACCAGCTTGAGTTTGCCTGCGACCTGATCCAGCGGCACGGGCTCGGTGCCATCTCCGCGGGCAGCCACCATTACGCCAAACTCCCCTTTGTTGATCAGATCGGCGCACGCACTGCCAAGACGCGTAGCGAGAATGCGGTCCTGCGCGCAGGGCGCACCCCCGCGCTGCACATAGCCCAGGATGGTGACGCGGGACTCAAGATGTGTCAGTTCCTCAAGCTGCGTGGCCAGACGCAAGGTATTGCCCTGATGGCGGACTTCAAGAGCCGCGATCTCACGCTTGGCCTGAAGCTTCTCGTTCAGGGTTTTAGCCCGCTTGAGAGCCTTTTCGGCGATTTCAAAGACGAGCGAATCATTCTGGCTCTTTGCGCCCTCGGCCACGGCCACAATGCTGAAGTTGCTGCCTCGCCTGCTGCGGCGACCAATGGCCTTGGCGATCTTCTCCGCGTCGTAGGGAATTTCGGGGATGAGAATGACGTCCGCGCCGCCAGCCAGGCCGGCGCCCAGCGTGAGCCAACCAGCGCGCTGTCCCATAATCTCCGCCACGATGATGCGATGGTGGCTGTGGGCGGTGCTGTGCAGGCGATCGATGGCATCGGTGGCAATGCTCAAGGCCGTGGCGTAACCAAACGTGGCATCGGTCCTGGCTACATCGTTGTCGATGGTCTTGGGCAACGTGATGACGTTAATGCCAGCCTGGTGCAAACGGAATGCGCTTTTCTGCGTGCCGCCTCCGCCCAGGCAGACGAGACAGTCGATGCCCCACTTCTTGAGGTTGGCTTTGATGACGCCCGTCATGTCCCTGGTGCGTCCGTCGATGACCATGCGATGGGGTTTGTCTCGGCTGGTGCCGAGGATGGTGCCCCCGATGGTGAGAATTCCGGAAAGACCGGAGTGATCCAAATCGATCCGCCGATTTTCGACGACGCCGCGAAAGCCGTCGCGAAATCCAACCACCTCCATACCGTAGTATCCGTGCGCCGCCTTGCCGACACCACGAATTGCGGCGTTCAGGCCGGGGCTGTCTCCACCGGCGGTAAGGATGCCGATCCGCTTGATCTTCTTCGCCATTTGACAACCCTATCAGACCAAGTGGCAGCCCCGCACCGGCGCTGCTGCTTAGAACTGACGGATGCCGAGGGCGGCACGGGTTGACCGCATTGTTGGAGTCGAAGACGCGCGGGCCGGCGCCATGCGGCTGCATTTGAAGCAGCAGGGTGCAATGGCGTGTCGGAGGCCACTCCATGCATGTCCGACGGACACGACGGCATGGCCTCCTCAAGTACGAGGTTGGTTCCAGCGACTAACGGACTGCTATGGAACCTTGTTCAAATAACACGGATTGCTGACCCTCTGTTGTGGAGGCACCGGCGGTGACATCCATGGCGGATTGTTGAAGTCGAAGAACTCCGTCATATCGGGCTGCGCCGCATCCCGGGCAGTGAGAGCCGGCACATGAAAACGGGTTTCGATCAGCTTCAGGATGGCGGTAAAATCCATCACCGTGTGCGACACATAGTTCTTTTTGGCATACGGAGAAATGACCGTTAACGGTATGCGATACCCGGTGTATGTGAAATCGCATATCGGACCCGTCTTCCCTGTGCAGATGTAGCCGGCAGGCAGGTCGAGCGGCTTGATGCCATCAGGACTGACCGTCGGTTGCGGCGCAACGTGATCGTATAAACCGCCGCTCTCGTCAAAGAAAAAGATAAATGCTGAATCTTGCCAGGAGGAACTTTGCATGAGCGCGTTGATCAGCGTGGAGGTATACCTGGCTCCCGCCTGGACATTGAGCGGGTCGGAGTCAGACACGGATCCGTGCTGATCGAGCGCGCCGTCGGAGGCGGGTTCGATCTCCGCCACTTGCGGCAGCGTGCCGTTTTGCAAATCGCTGAAGTAATCTGCGATCGGCGCAATGTGCGATGCAAGGTTCGACTTGATATAGGTTGAATACGTGAAGCCGTCAAGGTAACTGGTCTTCATCAGGCAGTTCACGTCATAGGGCGGCCCGGCACAACCTGTGCCCGACGGATTGATGTAGATTTTCCAGCTGATGCCCGCTTTCTGAAGTTCCTGCCAAATAAGCGTTGACTTCAGCTGAGGTGTATCGGCGGCGTTCGAGCCATTTGGCAACGCGTATCCGCCGGAGGTCCCCGCAGCAAGATATTCGCGGTTGATTTCGGTGCGAGACATGGCGGGGTGGAAGAAGCGATCCGACGTGGCGAAATTCGACGCCATAAAGTAGTCGTAGTTCATGTCGGTGCCATCCCAATAGCCCATGGCACGGATGCCGTCCGTGTCGTAGAACGGATGGCCAGGGTTGTCACGGGCATCACCCGCAGCCGTATGCACAAACCCATTATTCTTCGCCGGACGCGTACCCACCGGATCCGTATAGTCCCAGTCGTTATGCGCCTCCTGCCAGGAAGGGCTGGTGTTTTCGTTGCAGACTGAAATCATGTGGAATGAAGCCACCGTGACGTTGGTGTCCCAAATGCACTTGCCGGGATAAGGGCTAGTGGGATCACATCCGGGAATGGCGGGCGGAGGACCATACAGCGGAGCCTCTCCACTGGTCGGGTTGAACTGCGGCAAGCCGTCAAATGACTGGTCCGGATATCCGTTCTGCTGCCAGTACTGCCGCATGGCGCCGAAGTAGTTATCGAGCGAGCGATTCTCCTGGGCGAAAAAGACGATGTGATTCAGCGAAGAGACCCCCGCTGTTCCCTGCTCGAAGGTCGGCGTTACCGTGATGCCGGTTGTCAGTTTCAGATTGCAGGTTCCCTTGCCGGTGCAGGCCCCCGACCATCCTTCAAAGGTATTGCCGGAATCTGCTGTCGCCGTCAAAACCACGGCGGTTCCGCTGGGGAAGCTGGCGGTGCAGGTTTGTGGGCAATTAATCCCCGCCGGACTGCTGGTGACGGTTCCGGTGCCGGTACCTGCGCTCGCCACGGCCAATTGGATACCGGAACCCGTTCCTACCGTAACCTTCGCAGATGCTGTGGTTGTTCCTCCAGTTCCAGTTGCAGTCGCGGTGTAGGTGGTCGTCGAGGTCGGGCTGACCGATAGCGTTCCGCCCGCGGATGGCAATGTTTGCTGGCTGCCATCTGTTCCGGCAACGGTGAGTCCCGTGGCATTCTGGGCAGTCACAGTCAAAACGGAGGAACTTCCCAGGGTGATCGATGTGGGATTGGCGTTGATGGTGACGGTTGGAGCGCCAGATGTCCCGCTCGTCACCGTGATTGTCACGCTTGCGGAGGCGGTGCCGTTGCTTCCAGTCGCAGTCGCGGTATAGGTAGTCGTGGAAGTCGGGGATGCTGAGACTGCTCCGCCGCCTGCCGCCAAGGTACGGTTGCTGCCATTAGTTCCGGTCAGTGAAACGGACGTGGCATTCGTGGCCATCACTGTCAGGGTGGTGGAGCTCCCTTTGGTGATGGTTGTGGGATTGCCGCTGATCGTGACGGTTGGCGGCCCAGAGCCTCCGGTCCCGGATGTTACTGTGATCGTCACGCTGGCCGAGGCTGTGCCTCCAGCTCCAGTCGCGGTCGCGGTGTAGGTCGTGGTGGAGGTCGGTGCTGCTGAGACCGTACCGCCGCTCGCCGCCAAGGTA
>JAZKAG010000045.1:0-14290 GCA_040389265.1 Acidobacteriota bacterium
TGGGGAATTCGTACGATTGGAATGCTGGCCGCTCTACCTGAAAACGACTTGATTGCGCGGATGGGACAAGAGGGCAAACGTCTTCGCCAGTTGGCGATGGGAAATCTGCCGCATCTATTTCTGCCAGTCGAGCCTCCCCGAAAACTGGAGGAGTATCGCGAACTGGATTCACCTGTAGAAATTCTGGATTCCCTCTTGTTTGTTGTTGGAGTGATGCTGGAACATCTCATCTGGCGCGCCACTTCACAGATGTTATCGCTGGCGGCGCTGACAATTGTTTTGCATTTAGAGGGGGGCAGTTCTCATATGCGAACAGTACGACCCGCATTGCCGACAGGCGAGCGCCAGTTCTGGATCAAATTACTGCACCTGGATCTGGAGACCCACCCGCCGTCGGCGCCCATTCTATCGTTAACCCTGACAGCGGAACCGGGAAGCACCAGCAAGGTCCAACTGGGATTATTTTCTCCCCAACTCCCTGAATCCGGTCGACTGGATGTCACGCTGGCAAGGATCCGCGCCATTGTAGGCGAAGAATGTGCAGGGCGAGCTGTGCTGCGCGATACACATCAGCCCAACGATTTTCGCATGGAGCCTTTTACAGTCATCACCAAAAATATCGTCGTGTCCTCTGGCGCACAACCACGAGTTGCGTTGCGAGAATTCCGTCCACCAGAAAATATTTCCGTGACATTGCAAAATGAACGACCGACCTGGTTCTTACTGCAAAAGAAACGCTACGTCATCGAAAAGGCCTACGGTCCCTGGCGTACAAGTGGGGATTGGTGGAATCCGGAATTGTGGAATATGGAGCAGTGGGACGTAGTTGCGCGTTCCGCGGAGGGTATTCTTCTGTGCGGCTGCATGGTGCGGGATGTGGCGCGGAGTTGCTGGGAGATGGTGGCCTTGTATGACTGATGGCTATGTGGAACTGCATGCGGCCAGCGCTTTCAGCTTTCTTGAAGGCGCATCCCAACCAGAAGGTCTGGTCGAGCGGGCTGTTGAATTACAGATGCCTGCAATCGGACTCATGGATCGCAACGGTGTCTACGGGGCTGCCAGGTTCCATACCAGCGCCAAGCGAAATAGAGTTCGAGCGCATATCGGGGCGGAGATTGCAGTTTCAAGTTTTGGGTCGCGGCTGACACCTGCGGCATGGCTGCCGCACCAGCATGTTCAAGAACCAGTGCGCCTGCCGTTACTTTGCGAATCTCGTGCTGGCTATCAAAATCTTTGCCAACTCATCACACAGTTCAAAATGCGCGAGTCCGAAAAATGCGAAGGCGCGGCGACGATTGAAGATTTGCAGCAGTACAACACCGGCTTGATTTGTTTGACAGGTGGGGATGAGGGTCCACTGGCGGCTGCGCTGGTTGCCGGTGGAGAACCAGAGGGTCGCAAGATCGTCGAACATTTGACCACAATTTTCGGGAGAGAGAATGTTTATATCGAACTCCAGCGGCATCAGGAACGGGAAGAGGAGTGGCGTAATCAAGCGGCTATCCGCATAGCGCACGCTCTTAATCTGCCTGTATTGGCTAGCAATGGCGTTCGCTATGCTACCGAATACGACCGAGAGATTCTGGACGTGTTCACAGCTATTCGCCGTCATACGGAACTTGATCGTGCGGGACGACTTTTAACGGTGAATAACCGGCGCTACCTGCGTGCTGCGAAGGAGATGGTTCCTTTATTCCGAGATGTTCCCAATGCTGCGCAAAACTCAGTAGAACTTTCGTCGCGACTTACGTTTGCGCTGGATGATCTTGGATATGAATTCCCGCGCTATCCAGTGCATGAAGACGAGACTATGGACAGTTTTCTACGGAAGCGAGTAGCAGAGGGAGTTGCGAGGCGATACGGACCGAAGAAAAATCGACATCTGCTGGAGCGAGCCAAAAAGCAGGTCGAGCATGAATTGGCTTTGATCGCGAAGCTAGGGTTTGCGGGATACTTTTTAATCGTTTGGGACATCATTCAGTTCTGCAAGAGTCATGACATTCTGGTGCAGGGGCGCGGCAGTGCTGCCAACTCAGCTGTTTGTTACGCATTGGAAATTACGGCTATCGATCCTGTGGGCATGGAGTTGTTGTTCGAACGTTTTTTGAGCGAGAGTCGCGGCGAGTGGCCCGACATCGATCTCGATCTTCCTTCTGAAGATAAGCGCGAACAGGCCATCCAGTATGTCTATCAACGGTACGGAGAACTGGGAGCCGCGATGACGGCCAATGTCATTACCTATCGCGGCAAATCTGCGGCTCGCGAAGTGGGCAAAGCCCTGGGCTTCGATGCTGATACCCTGGGACGATTATCCAGCCTGGTCAGCAACTGGGAATGGCGTGGAAAGACAGACACGATGGCCCATTCATTTCGCGATGCCGGCTTCGATCTAGCCCATCCGCGAATCGCCAAGTATCTTGACCTGTCCATGCGAATCCAAAGTCTTCCTCGCCATTTAGGCCAGCACTCGGGCGGCATGGTGATCTGCCAGGGGCAACTGAACCATGTGGTGCCGCTGGAGCGAGCTTCGATGGCTGGCCGCACGGTTGTGCAATGGGATAAGGAAGATTGCTCCGATTTAGGCATCATCAAAGTCGATTTGCTGGGACTTGGCATGATGGCTGTCTTGAAAGACTGCCAGGATCTGATTCCCAAACATTACGGTGAGTTCGTCGACCTGGCCCAGTTGCCAGAAAATCCGGTGGTGTATCGAACCCTGCAGCAGGCCGATACCGTTGGCCTGTTTCAGGTGGAGAGCAGGGCGCAGATGGCGTCTCTGCCGCGGAACCATCCTGAACGGTTTTATGACATCGTGGTGCAGGTGGCGATTATTCGCCCGGGTCCGATCGTTGGCCAGATGATGCATCCCTACATGCGGCGGCGGCAGCATAAGGAAGAGGTTAGCTATCCCCATCCATTGTTGGAGCCGGTTTTGAAGCGTACTCTCGGCGTGCCGCTGTTTCAGGAACAATTGTTGCGGATGGCAATGGTGGTTGCCAATTTCTCCGGTGCGGAAGCAGAAGAGCTGCGACGCGCGGTGGGAATGCGCCGATCGTGGGAGCGAATGAAAAATCTTGAAGGCAAGCTGCGGGCTGGCATGACTGCGAACGGGCTGGATGTAGCGACACAAAATAGCATCATTCAAAACATCAGCTCGTTTGCGTTATACGGATTTCCAGAATCACATGCTGCCAGCTTCGCGCTCATTGCGTATGCCTCGGCATATTTCAAAGTGAAATATCTGGCCGCATTTACGTGCGCCATTTTGAACAATCAACCGATGGGTTTTTACGCTCCAGCTGTCCTGGTAAAAGATGCGCAACGGCATGGTCTGCGGGTGCTGCCTATTGATATTCAGATTTCCGATTGGGCTTGCACTGTGGAAAGAGAACACAATGGCAGCCTTTCTCTAAGGATGGGACTGGGCTACGCGCGAGGGTTGCGCAAGCAGGCAGCGGAGGCGCTTGTAGCTTCTCGAGTACGCGATGGCCGGTTTAATTCGGCGGAAGATTTGGCGCAACGGGTTTCTCTGCTGAATCGAAAAGAAATGGCATTGCTGGCTCGCATCGGCGCCTTGAACCAACTGAATGGAGTTGAACATCGTCGTGATGCTCTTTGGCAGGTGGAACGGGCTGGAAAGCTGGAGGGACCGCTGTTTCGAGGAAACGTTGCGTCTTTGGAGGATGATTCCGCGGAAAAGCCTCTCCAGCAAATGAATACCGAGGAGCGGCTGATTGCCGACTATGCCGGTACTGGTCTTACGATTGGCAAACATCCCATGTATTATCGTCGAGCAGCTTTACAGCAACAACAGGTACTCTCAGCGAAAGAATTACGAGAACAGAAGGATGGAAACTACGTGCGTACAGCGGGCTGCATCATTGCGCGGCAACGTCCCGGTACGGCAAAAGGTTTCATCTTCCTTTCCATGGAAGATGAAACCGGCATTGCCAATGTCATTGTCACGCCCGACTTGTACGAGCGGGAGCGTTTAGTTGTAACGCGCAGCAAATTCCTGATTGTCGAAGGGCCATTACAAAATCAGGATGGTGTAATTCACGTGAAAGCAACTCGACTGATGGCTTTTTCTGATGGCACGCTCGCTTTGCATTCTCACGATTTTCATTAGGATCACGCTCAACTTTGCCAACGTTTCAGAGCAGTCCTGAAGTCAATGTCGGCCTGGCGAAGAGTCGAGCAAATCCACTGCTCAGCAAGCTGATACCGATGATCGTGCCCAGCACCCAGACAGAACTGAATGGCCAGTGGGCCCATATAAGAATGCCTAATAGAAGCGTGATCAGGCCATCCCAAAGAAACCAGCCAGCACGGTGAGAGCTGCGCAGACGGAAATAAAGCACTAGTTCAATCACGCCTTCAACTACAAAGTAAGAGGCCAATAGCAGCGTCAGAGTCACCAAACCGCGTGCGGGATGGAAGATGATATAGAAGCCAACAAATAGATAGAGGATTGCGATGAGAAGTTGCCAGATCACCCCGCCGGTGTTGCGCGAATGCCAACAATAAATCAAGTGAACAATGCCGGCAAACAACAAAAGCCAGCCGATAAACGTGGTGATCGCAATGCCTGCGAAAAATGGTAGAAGGATTGCGAGAATACCGAGGATGATCAATAGAGCGCCAACGATTGTTCGTCCGCCGCCTTTTGCGCCCAAAGCTGTCGGGGCTAATGTGGAGTCGTTCACAATTTCCTCCTTGAGAAGCATTGGAAATGCTGGCTATGTTGTACTCTCATCGATTACTCGGTTTCCAGTTTTTTGTTTTAGCGAACCGAGCCAGCGCTCCTTCCGAGTGAGTTATCTATCAGGAGCCGTTGAAGTCACGCAAAACAGCCATGGCAGCGTTGCGGCCATTGATACCGATGACGCTCCCGCCGGGATGGGTACACGCGCCACACAGATAGACGCCTTTCATGGGAGTCCTAGCCGTCAATCGGTGATTCCACATATATGAAGGCAGACATTCGCCCTGAAAAATATGTCCGCCTGTCAGGCCCACCTTCTGCTCGATATCCGGTGGGCCGAGAACCTGCGCATCGACGACCGCATCCTTCAGATTGCTGCAAAATCGGCCGATCGATCGCAGTGCTAGCTCCCGCACTTCATCGCGCCGAATTTCCCAACTGCCGGAGGCAAAGGCATAGGGCACGTATTGCGCGAAGACGCTCATGGTGTGCATTCCTGCAGGAACTACGCTGGCATCGTGCACGCTTTGGAAGTACAGTTCGCACCATAAGTGATCTGCAAGGTTTCCAGAGCTAGCAGCGGCATAGCTTGCCTTCCATTCCGCTTTCGTCAACGGTGTGTTAATTTGGCCAAAGTGGTGCGGCTCAAGGGTGCCTGGACGCGCGGTGAAGTTGGGCAATTCACGGAGTAGGACATTCAGCTTTACAGTACATCCCAGGATCGGAATGGACCGTACTTTCTTCTCCCACGTCGCATCAGCAGAACCGTCGAGCATGGCCAGAGTGCGAATGGGATCGGCATTCGAAATGATGATGGGAGCCGCAATATGCTCTCCGCTTTCGAGCAACACACCTTCTCCCGGCATGATACGCGCAACGGCAACACCCGCGGCCACAACCGCTCCAGCCTCACGTGCTGCGTCGCAGAAATAGAAGGAGACCATCCCCATTCCGCCCTTCACGTATCCCCACATTCCCGGCATGCCCCCGAGCCTGCCTGAGGAGTGGTGGAATCGTATGGACGCTGTACCCGCGTCGAAAGGGCTAGCATTGGTGCCGATGACGCCCTGGCCAAGATAGGCGTATTGCAAGCGCTCGTCAGTGAGATATCGTTCGACGAAATCTGCCATGGACCAATCGAACAGCAAGCTGCGAGCTTCGGCATCGCCTGCCAGAAGTTCTTCTAACTGATCGTCACTGGGCGCATCTCCAATCCATGTATCACGTGGTGTTTGATCCGATTTTCCGTTCAACATGCCACTTGCGGGTCGTAATAAATCCCGCAACCGCCGCACCACATCATTCATGGCCCGCCAGCTCTCAACATCTTTCGGAGAAAACCGCTGAACTTCCTCTTCGCAGCGATCGTCGTCGTCCCACAATTGAATGCTGCTGCCATCGAGAAATGGAACAAACAAACCATTCACCGCAGGCGTCCATTCGAAGCCGCGACGGGGCAGATTGAGCTCTTCAAGCACCAGCGGATGCAGCAATCCCGCGAGATAAGCGCAGGGAGACATCAACACTCCGGGGAATGGTTCTTCGATGGTGCAGGCGCCACCAATGCGTTCTCGGCTTTCCAGCACCAGCACGGATTTACCGGCCCTCGCCAGATAGGTGGCGCACGCCAGACCGTTGTGTCCAGCGCCGACGATCACTACATCCCACCTGCGCGACGCAATTTCCCGGATGCTTGCGGGAAGTCCGATCTTTCCTAATACTGCGGCAGTCGCTGACATAGGTACAGTATCCATGAAAGCCGTAGTACGAAGTAAGTGATGCGTTATTCCGCGACGTGAAAATTACGTCCTAGGCGTTCCGGACCAAATATGAAGATAAAACAAAGGGCGATGATTACGAATGCTTCGAAACTCGCGAGTGCCCATGGATATCCCAAACGACTTCGAAGAGCAAATTCGAAAGAGATCGCGGGCGAACCGATCAACACTCCCAATTGATAAACAAAGCCCGGAAAAAGGCTCCGAAGGGCAGCTGGAGAGAGTTCGTTCAAGTGCGCCGGAATTACTCCAAACGCGCCCTGCACGCCCGTCTGCATAAGGTACGATCCAAGCACCAGCGCCAGCAGTGAGGAGCCAAAGGCCCATGCCGGGATCGAGAGCAACGATACACACAGAGCCAGGATGATCGATCGTCTGCGGCCAAGTCTCTCCGATATTTGTCCGAAGAATAGCGCTCCCAGGATGGCTCCAATGTTGTAGATCACGGGCAAGCCGAACATGACATTCATGCCAAGAATTGTTCGCTGCGAAAGACCTGGAATGGACTTGAGAAAATCAGGATACAAATCCTGTGTGCCATGGGAAAGGCAAGTCATCACTGACATCACCAGCAGCAGGTAAGCAAAGATTCCGATATGTTCCCACAACGTTCTGAACATTTTGCGTAGCGAAGGCTGGCGCTGTATCTTCCACGGTTCCGATTCTGGAGCTAGAAGAGTGAATAAAACGATCACTAGCGTCATGCCTGAGCCGACGACGAACATCGAACGCCAGCCAAAAACTGGCACGATCCATTGCATGGCAACGGCCGCAAGCAGATACCCAACAGGATATCCACTCTGCATCACGCCGGAGAGGATGCCGCGCCATCGTCGAGGCGCGCTCTCCATAGCGTACGATGCGCCAATGCCCCAATAACCGCCCATGCCGATGCCGTATAGGCCGCGCATTGCCAGAAAGAAAAGGTACGTAGGTGCAAAGCCACTTAGGATAGTCACGGTTGAGAAAAAAAGAACGCAGAAGATCAGTGGGCGTTTGCGTCCGAATCGATCCGCTAGCGTTCCAAATAAAAGCGCGCCGACGGGGCGCATCGCCAACGTCAGCGTAAGGGTATAGACAATGTCTGCCTTGCTGACCTGGAATCGTGTTGCCAATGTGTCAAACAGAAAAATGACGACAAAGAAGTCAAACGCGTCGAGGACCCATCCGAGAATTCCAGAACCGACGGCAAACTCCCACCGCGGCGTCACCGGGTCGCGGGCTGATGAATCGTCTGGATAATGTGCGTTGGGGATGGCAGCCTGTCCTGTTCGAAATAAATTCAAAGAAACTACTGCGTGCCGAAACTGGCAAAGAATTGCCAGGCCATATTTGTGAAGTTGAGCGAATAATGTGTTTGAAGCATTTGGTTTCTCTCGGAATCAAGGCTTCCCGCCCACTCATGTCCAAGACCGGCGACAAAATCCGCGATCACGGGAACATGATTTTTGCATCCTTGCCAGGAAAAGCGAACACCCCACACGGTCTTCTCAGCGGTTTGTAGCTGACATCCATTTAGATACCCCCACGTGACCCAGTTTCCATGCGGGGTGGTCGCAAAGTGAGGGCAAAGCGTCTCAAAGCCAGAAAGCTGCTCATCCTTGTCGCCGTTGATATATAACACGCCGACTGGATGTGCGAGCCTCGCTGGCGGATCCATTAACGGCGTCGCAACTGCAGCAATAGCACGGATATCTTTGGGATGTCTTGATGCAAATAATTGCACCATTCCAGAGCCGCTGGAAAAGCCGGCGAAAAACACTCGCGTGCGGTCAGGGTGCTCGTGCCGGAGAACATCATGTAGAACGGCCATCAGATAGCCGTCGTCGTCGACCGGCAATGCGTTGGGTCCTAGTATGCGAGTTCTCGATCCCTTCATTTGCCAGAAAGTAATATTCTTCTTGCTCGCCGGTTTGCTTGGATCCGTTGCAACTGGGTCGGGGAAGACAGCCAGAAAGCCGTTCCGGTCGGCCTCCTCCTTCCACCCGAAATTCTTTGATGTGAACAAGGCTGTACTACCAATTCCCCCGAGCATGAACACGACCGCAGGATCCTTCACGAGATGCGCAGGCCGGTAGATCAGATAGGGGCGATCATATCCGTTGTGGGGGAAAGGTCGAGTCTGCATTTGCGCCGCGGCTGGGTGAAGAGCAGCGATGATCAATGTAGAGAAGAAGAAAAAGCCCCTTTTTGACGCCAAGGGGGAACTCGATTTTGTAATGACGGATTGACCTTTTGAAAGCATTCAACTGACGAAGGAATATATTGAGGAAGATCGGGTTGTCAAGCGCAATGCAGGGTGCGCGCGAACCGCGGTTGCAAGAAACACGGCGAATTATGTTTAAGCATATCCAGCTTGAAGAGAAGCCCAGAGGTCCGCTGGCGGGCGTGAAGGTGTTGGACCTGTCGCGACTCGTTGCCGGAAATACTTTGACGATGGTGCTGGCGGACCTGGGGGCAGACGTGGTGAAGGCAGAGCCGCTCGCCGGGGATACGCTCCGTGACTGGAAAGTGTCGGGAATCTCTACCGCATGGAAAGCCTACAGCCGAAACAAGCGCAGCATTTGTCTGGACTTCCACCATGTTAAGTCTCACAAGATCCTGACGAATCTTGTGGCGCAAGCACAGGTATTAGTTGAAAGCTTTCGCCCAGGAACACTTGAGACAATGGGACTCGCTCCGAAGGTATTGTTCGAGCGCAATCCGAAGTTGATCGTCGCCAGGATTTCTGGCTGGGGACAGACTGGGCCCTATCGTGATCGTCCCGGTTTTGGCACATTGGTGGAAGGCATGTCGGGGTTCGCTGCGATGAATGGATTTGAGGATCGCGAACCGGTGCTGCCACCAATCTACCTGGGGGATATGACTGCAGGCCTCTACGGGGTTGTGGGCGTTCTGGCAGCTCTGCGCGAAGTGGAGACGAATTCTGGAAACGGACAGGTGATCGATATCCCTTTGCTCGATCCACTGTTCGCAATTCTGGGGCCTCAAGCGGCGAACTACAGGCTCACACAAAAAGTGAAGCGGCGTACGGCAAGTCGTTCCACCAACAGCGCACCGCGTAACGTGTATCGCACCGGCGATGGTAAATGGGTCTGTCTTTCGGCTTCGACGCAAGGGATGGCGGAGCGATTGTTTCAGGCCATCGGTCGTTCTGAAATGACAGGTGATCCTCGCTTTGCAACGAATGCATCCCGTCTGCAAAATGTATTTCTGCTGGACTCGATCATTGGAGATTTCATCGGCCAAATGAAGCAGATGGATTGTGTCGAGTACTTCGCACGATGTTCAGTCACGGTCGGGCCGGTGTACGACATGTCGGACATCCACGATGATCCGCATTTTCATGATCGCGACATTGTGGTTGAACTTCCCGACGACGAGATAGGAACAATTCCAGTGCATGCAATATCGCCCCGCCTGGAGTCCACACCGGGAGGATTTCACCGCGTAGCCCCTGGCCTGGGCGAACACACCGTCGAAGTTCTAAGAGAGCTGGCATACACCGAGGAGGAGATCACAGCGCTGGGAAATGAAAATGTGGTGAGGGGAACTCGATCCGAATGAGCGAGTTTTCCCACGTCCGCCGAATCGATGTCATGCGGAGCAAGCTATTTGTTCCTGCCGATCGGCCGGCCTTATTTCCCAAGGCGATGGCATCGGCGGCGGATGCGATCTGCTTCGACCTCGAAGATTCAGTCCTTCCGGCGCAGAAAGCAAAGGCGCGCGATTTGCTTCAAGAATTCCTGGCGAGCGAATTTCATACGCGGAAGGTCATTCTTGTCAGGGTGAATCAGGTTCGCTCCGCTGACTTTGCCGAGGATATTTCCGTCGCCGTTTCTCCCAGGGTAGCGGTGGTGGCGCTCCCCAAGTTACAAGATCCATGGGAGATCAGAGACACAACGGCTGCGCTCCAGGCGCTTGAGAAAATGCGCAATATTGAAATCCCTATCGGCATTCTTGCTACCATCGAGTCTGCCCGCGGCCTTCGGCTCGCAGCTTCCATTGCAGCGGCGGATGAGCGTGTCGTTGGCCTCCAGCTTGGTTTCGCGGACATGTTCGTGTCGCTTGGAATCCGTCACGACGATGCGATGGCGGCCCACCACGTACGGCTTCAATTGAGATTTGCTGCCGGAGAGGCAGGCCTTCCTTCCTATGACAGTGTTTTTGTAAATTTCAAGAATGAAGAAGGATTTATGCGTGAGGCCGATCTCGCTAGAGGCCTGGGATTCGCGGGCAAGAGCTGCATTCATCCCAGTCAGATAGCTGCCGCAAACCGAATGTTTTCCCCGAGCCCCGAAGAGATTGCGGCGGCTATGTGTTGCGTGGATGCAGCTCGCAGCGCAGCGGCCGAAGGAGCCGCCGCCTTTGCGTTGGACGGATGCATGATCGATCTACCGCTTGTCCGACGGGCGGAACATATCATTGATGTGGCGGCAAAGATTCGGTTGCTCGAGCAGTCAGATTAGAAAGGCTACATTCGCCTATCCAGGAATCAGGGGCTATCCGGAGAGAAAGATGTGCCGTGGATTTCGGCCTCCAAGCGAGCATGTAAACGATCGCTGTAGCCAATTGGCAACTCAAAAACGCGTTCGTCGGCGGTCAGAATCAGGATGTTTCGAGTCGAGTCCAGAATCGCAGAACAAATACCGCAATGCTCCAGATGCTTCTGCACCTTCATCAAGACATCTGGATCGAGAGTCCCATCCAGGTAGCCCGAGATGTTGTTCCACACGTGCTTGCAATCTATAACCATGGAAACCACCTCCCTTTCTGAGGGACCAGGCTTTTCAACTCCGGCGCCAATGTTTTTTGCAGCATGGTTCGAGCCCGATGCAACCGCACTTTTACAGAAGCTTCGCTCACTCCTAATGTGGCCGCCGCTTCCTTAATGCTCAATTCCTCCACGTCGCGCAACAGAAATACTTCCCGGTAAATCTCGGGCAAAGCAACAATCGCCTTCTGCAGCATTACGCGAATTTCGGCGCGCTCTAAGACCTCTGACGGCACTTCGCGCCAGTCTCGCAATAGAGCCGGCGAAACATGTCCCTGCTCTTCCGGTGGAATGTCGAGAGATTCCATGTGAGTCAATCGATTTCGACGCAATCGGCTGCGGGCGACGTTGAGCGTGATGCTGACAAGCCAGGTACCAAATTTTGAGTCGGCGCGGAAGCTCGCCAGGTTGCGGAAGGCCTTCAGACAGGCTTCTTGCGCCGCATCTTCTGCATCGGCTTCATTCCGCAACATTGAAAGCGCCATGACGTAAAGACTGCGTTCATAGGGCCGGATAAGCTGGTGGAACTGTTGCGAGTCCCCGGCGAGGATGGAAACAATCATCTGCGCCTCATCTCTGCGCTCCAGCGTCCGCGTCATGCTTTATCGATCCATCCCAGGTAGCGGCGCGACAACCATGCATCCACGGAGAACAGGCCCGCTCCAAAGATCAACACGATTAAGGAGGCAAACAAGAACGTGTAAGGATCAGCACCATAAAATTTTCCTGGATCAGAGAAAATCGAGGACAGTGCTTCGCGGTCGGCTGTCACATAGGCCACGAACATATCGCATGCCAGCAAAAGGCCAGTTACACGGGATGCCAAGCCGACGATCAGTAGAATTCCGCCGACAAATTCCAGCGTCGAAATCGAAATGACCGTCGCCTGTGGAAATGGGAGGTTCAGACTGGCGAAAAAGGACGTTGCCTGGCCTATATGATGCAGGCGTCCCCATCCAGATTGAGCAAATTGCCATCCCCAATAAAGACGCACGGCTAATAAAAAAGGGGATTGAAGGTAGGAGGCCAGGGCGGAAAAACGAACGTACAGATTCACTAAAGCTTTCATGAAGTTCCTTTAGCTTCACAGTCTACGGGCGGTGCGCAAAACCACCCCATGTTCGTCCAATAGGCGAATGCTGATTGCAAATACTCCGGGCGGTCATCCTCGGGGATCGAGCTGCCGTCGAAAGCATTGTCGATTGCATCACCCAACGCGACTCCCTGTCGCAACGCGCTTAAAATGCGATAGTCTTCCGCTTCGAGGCGGCGGTAATACACGGTATCCTCAAAGCGGTGCACAGCGATGTAAACGGATTCTCGCTTCATCTCGCGAAGAGCACGGGTGCGTTTACTAACGTGCCCGGTCGACGCGTTGTTGCTGGAGGTGTCCCTGCTTCCGCTTTGGTTGCGAAGTTCAATCAAAGCATCGTCGATGGCATAATGCGCATCGATCAATCGCAGATGCGGTTGTAAATTCAATTGCGACTCCGCTCCAATCCTTGATCGTTCGTCAACAGTCAAGGCGGGCCATACTGCGCTGTCGAACGCCTCGATGTCCGCCCACTCCAAGCGTGCCATTTCGATTGCCATTTCAGAATGGGGTTCTGTCCAGGAAGGATTCTCTTCCAGCCAGTTCACCAGCCGTGATCCCAGGTTGCGCAAGGAGAATGAGGTGGAGGGGCAGGCTTCCAGGTAGGCTCGCATCAGCGCCTGAAAGCGCTTGTGTCCGACGACCGCCTGAAGTCCGGGAAAATCTTCTTCAAAGCTTGAGAACAAGCGGAACCAATATTGGCGATGATAGATTTCCAGGCGCTCAAAGGAACTCAGTCGGTCATTCGGACGGATGAACTGGTCTGCTTCGGCTGCATTTGAATCCCCGTCAGGATTCCGGCGACGCATCTGCTCACGCGCCGTCAACGGCTGCATGACAGCCTTCGCCATGCGATGTTGAATCTCTTGCAGGCCTTTCATCGCGCATACTCCAGAACCGTTTCCTGTTTCGATTTTCCGGTGGCCACCGCTGCTAAATATTTATTCGCTTTCAGCGCTTCAGCGTGGACCTCATCGAAGGAAGGAATTCGATCGTCCCACTCCAGCAAGGTTGCGGTGGGCCCGCAGCGCTCGATTGCACGCTCGTACAAAGTCCATACACGGTCAAGGACCGGATGGTCATGCGTGTCAAGAATGTACTTTTCGAACTTTGAATGTCCTGCGATGTGGATCTGCGCCACCCGGTGCGCCGGAACTGCATCGACGTACACGCGCGGATCGAAATTATGATTCTGGGACGAGACATAAATATTATTGACATCGAGCAAAATGCCGCAATCCGCGCGCTCGACGACTTCATTCAAGAATTCCCACTCCGCCATTTCGGAAACGTGGAATTCCGCATAACTGCTTACGTTCTCGACCACCACTGGAACCTCGATAAAATCCTGCACCTGGCGGATATTTTCGGCGGTCACTCGGGCAGCTTCAAAGGTATAGGGCATCGGTAGCAGATCGTGCGTATATCGGCCATCAACACTGCCCCAGCAAAGATGATCGGACAGCCAAGGGGTGCCGGTTCTGCGCACCAGTGCCTTGAGCCGCTTCAGATGTTCACGATTCAGCGGATCGGCAGATCCGAAATACATGGAGACGCCGTGTTGCACGACCCGGTACTGCTCCAGTATGGAATCCAGCACGGTCATTGGACGTCCGCCGTCCACCATGTAGTTTTCGGAGATAATTTCAAACCAATCGACGACGGGTTTGTTCTCCAAAATGTGCTGGTAATGGGGCACACGCAACCCAATTCCAACCCCGTACGCGGTAAATCCATTGAAGCGATTGGCGGGCATGTTTCATCCTGAGAAAGTTGCGACTGAGAATTCCTCCTGCGAGGAAATACTCTTCGCAGGAGGAACGATTCCACGAAGGACTAGCTGGGCATCTTGGAGCCGTCAGTTGCACAACCACCTTTGCCCTTGCAGCTGTTTTTGCCTTTGCATCCGTTGTCACTGGACTTGCAGCCGCCTTTGCCTT
>JAZKAG010000045.1:14300-21644 GCA_040389265.1 Acidobacteriota bacterium
GCTCGGACTCGCCCTGATTCTGCTGGCGTGGCGGCAGAGCGTGAAGGTCGGCGGTGGCCCGCCCGCGTGGTCGCCAATGCCAGCGGTGATCGGCTGTCTGACGCTCACCGTCATCCTTGGCATCGGCCTGCGCGAGCGCGAGCGCGACTACCTTAAAACGAGGACACAGAACGCGATGGCTTCCCTCGCCCAGACCATCAAGGGCTCATTCGATCAGCAAACCAGCGAGTTCGAACGCCTCGCCCGCAGCTGGGCCGACAAGCCGGAAAACGCGGTTTGACCAAGATACTGGCCGTTTGCCGATACAGTGTTGGGCGCGGAGTTCGGAGTAGCTGCATGAAGAGCTACTGCGGGAAGTCCGAGCATTCCGCCCACCGCTGCACTCAGCATGATCGATTTCATCGAATTCTTCATTGTGAATCCTCCTGGGTTTGCAGGCTCGCGAGTTCTGTGCGAGCTGTGCAACATTAGAATCCTATTGGTGTCATTTGGTTACAGAGAAGCCGAAATTATTTGGCTGGAAGGAAAAACTGCTACTAGTTGCGGGAGTCGGCGGGTTGGTCGCTACCAGGGCAAATTCTTTGAAAGATATGTGAATGTTTTCACAAACGACAACGGCACACAGGGAATGGTGATCGCTGCGTCAAGCTAGTACCAGCTTGGATCAGAAAGCATGATTGATGACCACGTGGGTTACGAGTTCGGCGACAATTAACAGAATTGTGAGGGTGGATACCGCAATTTGAAATGTTTCCTTGCCTTTTTCTTTCGGAGTTAGAGGGCGAATTCGCCATTGAGAGGCCGGGCGAGCACGCAACATCCGGGCACGACGGACGATATACAGGGTGAATAAGGAGCCCATAAAAGCCGCAGTCATCATAGGAACCCGAATCAGATCAGCGTGAAAATTGCCTGTCAGCCGAGTCAGGCCGATAGTGGCAGCGAACGTTCCCAGTCCCACGGTGGCGCTAATTCCGCTAAAAGCGACGGCGACGGTGCAGGCACTCTGCAACAGAATAAATAGCAGGCTGGTAAGGCTGATCGCCCACATGCGAGGGGTAGTCGCGCTGGTGGGCTCGGAAGCGAGTTCCGAAGAGAGTTTGCTCATGAATTTATTGTTCCTTTGGCGCAAGCCTTAGCCCGCTCGCAATCTGATGATCTTGCCAAGTCGGACGATCCACTGTGTTTCCGATGTTCTGGGTAGAATTTTAGGGCAAGGTCCTCAATTCTGTCGTTCATAAAATGGCACCTTAGCAGGAGGGCATGCTAAGGGTGAGGATTCGGCAAGCATTTCCAAACCTTGCGAAACCGTGTGTGACCGTGATAGTGATTTTGGTTATCCAGCGAACGACGGTGATAACGCTTACAGTAATACTTAAGGTCCATGGCAACCGACGATACATTAGCTTTTCCCGCGATCCAGCAGTTGTTCGATTTCTCCCCCGATGCCATCCTGGTGACGGACGCAGGGGGTCAGATTCGTGCGGCAAATCAGCAGGCAGAGACGATGTTCGGGTACGACCCTGGTCAGTTGCTCGGTCAATCGATTGAGATCCTGGTTCCCGAGCGATTTCGCAGGGGGCATCCATCGCATCGGGAAGACTATAATGCGCAACTCCGAACTCGATCGATGGGTGGCGGGCTGAACTTATTTGGTTTGCGGAAAGATGGCAGCGAAGTTCCCGTCGACATTATGCTTCGACCTGTGGAGACGGAAAATGGTTCGATCGTCCTGAGCTTTGTGCGGGATGTTTCCTTTCAGCGCAAAGCGCAAGAAGCTTTGCGCCGGTCCGATCAGCAGTTGCGATCTATCGTCGATGGTGTGAAAGACTACGCCATTTTCCTGCTTGACCCAGAAGGGCATGTTGCAACCTGGAATCCCGGAGCGGAAAGGATCAAAGGCTATAGTGCCGACGAGATTATCGGGAAGCACTTCTCCGTTTTTTATCCCGACGATGACTCGCAGAGAAAAAAGCCGGACGAACAACTGCGAATCGCCAGAGCCAAGGGGAAATTCGAAGTGGAAGGTTGGCGCATCCGCAAGGATGGGTCACGATTCTGGGCGAACGTTGTGATCACTCCAATCTTCGATGGTCACAACGAGCTGACTGGATTTGCCAAAATCACGCGCGACTTTACCGACCGAAAACGGGCCGAAGAAGCGCTGATGCTGCAGCTCAGCACAGTTCTGCTGGCCAATGTGGATATCCGCAAAATGTTGTCGGCCATCTCCGCCAGTATCCGAGACGTAGTGCCCCATGATTGCGCGACCCTGGCGTTGCGCGATCCGGTATCGGGCGGATTGCGGGAACAGTTTCTTGAAGCCGGCGAGGGTAAGCAGACTAGCCAGACTGAGACAATTATTTCGATCGAAAATTCACCGGCGGGCTCGGCGTTTCGCTTGGGGGAGCCGGTGGTATTGAATCAGATCAACCTTGGTCCCTACGCCCGAGAAGCGGTGCGGCATTTGACCGACAAGCAGATGATGTCGGGATGCTGGGTACCGTTGATCAATCGAGGTCAAACGCTGGGCACGCTGATGGTGGCCAGCCGGATGGAGGCTGCCTTTACCCAGCGGGAAGCCGATATGCTGGGACAAATCGCGGGACAGATTGCGATGGCGGTGAACAACGGGCTCGTCTTTCGGCAAATCGCCGACTTGCGGGACAAACTCTCACAGGAGAAGAAATACCTTGAAGACGAGCTCAACATGGAGCATCGATTTGAGGACATTGTCGGCGAAAGCACTGGATTGAGACATGTGCTGAAGGAGATAGAAACCGTCGCGCCGACAGATGCGACGGTACTGATTCAGGGAGAAACCGGAACCGGCAAGGAGTTGTTGGCGCGCGCAATCCATCGGCTGAGTCCGAGGCGCGAGCGGACATTTATTAAGCTGAACTGTGCCGCGATTCCCGCCGGCTTGCTGGAAAGTGAACTCTTTGGACATGAGAAGGGTGCCTTCACGGGAGCCATTTCACGCAGGATGGGGCGCCTGGAGCTGGCGCACGAGGGCACACTCTTTCTAGACGAAATTGGAGAGATGCCGCTGGATCTGCAGCCCAAGCTGCTGCGTGCTTTGCAGGAGCGGGAGATTGAGCGGTTGGGTGGAACTCAGAATATTCGTGTGGATGTTCGTCTGATTGCGGCCACCAATCGAAATTTGGAACAAATGGTTGCGGAAAAACAATTTCGCAGCGACTTGTATTACAGGTTAAAGGTTTTCCCGGTGGTGTCGCCGCCTTTACGCGATCGTCGCAGCGACATCCCGATGCTGGTTCGCCATTTTGTCGACAAACACGGACGGCGCATGGGAAAAATGATCGAAGCCATCCCTGAGGAATCCATGGATGCCCTGGTGAGCTGGAAATGGCCGGGGAATATCCGCGAATTGGAAAACTTCATCGAGCGCGCCGTAATTTTAACTCGCGGCAATGTGCTCCATGTCCCTCTGGCAGAATTGACGGTTGCGGGTTCCGAACATGTTTCTGCGGTTGACCCAAATCTGCAAGCCGCGGAACGAGAGCACATCCTGCGAGTTTTGCGGGAGGTCCGGGGAATGATTGGTGGCCCGGGTGGCGCGGCCGAACGACTCGGTCTAAAACGCACGACTCTGAACTCGAAACTGAAGAAGCTTGGGATCGAGCGCAGCGACTACATGTAGTCTCAGCGACGAAATATCGTCTTCGTCACTTCGTCATAAAGCGTTGAAAGATAACAACTCTCTGCCTCAATTCTGTCCTATAACTCATTCTTTGCAAACGACATGCGGGACGTCATCGCATGACATTTCCGCTTTGGCCTGTGACGTGCCATTAGGGAGTACGTGGCGCAGGCACGAGCCAACATACGTTACGAATAACGATCGACAATAATACGGACGCAGCCCTCATCAAGCTTGAGGGAAGAGTGGTGGGCCCGTGGGCCGACGAACTGTCGGCAGTGTGGGGGGACCTGGCAAGGACGCTCGATAAGCGTTCGGCGACTCTCGACCTGCGCAATGTGACCTACGTCGACGTTACCGGAATGCAGGTTCTGCGTCAGATCTGCCGAGAGAAGCATCCGGTCATCCTTACTGCAAGCCCGTTGACCGAGTCTTTTGCAGAGCAAGCTCAGCGCAATACACCAAACGACAATCAGGAGAAGGATTGACATGCCACATACCTACCGCGTCGACCGGACAGATCGTTGCAAGTCGTCTTATGCAGGCGAGTTTTTCAAAGGATTGCCGCCACAAGCACTGGCCGACTTTGAGGCCATGTCGATTCGACAGACGTTTGAGGCGCGTGAGGTGCTATTCGAGGAGAAACAAAATCCATCGCGCGTGTTCGTTCTATTGGAGGGGCAGGTGAAGCTCTCCATGAATTCGATCGACGGTCGACGGCTGATTTTGCGCATTGCCGGACCCGGCGAGCTGCCGGGACTGACTGCAGTTCTTTCTGGCAAAGAATACGAAATGACGGCAGAGGCCCTCCATCCCTGCAAAGTCGCGTCCGTCCGACGCCATGATTTCCTTGAATTCCTTTTGCGCTACCCAGTGGCTTATGCAAGTGTCGCGCATGACTTGAGCATAGGTTACACGCGGGCATGTGAGCAATTGCGCACTGTAGGACTGGCGCCGAGCGCGCCCGTCAAGTTGGCGCGATTGCTACTGGAGTTGTGTGCAGCCGCAGACACTCCCAATCACTCCAACCAGTTCAAACTGACACTCACGCATGGCGAAATTGGCGAGTGCATTGGCGCTTCACGCGAGACAGTCACGCGCACCTTGAGTGAATTTAAAAGCAGGCATCTGCTGGACTTTCGTGGTTCGACGCTCCTAATTCACAACCAGATGGCGTTAGCGAGTTACGCAGAAGTGTAAGCTGCGGTTGGTGTGGAACCGAAATGCCTGCGTGAACCGAAATTCCCCCCTCGGAACGACTGCCGATCGATCCGCGCGTAATGTTGACCCACAAGCCCGTCGCATAATCACCCTTCTGGAAAGACGGAGGGACACTGATACATTTGTGATGGAGATGAGGTGGATCAACGAAGATGGAATCATCAACAATCCTGCCGCGCTTGAACGCGGATTTCCTGAAACATCACCCAGATTTAGCGCCTGAGGGATTGGCAGAGGCCTTCCCGGAACGGGTCATCCAATTTGGCGCGGGAGTTTTTCTTCGTGGATTTGTTGATTGGATGATCGACGGAATGAACCGGAAAGGTCTGTTCTGCGGACGAGTCGTTGTCGTGGCGTCGGTGAATCCGGGGACGATTGCAACGCTGAATCAGCAGGATGGAGTCTATACCCATCTGGCCCGCGGCATCGAGAATGGCCGGCTGGTGGAAGAAAAGCGCATTGTCACAGCGATCAGCCGCGGCATCGACCCATGTAAAGATTTCGACGCATACCTGACGTGCACGCACAATCCCCATCTTCGATTCATCGTCTCCAACACGACGGAGGCAGGCATCGTATATCGGCCTGAGGATAGGCAGAGCGATCGGCCCCCCGTTTCGTTCCCAGCCAAGCTGACGCGGTTTTTGCTCGAGCGATATAAAGCGTTTGATGGCGATATGTCAAAAGGGTTTGTGCTTTTACCCTGCGAACTTGTGGAGCGTAATGGCGACAGATTGAAAGAGACAGTGCTGCAAACGGCGAATAACTGGAATCTCGAGCCCAATATTCTGCAATGGATCGCGGAGGCCAACATCTTTACGAATACACTAGTGGACCGCATTGTTACCGGCATGCCACGCGATGAAATCCAAACATTATGGCAACAGTCCGGGTATATCGACGAGCTGTTCAATACGTCGGAAGTATTTCATCTGTGGGTGATTGAAGGTCCGCGTGGATTAGCCCAGGAACTTCCTCTGGGCGAAGCCGGCTTCAACGTAATTTTTCCGGAAGATCTGACGCCGTATCGCGATCGCAAAGTCAGAATTCTCAACGGTGCTCATACAACCACCGTGTTGGCCGCGTATCAGGCGGGCCAAAACTTAGTAGGCGAATGCATGAGGGATCCGCTCTTTCGAGACTTTATGACTCGTGTCATTTATGACGAAGTGATTCCGACGTTGATGTTGCCGAAGCAGGAGCTGGAAACCTTTGCCGCTTCAGTCTTCGAGCGTTTCAGCAATCCATTTATTCAGCACGCCTTGTTGAGCATTTCTCTGAACTCGGTTTCCAAGTACAAAGCCAGAGTGTTGCCCTCTATTGAACAATTCCTTCGGACAAAGGAAAAGTTGCCCATTCGGTTAACATTCGCGCTGGCTGCATTGATTACTTTTTATCGGGGGACCGAAATTCGCGATGGGGCTCTCATTGGTCGTCGAGGCGCTGAAGAATATCACATTCAGGATAGCCAATCGGTCCTGGAAGCATTCGCGGGTTGGTGGGCAGAGTTTGATGGGACGAGTGAGGGCATTCTCGGACTGACGGACGCCGTGCTTCGACGGGAAGACTGGTGGGGCGAAGATTTAAGGCAGTTGCCGGGTATGTCTGAAACGGTCGCGCAGTATGCGGAATCCATATTGAACCACGGCGTGCGCGACACGCTGCAGCCATTGAGTTGATAGGTAATTTCCCATTCTGTCTTAGTGGGTGTGCCAATGAAAGCATGAGTTGAGGAAACTGTGACAGGATAGAAGGAATGTCGACTCCGCACGAACCGGCCCGCGGCGCCGCCGCCTTTGCCTCCCGCGATTTCCGCCGATACCAGCTGGCACGGCTGCTCGTTATCATTGGCGCGGAAGCGCAGGCGGTCGCGGTATCCTGGCAAATTTATGCGATTACGCATCGCGCCATCGATCTCGGGTATGCTGGGTTGGCTCTATTTCTGCCGGGAATATTGTTTCTGCTACTCAGCGGACATGTGGCGGATCGCTATGACAGGCGGCACATCATCCTGGTTTGCTATGGGCTGCAATGCCTTTGTACAGGAACCCTGTTTTACCTTTCATGGATCGGCACGCAGCATGTCGCTGCGTTGTTTACGGTTTTGTTTTTAGTTGGAACGGGACGTTCATTTAGCGGACCGGCGAGCTCGGCTCTTCTCCCACACCTGGTGCCTAAGGGAGATTTTGTGAACGCCGTGTCCTGGGGCGCTTCGATTTTCCAACTAGCCAATTTTGTTGGACCGGCTCTGGGTGGATTGCTATTTACGTTGCCACTGGCAACATGGCTCCCGAGCTCGATGGGCAAGCATTTGGCAGGCGGAGCCATTGTGTACGCGTTTGCTCTGGCGACGCTATTTGCCTTTCTTTTCCTTCTGGCATCGCTTTCGGTACGTCCCGGCCGTCAGGAGCAACGGTCAATCTCTGTGGAAACGCTGTTGGCAGGATTCCGATATATGT
>JAZKAG010000045.1:21654-31319 GCA_040389265.1 Acidobacteriota bacterium
GCGAGCCGGTGTCCATGCACACGCTGCTGGCCGGGGCGCGTTTTGTGTGGATGCAAAAAGCCTTGCTGGGCGCGGTCTCACTCGATCTGTTTGCCGTTCTGCTGGGCGGGGCGGTTGCGCTGCTGCCCATTTTTGCTGAAAACATTCTGCATTCGGGCCCCAGAGGGTTAGGAATCTTGCGCGCCGCCCCTGCGCTTGGGGCTCTCTGCATCTCCATACTGATGACTTGGCGACCGATCAGCCGCAACGCGGGAACTCGCATGTTGTATTCCGTCGTGATATTTGGTGCGGCTACTGTGGTCTTCGCAATATCGCGCAGCATGGTGCTGTCGCTGGTTGCGTTGTTTATCGTTGGAGCCGCGGATATGGTGAGTGTCATTGTCCGTTCGTCCATGCTGCAGTTGGCGACGCCCCAGGCGATGCGGGGGCGAGTCAGTGCGGTGAATGCCCTATTCGTCGGCGCCAGCAATGAATTCGGGAGTTTTGAGAGCGGAGTGACGGCTCAATGGTGGGGTGCAATACCGTCAGTCGTGGTCGGGGGAGTCGGAGCGATTGCGATCACAGGTCTGTGGACTGTGATGTTCCCCTCGCTGCGAAACGTGAACCGGTTAAGCGAACAAGAACTCCTTGCAGCGGACCAAGAATCCGCCACGGCCGAGCCGCGTTATTGATGGCGAACCGAGCCGGAAGGAAGTATGACTTAACGAAGTCCGGCGGCGAGCAGAGACATGCTCCGGTGATGACGGCGTCGATGGACGTACGTTGCCCGTCGCACATGGTGGACATAGTAGCTATGTGACCGCTGAGAATGTGCCGAATGTTTCACATGCATGCTGACGGGTTCGATGGCAGGCCGGGCCGGAATTGCTTCAGGTTCAGCCGGGGCATTGTTGTGTGCCACCAGTTGAGCTGGCGGAGCGCTGTGAGGCCCATAGGTCTTATATACAGAGATGTGGAAGCAGGCCTGTTCGAATTCTTCCTCCACATCGAGTTTGCCGCTGGCCTGAAGCGCGCCTAACACGGCTCGCATCCACGCAATTTCCTTCAGAGACATTCCCTTTTTTCCGAGATCGATGGCTTCCCCAGTTAGATGGGGCGAAGCGGTATCGCCGGAGGTGGGGGCCGCATTGCCGTTATAGTGGGCCAGATGGCGTTGGAAATTGACGGTGCGAACAGCGGACGTGAGCTGCAGCGGTCGCCCGAAAAGATCCTCGTGGGCGCGAGCGAGATTGCGGAGAAACTGCGCCGTCCATGGGCGAGAATAACGACGATTCAGAGGAAGGCGTGGATCGACGGCCAAGCCTGGAGAAGCGGGTAAGGCGACCAGATCGCCGGATCGAACCATGGCGCTGAGTTGAGCATCGTCCTGAATGCGGCTGAGACCTTCCACATCGGCGATGATGTTTTGGTGCACCAGCACTTCATGCGACCCGCGCAAGGCAACCGGCATGTAGCTGGGGACAGAAGTATTGAACAAAGGCAAGTTGGTTGACACGGGGATTTTGGCAGTCGACTCTACGTCCGGGTCAGTCGTAGAGGTTGCGAGCGCAGGCAGCGGCGACTCAGCTGGCGGAGCGGTTTCCGAAACCGTAGTGGGGCGCGAATGCACCTGATCCAGGGTCACTGAGAGGCGGTGGCTGCGAGCATAGGTTCTTCTTCTGCGATGATGCCGAGCTCGGTGCTGCCGCTCGATTTCCGTGCGCCGAAGCTCGGCTTGCCGGCGAGAAGTTCTGGTATGCGAGGAGTGCAGGCGTTTCCCCTGTGTTGAGGAAGCCCTTGCAGCGGTGGAACTTGCTGAAACGACGGGCACAATAAAGAACGCCGCGGCCAGGAAAATAGCCAGGACAACTCTGCTGAATACGCCGGATCTGCCTTCGGAATGGAGGAGGCAACTTCTCATTTCAACCTGGGTTTAAGACTACGTGATTCGTGCTATGAATGATAGTGATCAAAGGGGTACAGTTTACTCGGAACCTCGGCTTCAACGAGGGAGTCAGCCAGCCAATTTGTAGGAACGGAGATACCAAGAAAAAGTCGCTCGACTGCTGCAAGAAATGTCATCCCATGAAGTTAAAGGCGGTCGGCGCGGCTAACAAAGATATCAAGTTCAACTCTAATGGACGGTGCCCGTGGGTGACAGTTTTTATTGTTGATGAAATAAAAACCTGGGCATCGGAATCGAGCAGAAAAGAGGACCTGTTGTGAAAATGACCAAAGAATTTCGCGCAACGATTCGTTCCGGGGCGACCTTGGCCCTAGGCGTCGCCCTTGCTGTGGGATTGCCACTGTCCGTATCCGCGCAACAAGTTCGCGCCAATTGGAGCAAAGACGCACCTTTTGCTCAATACAAAACGTACGAGTGGGTACCGAGTGAAGCGACGAATCATCCGTTCTACCGGCAATACGTCGGCGAGTATGTGAACTACGCCTTAACCAAAAAAAAAGGATTGCAACAGGTCACTGCCGCGCAGAATCCAGATCTCTACGTGACCTATCACTTCACCACCCGTGATGTCATGGACTGGAATACATATGGCTACGGATTCGGTCCAGGATGGGGTGGTTGGGGATGGGGTGGATGGGGATGGGGTGGTTGGGGCGGCATGAGCTACTACCAATCGCGGCCGACTCCGCGCGTGATCGGCTTTTTGACTATCGATCTGATTGACGCTCGTACGCGCAAGATAGTGTGGCGCGGAGAAGCTATGCAGGACGATGTGACCAAGAGCGGGAACGCAGAAGAAAAGCAAATTGCCCATTCGGTTTACAAGATGATCGATCGCTACCCGCCCAAGATGAAGCACAATTGAGCTCGTGATATTGTGATTGTTTAGATTGAGCTCGACAGGCGGCGTGAACTTTCTAAGTTCACGCCGCTTTTATTTCTGTGTTCTTCAGCAAAATTCAGGGCTCGGGTAACGAGGACAACTCTTCCGTCTCTAATCCACCGATTGGAACACGTTTGCTTCGAATTTCTACGTGGAAGCTTTTCGATGCAATCCAAGGCTCCCTCCTAGTGGTCGATTGGAGGTAGGGGCGGTGGGCGAAGGTGCGGCCTTTTATTTTTCGCCGAGTATGCCTAAGGCTAAACTGATCGAGGAGGGCAGAATTTGGAACGGCGGATGTACAGTGCGCGAGTCTTGGAGAAAAGACTCTTGGCCGAAAGCTCCCAGTGTTTTCACATTGAATGTGACATCCCCGAGCTGCAGGGTTTTTCTTTCGAGGCCGGCCAATTTATCTCGATGATCGCCGAAGACGCTCGAGGAAAATCTCACACTCGAGCCTACTCTATCGCTTCCGCATCCCGCGGCAATCGCTTTGATCTCTGCTTGGACCGAGTGGATGGAGGATTCTTTTCAAACCAACTCGCAAATTCGAAGCCGGGAGATACGTTCCGCTTTCACGGCCCCTACGGTTTATTTGTTCTGCGTCGACCCCTTGTGGACTCAGTAATGGTCGCCGCTGGAACTGGGATCGCACCTATTCGCGGGTTTGTGGAAACTTTATTTCCGGGCGAGCAGGAAGATAGAAGCGAGGGGAAGCATTTCTGGCTGGTGTATGGCGCCCGGCATGCGTCGGAAATTTACTATCAACACTATTTCGAGAAGACCGCGGCGGAGCATCACAACTTCCACTTTTTTCCGACATTGACTCATCCCGAGGTTGGTTGGGAAGGCTTGCGAGGGGATGTGGAAGTACAGGTAAGAAGCCTTTTGCTTAACGGTGCGATGGCAAAGCAGGCCTACATCTGTGGCCTGAATGAAATGGTCGCTGCCAATCGCGCGCAGTTCAAAGAATTGGGATGGGATCGGAAACAGATCGTCTTTGAACGGTATGACTGAACGAGAACGTTAAAGGTTAAAAAGCTCGCGGAGCCTTTTTGTTTGATTGCGGCTGACTGGAATTTCCGTGTGACGTCGATCGTCCATGCGCAGCTGGTAGCTGGATTTAAACCACGGCACGACCTCTTGAATGCGATGGATGTTGACGACAAAGGAACGATGCGCCCGCCAGAATAACTTCGGATCCAGCAATTCAAGCAGGTCCTCCAGGGTTCGGCAATTCGACTGACCTTCAATACTGTGAGTCGCGACGCTGATAGCTCCTTCTTCAATGGAAGCGAAGCAAATGTCACGCTGCTCAACGAGCAGCAGCCGCCCCCCGACCCGAAGAACAACTTTTGCGGCAGTACTTTTCACGGGCGCTTGCTGCTGCTCCAGAAGTCGCATCAAAGCGTCCAGTCGCTCGTCGACTGCATGGGACGCGGGAGCGCCGCTATCCCGACCCTCTTTGGCACCGGTCGACGTGGTCTCTGTCACCGTCGCCGGCATCGGAAATCCAGCTGCGACTTCTGCCAACCGGGTTCTGACTCGTTCCAGGGTGTGACGGACTCGCTTTTCATCAAAGGGCTTCAGCAGGTAGTCAACCGCATTTACTTCAAACGCACGCACAGCATAACGATCAAACGCGGTGGCGAAGACGATGTTCGGCAGCGGGGACTTGCTACCTTTCTCAAGCAATTTCTTGAGCACAGCAAAGCCGTCGAGGCCAGGCATTTGCACGTCAAGGAAAACTACATCAGGCTGATGAGCGCGCACCAATTCGACAGCCTCCACACCGTTCTTTCCCTGCGCCACAATTTCTACGTCGTCCGCCTTACGAAGCAGATACTCGAGCTCCTGGCGTGCTAGTTGTTCATCGTCGACGATTACAGCTCGGATGGTCATGGCTTAGGTTCACTCTACATCAGAACATTATGTTTCGAGTACGGTTAGCGAAAGCGCAGGAGTTGCTTGACCTTCGGAAGGCAGAGCAAAGGGGAAGGGTAGTGGATGCGTGCTGTCTCAGGAGTGATAGGCGGTGAGGCGTGCGGGGGTATTGTCATCGGCTAAGTCGTGGCCGCAGTGAGTGCAGTGAAGGTCGGTGACGCGCACGCTTTCGTGGCAAATACCGCAGTTCGGAGAAACGCGATAGGCGCACTGCGGACAATAGTTGATATTGCTGTCCACCTTAGTACCACAGCAGGGACACTGCGAGAGGACAGGTTGCCGCAGGAGAAAATACAACACCGGACCAATGCCGCCCTGTAAGACAATACACAACAAAATCCAGAGCCACTTACCCATGTTGCGGCGCGGTGCGTCTTCGCTGATATATCCGATCATCAGCATATAGACAGCGACCAGCGCACCCCAGGAAGCTCCGAAATAGACGTGCACAGGAAATGGACTATGGTAGTGGGTATGCAGGACGAAGAAGAATAGATATTGAATTCCAACGAAGGCAACGAAGGCCAGAACGACCGACCATCGGGGAATGAGGGTGAGTTCTTCGCTGACAGAGAAAGACGAATTGGAATCGGTGCGGGCCATGGGTTGAATCACGTTTAACACATGCGCGGCATTCGTACCACGCCTTTGAAACTTGTAAAAGCAGCTGGTAGCAAGATTGTCATCGATCAATCCGGTTTCAATAAACCGGCCATGCGACGTTATCGAACCATGGAATCCAGCCGCGATGTCACGCGATGATCAATTCGCCGAGTTCCGCAGCCATTGCGCGTGCGCAAAAATACCAGAAACAAGGTGACCAGGGTGACAGGAAACAGCCATGCAATCACGTAAACAAACTGCAGTTCAGAAGCCGGGAAATTCTTTGGATCCAGCAGCATCTCCATGCCGCTCCAAAACACCGGCGTCAGCACTAGGAACAGTAGGGAAAATCCGAGAATTGTAATTCCAATTCCATGGCGCACACGACGTCGTCGTTCGGCGATCTCGACCGCTTGCTCGCGAACAAGACGCTGGGCGCGGCATACCATCGCGCGGTCGGCTACGCCGCCAACAGCGAGTAAAGCGGCCGCCATCTCTTGTTCCTCAGGGGAAAATGTCATCGAGCCCGGGCGCAACCCTGGATCGGGGTTCTCCGCGACTGCTTTTGTGGTTACGGGATCCTTCTTCACAGTTGCACCCCATTCCCAGTCTCAGGGCGCAGCTCGAGGACAGGTTTCAGTGCCGCCATTCCCCGATAGAGGCGCGATTTTACCGTTGACAATGGCGCACTGCTTATCTGGGCAATTTCCTCCAGCGACATTTCCTCGTGAAAGCGCAAAACCAGCACTTCACGATAGAGCGGATGCAAGGTGAGAAGTGCCCGACCAATGCGAGCGGCTCGTTCTCCGGATTGAAAGTGATCGAAGGGTGACGGGAGATCAGCCGCGATCTCAACAGGGCGATCATTTTCAGGGTCGGTCACTTCATCCAGACTAAGAGTGACACGCTTGCGAGTGTGATCGATCATGAGATTCCGCGCGATGGCAAACATCCAGGTTTCAAAGCGGGAGCGACCGCTGAATTGCGAGCCTCGCTCCAAGACGCGAAGCCATGTTTCCTGAAATAAATCCTGGGCAAGATCGCGATTTCCTACAAGAAAAAGCAAGTAACGGAACAGCCGGTGTTGATAGCGTTCGATCAACTGCTCCATCACCTCTGGATCATGACGACGCAGGGCGACTACGATCTCAGCGTTTGCGGCTTGTGCCTGTTGGGCGTCGACGAGCGATGCGCTGTGGGTCGTTGACATGGTGTCTTTTGTAGAGACGTCGGCGCTGTCCATAAAGACTCGAGGAGTGAGAGGATTTGCCTTGAATTGCATAATACGTGTCGACCCTATTTTTTCACGCTTGACTCGCTATATCTGAAGAATTCCGCCGATTGAGGAAGTGCCTCCAGGGCGAAGACAAGACGAATCTCTGTCGCGCCGCCAAAGGTACACTACAGATTATGCCGCTGTTATACGGATTGCACCCCGTGGAAGAGGTGATTCGCTCGGGCAATCGACAATTGGAATATGTCGTCATTTCCCGTCAACGCCAGGATATCCGGCTGAAAAGAATCGCAGACGCCTGCCAGGCTGCTGGAATTCCAGTGCGATCAGAGCCTAAGGAGCAGTTGACAAAGCTGGCGCGCACGGAGGCTCACCAGGGAGTTGTGGCGGTGGTCGCGGAACGCGGGTATTGCTCGCTGGAGGAACTGGCGCAGCCTGCAGGACACGATTTATTTTTGTTAGCCCTCGATGGCGTGGAAGATCCTCATAACCTGGGGGCGCTTCTCAGGACTGCAAATGGGGCTGGAGTCGACGGAGTGGTTTTACCCGAACGAAGGGCTGTTGGCGTGAATGCAACAGTTGTGAAAACTTCGGCCGGTGCCGCGGAGTATGTTCGGATCGCTCGCGTGACAAACCTGGTGCGGGCGCTGGAAGAGTTGAAGCGACAGAACGTGTGGTGCGTAGGTTTAGATGAACGCGGCTCCGCGAATTACGACAGGTTCGACTATCGATGCAATTTTGTACTGGTGCTGGGTGGAGAGGGAAGCGGATTGCATGAGCTGACCCGCCGAACCTGCGATCACTTGCTGAGAATTCCCATGGCGGGCCAAGTATCGTCATTGAACGTATCGGTGGCGGGCGCGGTTGTGATGTACGAAGCGGCGCGGCAGCGTCGTATGGTATTAGCGCCGCCATTGAGTGAAAATACGGCGACTGCCGCAGAGCGTTCGAAGCGTTCGCTCAAGGGAGTAGGTTCATGAATTTCAGGCAGTATGGATTTAGTTTTCTTCTTCTTTTTCTCGTGGTTGGCAGGTCCATCGGACAGAGTTCCAGCGCAGTCAGTCAGAGCAACGCCTCTTCGGGAAATGGACAGGTGTTGTTTTCGCGTGGTGATGGCAGTCCTGTCACGCCAGCAACTCCGCCAGAATCGTCCCAGCAGTCCACGAACTCGCCAAAGCCGACCCACTCGCCTGCAAAGCCGACCCTTGCAACGGACTCCGAGCGCAGCTCTCTTACATATAGTTCTTACGATTTTGAAGTGCACGTGGAGCCGTCGCAGCATTCAATTGCGGTGCAGGCGCGGATGGCGGCTCGCAACATCAGCGACAAGCCGCTGGAGCGGATTGCGTTACAGCTTTCCTCATCCCTGCATTGGGATTCGATCCAAATCGACGGCAAACCGGCGAAGTTTGAGACCGAGACGGTGGATAGCGACATCGATCATACGGGAGAACTGACGGAGGCTGTGGTTAGGCTAGCGATGCCTCTGGCATCTGGAAGCACCATTCGGATGAATGTGATTTATTCCGGTACTGTTGTTCCGTCGGCGGAACGTTTGCTGCGGTTGGGCGCACCAGAGAAGGTCGCAAACTCTTCGGAGTGGGACGCAATCGAGCCGAGCTTTACTGCGCTTCGCGGATTTGGAAACGTGATCTGGTTTCCTGTTTCAACGGTTCCTGTACTGCTGGGACAAGGGCCGGAGATGTTTGACTCAGTGGGTAAGTGGAAACTGGCCGAGTCCAACGCAACCATTACGATGCACGTCGTGGTGGAATTTCTGGATGTGAAACCAACGGTCGCCATTTTGAACGGGGCAGTGGTGCAACCGGATAAAAGCTCGGCCATGAAGGCCACGCCCGACCCTGTAGCGTCGCCGTCAATGAAGCCTCCAAGGCAAAGTCGACGGCTCGAAAGCAACGAATCCGAGACGAATCAAGCTTCTAAGAGTTCGACTGCTCCAGCAACAATGGTCGGCAACACGATCTTGCAAGTCACTTCATTCACCCTTCCAGCAACACGATTAGGGTTTGCGCCGCTGAGCCTTTTCGTAACGTCGGCGGAGATAGAGAGCGTGCCTGGACTGGATATTTAGTCCCAAGCCGACAACAGGGGAGCCGCACCTAAGTATCAAGCAGTATTCGCTCAGACTCGCTCGATGGTCGAACAATGGCTCGGAGGGCAGCCGAAGCGGCCTATCGTTCTGGTGGATTTGGCAAACGGCGACGATCTTCCTTTCGAGGAGGGCAACATTTTATTTCTCCCATTGAAGACGGATGCGACCGACGACACCGTGGGTCCCGTGACGGCTCATATGCTGGGCCACAGCTACTTTGTTTCGGACCGTGCTTGGCTGAATGAAGGTGCGGCGCAGTTCATGACGCTGCTATGGATTGAGCAGCGTGCCGGAATCAGCACCGCAATTGGGCAGATGGATTCCCATCGGGCTGCGCTCGCCATCGCTGAGACGAGCGACCCCGGAGTCAATCCGGGGCAAAGCCTGATCACGGCGTGGAGCGATATTTATTATCGCGACAAGGCCACGGACGTGCTTTGGATGTTACGCAACATTGTCGGCGACGAAGCTTTGGGAAAGGCACTCCAGGCGTATGTGACGGCAGACGATCACGAGCCCGGTTATTTTCAAAGGCTGGTCCAAAAAGCATCGAGCAAGGATCTGGAATGGTTTTTTGATGCCTGGGTTTATCGCGACACTGGATTGCCTGACCTGCATATCTTGAGCGCATATTGGCGGCCGATCCTAAATAAGAACAGCAGCGGCAAGAATTACCTGGTGAGTGTCGATGTGCAGAACGAAAGTTTTTGCGCTGCGGAAGTACCTGTGACCGTCTCTTCCGCTTTCAGCAGCCAGACACGAGAATTACTACTTCCCGCCCACACAAGCTCGTCGCTGCGAATCTTGCTCGACAGCAAACCGGCGCAGGTGGTTGTAAATGACGGCAGCGTTCCGGAGGTTGAAAGCAGCCACCACGAGCAGGCAGTGGTTCCGGCGCAATAGGAGACGCTCCTCACCCGTTGCAATGAAAAGAGTGAGAGTGACC
>JAZKAG010000045.1:31416-48728 GCA_040389265.1 Acidobacteriota bacterium
TAGAGGGGTGAACTTGCCCAGACGGCGAAGTTGCTTGCCAGGAAGAACGAAGTCGAAGAGGCAAGCGCCGCGCCCACTACGCGGCCCGCATTGGCCCGTTTGCGGAGGAAGGCATAACCCATCCAACAGGCGCCCAGATACCACGCCCAGGTGACCAGATAATCCTGCAGATGAAAGGCGAAGTTATAAGCGAACACTGTCAGGAAGTAGTCGACAGCAGCGAAGGCCAATACCGGGAGAATGAACAGCTTGGGCGAACGTCGCGCACCAAACACAAGGAGTGAGGCTCCAACAGCTGTGAAGCTGAACCATGGATGTGGCAGAACGCGGGTTAAAATTGCTGCTAAAACAAAGAAATAGCTGAACATTCGATCCTCGTTAAGGCGGAAACGTAAAGGTGGGCTCTCCGCTTAGAAGTCCATTGTTTCTGGAAAAAAGAGAAATGGTCAAGACAATGTTGCCGGGATCAAAACTAATTGTTACCGGGATAATAAGAGCGGGCGGGGGGACCAAGTCGCAGCTGGAGCTCCTTTTGGATTCGGCCGTTCATTCGCATCTCATCCACTGAGCCATCTGGGGCGATGGTTACGGTGCCGCCCAGAGGATTGTCGTGGCGACCATGGAGAAACAGGACGTTATACGCGAATCGCAGGTCTTCAAATTGGACCAACGTATAGTTGAATCGATCGTTACGTGTGTCGAAGGTTCCTGCCTGTACGACGTACGGATAGGAAGACCAATCGAGGAACTCCTTTCCCAACCAGGAGCGCTTCGCGGCTAATGTGGCCGGGGTCTGAGGCTGCTTATAGTAGAAATCTTCGGGTGTTTCGCTGGTGAAACTGTCGGTACGCGTATTCAGAATGCCGGTCTGGTAGAAATCTTTGGTCTCGACGACTCCAAACCACTTGAAAACGTCGACGGGGTAGGGATTGACGGTCATTTTCAAGACTGATTCATTTTGAAAATTCTGTTGCGCCAGAAGTTCGAGAGCGCGGTCATGCTCTGCCCAGCGCCAGCATCCAAGCGCCAATCCCAAGGTGAGGGCAAAGATCGCCCATCCGCGACCGCGTAATAAAGGGCGACGAACTCCAATCTCCCGGTCGGCGAGACCGAGGACGGCAGGCATCACAAGGGCGAGCAACAATCCGGCAAAAAAGACAGGTTCGAAGATGAAGAAGATGCTACCTGCGTACCAATGGGGGTTGAATGGAAAGAATGGGCGCAGGCCGTAGTTGTTGGTCCAGTCGAGCAGCAGGTGGCTCAAGTCTGCGACGAGCGCCAGAAACCATACCCAAGCCCAGCGTACGGGTGGCTCATAGTGGCTGCGATTTGGTGCGGTTGCTGCGATCTGGGGAGGATGCTTGTCCGACCCGCGGGTGCGCCAGCGGTGCCATAGCCAAACCAATCCGGTGATGAACAGTGCCATGAAGGGAGCGCCCAGGAATGTGTGCGTGACACCACGATGGTGCTGAAACTCGGCGACGGGACCACGCAGTCCCCAGAACATGTCGATGTCCGGCGCTTCTGCGGCCAGCACCATTGTCAGCGTCGCGTATGCGGTAGTGCGATTGAAACCGGATCGCCCCAGGCACGCGCCCGTTAAGAAATGTGTGACCGGCTCCATTCAATGTCTGAGCATACACGGCAACCGCAAAAGACTGCAGCCGTTGTTTGGATCGCGTCTCTATAATTTCAATGATGACCAAGCTCTCAGCCAATCGCGGAATCGAGACGCAGATCGAAGAACTACGGGAGACCTTGCGGCATCACGAGTACCTCTATTTCGGTCTCGATGCGCCGGAGGTTTCCGATGCGCAGTATGACACGTGGATGCGTGAGCTGCGCACGCTTGAAGAGGCGCATCCGGAACTGCGCACGCCGGATTCACCTACGCAGCGAGTGGGCGGCAAGCCGAAAGAGGGTTTTGCCAAGGTGTCCCACTCTCGTCCCATGCTGTCGCTGGACAACGCATATAGCGAAGAAGAGCTACGCGAGTGGGACCGCCGTGTACGCGAACTGGCGGGAGATGACGAGATTGCCTACGCCTGCGAATTGAAGCTGGACGGGCTATCGCTGGCATTAACGTACCAAGGCGGCCGCTTAGTTCGGGGAGTTACGCGTGGAGATGGCGTGATCGGTGAGGATGTGACGAGCAATGTCCGCACCATCCGCTCGGTCCCGCTGAGCATTTCAGCCGCGAAGCTGACAGCTTGTGGAATGCCAGGGGATTTCGAAATCCGAGGCGAAGTGGTTTTACCGCTTGCCGCCTTCCAGAGGCTGAATGCCGAGCGAGAAGAGCAGCGCCTGGCTCCAGCCGCAAATCCACGCAATGCTGCCGCGGGAACGCTGCGAACGCTTGAGCCGAATATCGTGGCGCAGCGGCGATTGGACTTTTACGCGTATTTCGCTCTGAACGAGGGAGGATATATCTTTCCGCGGCAAAGCGAATCGCTCAACGCGTTAGCCGCGGCGGGCTTCCGGGTCAATCCGACGAGGGTTGTCGTTTCCACGGTTGATGAAGCCTGGGATTTTATTTCGCGGGCCGATGCGATGCGGGATTCTTTGCCATATGAAATCGATGGCGTAGTGCTGAAGCTGGACAGAACCGCTGTGCAGAATGATCTGGGTTTCACTGGCCGCGCTCCGCGGTGGGCGATTGCTTACAAATTCGCGGCGCGAGCTGCCGCGACACAGGTCAAGAACATCCTGGTGCAGGTGGGTCGGACGGGGAAATTGACCCCCGTGGCGGACTTGGTTCCAGTAGCAATCGGCGGAACGACTGTGAGCCGGGCCACGCTGCACAATGCGGATGAGATTGAGCGACTCGGGCTGAAAATTGGAGATTTCGTCACCGTGGAACGCGGCGGCGATGTCATTCCCAAGGTGGTTGAGGTTCTCCGCGAGAAGCGACCTGCAGATGCACACGAATTTGCCTTTCCTACACATTGCCCAGAGTGCGGCAGCCCCGTGGTCCGCGAAGAGGGAGAAGTGGATTGGCGGTGCATCAACGTGAACTGCCCGGCGCGTCTGAGAGAGAGTCTGCTGCATTTCGCCGCGCGTGGAGTTATGAACATTGAAGGTCTGGGTGAAGCCGTCGTCAATCAACTTACTGAACGTGGGCTGGTGCGGAGTCTGGCCGATATTTATAGTCTCGACGAGGCCACGCTGTTGTCGCTCGACCTGGTCAAGCACAAGAAGGCGCAGGCCCTGTTGCAGCAGATCGAGCGCTCAAAGCAAGCGCCGCTGGATCGTGTGTTGCTGGGTTTAGGCATCCGATTTGTCGGCGAGCGGACCGCACAATTCCTCGCAGAGGCATTCGGCAGCATGGATCGTGTGATGGAAGCCAGTTCAGAAGATCTGGAACGCGTGCAGGAGATTGGTCCGAGGATTTCGGAGGCAATTCTGGAATTTTTTGCCATGCCCGGGAATCGCGACCTGGTTGAAAAGCTGCGAGCGGCGGGGTTGAATTTCGCGGCAGAGAAGAAAAAAGCTTCGTCTCAATTAGACGGACTGACATTCGTCCTGACCGGTACACTTCCTTCTCTGACGCGTGAAGAAGCCAAGAAGCGAATTGAAAGTGCAGGCGGGAACGTCACCGGATCGGTGAGCAAAAAGACGAATTACGTGGTCGCGGGATCGGATGCCGGTTCAAAATTGGACACGGCACGTAAGTTGAATATTTCCCTCCTCGACGAGCCAGGACTGCTGCGGTTGCTGGCGGATGGAAAACGTTGAGTCCTAGTTGGGCGAGCTAGGCGCAAAATATCCTTTTTCAGCGCTCACCTTGTAGTCGCGATCATAGGCGACCAGGTAAATCGGCCGGAAGGCACCGTCCGCTTTGAAGTCGGCAGGCTTGTAGACCAGGGAATATTGGCTGCGCAGTTCTTCCTGGATGCTTTGGAATGCGGCCGCTACATTTTCCATGCGAAACGGATTGAAGGCGCGACCGCCTGTGGCCACAGCCATGGCTTTTAAAATGTCGTCGCCGCGGTCGCGGCTCGGGCTGTCGTTGGTGCTAATCGTGTAGATCGCGGTTGAGGCTCGCTGGCACATCTTGACGGCATCATCCAGGGTGGCGTGGCTCTGATCGTCCTCACCGTCGGAAAGCAGGATGAGGGTTTTGCGCAGGGCCCCAGCTCGAGCCATGGGAAGCATCTGATCACGGCAGGCGGTATAGGTGGCGTCATAGAGCGCGGTTCCGCCTCCCGGAGAAAGTTTGCGAATACCGGTTGCCAGCAGATCCCCATTGTTGGTGTATCCCTGAGTCAGGTCCGGAGTGATATCGAAACCCATGACGAACGCCTTATCGACCTGGGGACGCAGAACCGATAGCAGAAACTCGACGGCGGCATTCTGCTCAAACTGAAATCGAGAGCGAATGGAACTGCTGGTATCGATCAACAGGCCGACCCGCAGCGGCAGGTTGGTTTGCTGGGTAAAGCTGTAAACTTCCGCGGGCTGCATGTGATTGTCGAGCAAGGAGAAGTCGCTCTCATTCAAATTGCGGATGAAATGCCCGTGCTTGTCGGTCACAGTGAAGATGAGATTCACTTCATTGACCACGGTCGTGATGGTATAGGCACCATTTTGCTGTGCTTCGGAAGTTGGCTTCTGAGCCGGGCTCGATGCCGTTTTCCCGGATGCGGTCGAGGAAAGGGGCGACACCTGTTTTGCAGGTTGGGTTGCGGGCGCTGTATTTTGCGCCTGAGAAATGTTCTGCAAACCCACCAGAACCGCGAGGAGGATCGCAGCCATTCCCAACCAAGACTTATGCCATCTGAGGTTCAATTGTCCGATTTTGCAGCCCATCATTCATTCCAGTTTACCAGCGTCAAGGGCTTATTTCTGTTCGAGGTGGGACCTGAGCCGAGTTAGCCACCCCTCCAAATCCGGGGGAAGGGGTGATTCAAATTCCATCGTTTTTCCCGTCTCCGGATGTATCAAGCGAAGCCGCATGGCATGCAGGAAATTACGGTCAACAGAGATGGCCTGTTCTAGCGCTGCCGTCTTCTGCACACGAGTGGCTGGAGCTTCCAGCAAGGGAACGATTTTGTGCGGGGCGCCGTAGAGCGTGTCACCTACGACGGGATGTCCAATGGAAGAAAGATGGACGCGTATCTGATGCGTACGCCCGGTTTCGATTTCAACTTCCACCAAGGTGTATTGGCCGTAGCGCGACTGGAACCGTTCCAGTACGCGATAGTGTGAGACGGCTGTGCGACCTCCCATAAGGTGGGTTGTCATGCGAGTGCGGCGTTGCTGGTCTCGGCTGATGGGAGCATTCACGGTGCCCCGATCGAGCTTAACTGAACCGTGGACGAGCGCGATGTAAGTCTTATGGACCTCGCGGTCGGCAAACTTTTTCGAGAGCTGGCGGTGCGTGGCATCATCTTTAGCAACGACGATTAGGCCGCTGGTCAGCTTGTCCAGGCGATGCACAATTCCAGGACGCAGTGGGCCACCTGTGGCGGAGAGCCTCGCCATGTGGTGGAGCAGGGCATTGACCAGCGTGCCTCGATTACGAGCACTGTCTGTTGCGCCGGAACCAGCATGCACCATCATGCCTGCGGGCTTGTTGATGACGGCAAGGTGAGTATCTTCAAACACGATGTCTAAGGGGATGTCTTCAGCTTCAGCACGGAGCGGCGGAATGGTCGGATCGCCTACGACGGTTACGACTTCGCCGCCACGCAATTTCCCGCTGGCTTTCATGACTCGTCGATTGCTGTCCTTGTCGCGGACCCATACACAATCCTGATCAATCAGTTGCTGGACTCGAGCTCGGCTGGTTGAAGGCAGGTGCGCGGTCAGAAACTGATCCAGCCGCTGGCCAACTGAAGATTCATCCACGGCGAATTCACGTGGGCCGGCCACGTCGATTTCTTCAGATACCTCGGCAAGGTCGTCATGCAAAGCATCCGAAAAACCCTGGTCGCTCGAGACGTCTTTAACGGTACGGTTGCGGTGCTTAGGTTTCATAACGTTGCCGATCTGGCTGGACGTTTCTCAATCAACAGCAACGCGCCCAAAATGACCAGGAAGAAATCAATTGCCTGTGTAAGAGACAGGGCGCCTGAGAGAGTCATTAGGCGATCGCCTCCAAGGAAGAAGTCCATAAAGAAGCGAGTCAGACCCGACGCGAGCAGCCAAACGCCTGCCAGCTCCCCGGGTTGGCGGCGCTGCGGCAGCCACCACCAAAGAAGCCAGCAAAGCGCCAGCTGGATCGCGCAGAGATAGAGTTGGATGGGTTGCAGTTTTATGTTGAGCGGGGTGCCATTCCAGACGGCCGCCCATCGACTATGAAACGCAATCCCCCATGGGAGCGATGTGGGGCGACCATAATCGCAGCCCGCAAAGAAACAGCCTAAGGCGAGGATCGCCTGACCAACTGCCCATCCGGGCGCCGCAGCGTCAAATGTATCCAGCCAGGGCATGCGTTTTAGAGTCATGTACAACAGGCCGGCAGACAATCCCAAACCGATTTGCGTCACCACGGAATCAACCGTCTGCGGGATAGAAATGCTGAGCATCAAAAAAGGGTACGAAAGAAAATCGTGCCAGTGGCCAGCCACCAGCAAGAGCTTCGAGCCCAGTACCGCTGTGAAGATGGTGATCAAGCCTAGATTCCACATCGCATCCGATGCCACTCGCAGGCGAGCGGCAGAGCGCATGGCAAGTGCCAGCCCGGCCACTAATGCCAGAGCCGCAAAAACGCCGTAGGTGGGGATGCTGACAGGACCGAAAGCGAAAAGGCGAGGATACACAAGAGGAAGTAGAACAGAATCCGGCAGAAAACCAAACTTGAGACGTCCCGTCGAACGACGCAGAGGAATAGAAAGCCGACCCGCGGGGCCGTATGGCAGTGCGCCGGTGAACCCGTCCTAAGACGGTGGGAACCCGCCGCGGCTCTTTAGGCGTTCCGGACTGGCGGACAGCACACCGAGCCGATTATTCGAGTCAAGTTCCCTGTTCGATGAATGTAGGTTCAACCAGCGTTGACCACCCTACCTGCTTTGCAGGCCGGTTTCTACCTTGGATGCTAACCGGACTGGTGGAGATTGACAAGGGGCGGGTGGACAGCGGGTTGCGGTTCGCTTCGACTCAATGGTTTCCGCTGTTGCTGCTGAGCCTCGACTTCTGCTCGCGGGTCTCCGCCGTATCGACCAACTTTTTCAGCCTTCCGTCGATACCTTCACCGCCGAGTTGGTCGGCGCGCAACACCCCGTCACCGTCGATGGTGAAGTAATTGGGAATCGCCTTTACGGCAAACGTGGCGGTCAGGACTCCACCTCCATCACGATATTGCGGCCAGCTCATGTTGTGCTGTTGCACAAAGCTCTGCCATTTGGCAGCATCTTGGTCAACGCTGATGCTAAGCACCACGAACGGCTTCCCTTGGAACTGTTCTTCGAGTCGGTGCAGATGCGGCAGTTCTGCAACGCAAGGCCCACACCAGGTCGCCCAGAAGTCGAGCAGTACCACTTTTCCTTGTAGTGCATCGAGGTTCACTACTTTGCCGCGCATGGTTTCAAGGGTGAAGTAAGGCGCCATTCGTTCGCGTACAAGTTCTGGATTCTCCAAATATCTGCGAGCCCGGGCCTGAGTCACCGAATTCGAGTTTTTGCTGGCGAGATATTTGGTAAATGCGGCATGCGCGGCCGCATCGTCGCCCATGCGGCCCAAGGTAACCCCATCGAAGAACAGAGCCTCCGTTGCCTCGGGATCCAACTGGAGCGCCTGTTTGAATTGGGCGTCCGCGTTCATAAAAAGCGCTCTCTTCTTATGATTGGTAGCGTCTCTGAGAAGGGCGGAACCTTGCAGTATTGCGGCGGCTGATTTGTCTTGCGGTGTGGTAACGATTTGCTCCATCTGAGCCGCAGCCTCGGCGGATTTTTTGTAGTCGCCGGTCTGGCGAGAAAGAGTGCTCAGATGTGTCAGACAAGTCACACATCCTCCGGCGGCGATTTTGTTTGCCTCTCGGTACGCATCGATAGCGTCGGCGTCATGATGCGTCAATTCAGCTTTTGTGGCTTTATCGAGAGCCTTCTGCTCACCCGGATTTTCGGCGGAGGGGGTTGTTTGCGCGCCGGAGATCGATGCTAATGTGGTTACGGCCAAGAGCAGAGTCCAGCAAAATCGCACAAATCCCCCAAGCTGCGGTCACGTGAAGACTATAGCAAAGAGGATTCATCCAAAGAAAAAAGTGGGGTGTGCACAAGGGAGATCGTCAGCCAGCCTCATGATTCGCTTCCGATGCGAAGCCTCACTGCAAGTGGGTGCTGGGTGGCGAACAACACGCGGTCCTGACGCAGCGAGAACCTAGCCGGCTTTGCGGTTTTCCTCGAGAACTGCATCGAGCATTTCGGCGAGCGTTTCTGTACGAGACTTGATGTTGAGAGCAATATTGCCGGATAAAGCGTCGCGCTGCTGACGCAGAGAAACCAGCTCGTCGGCAATATTCAAAGCAGCAAGAACGGCCACTCGGAGTGAGTCGACCGTGGTGCCGTGTTTGGCCACAGCGCGCATTTTGGCGTCGACGAGTGCAGAGAGTTGCTCGAGATAACTGGGGTCAGGGCCGCGCAGATGATAGATCTGGTCGTAGATATCGACAACAAGATTGCGAGAAGAGTCGTCCTGAGCGATCTCACGCTGAGTTGTATCGACAGGCTCAATTGGTCGCGGTTCATCGTGACCGGTCGGGTTCAATTCCTGGGGACCATTATCTGAGTATTGACGTTGCGAATCGGTATCGTTCATCGTTGCTCCTTGGGCCGAAGAATCTTTACAGCAATCTCAGGCAGATTACGTATAAGAAGCTTCGATAGCATCCAGTGACGACATGAGACGTTCCACTCGCGTGCGCACCGTGTCGCGCTCGCGATGAAGTTCTTCAACTTCGTGTTGCAGCGTCGCTGCCTGCGCATGCTGAACGTCTAGCTGGGCACGTACATTGGCTAACTCCTTTTCGATGTCCGCTCGTTGTTCACGCTCGCGATTCAGCATTTCAATGGTGCGAACGACACGCTGTTCCAAGGCGGCGAGGGTATCGACCGCCACTGCAAGATCCTGTTCTTTCGCCATAGTTGTTGTCATAGATAAATAAGATGCTCTTCGCGCAGTATATCGCCAGCATTCGGGCGAAGCCGAATTTTCGGACGGCTTGCTGTGGGAAAGAGGGACCGATTTTTAGTTGCTTTGACGCGGGATCGTTGCGATCAGGGAATTTTGTTCCTCACGAAAGCAATTCCAAGGGGAATCGCGGTTGTCCGCCAAGCTTCATCAGAGCGGCGAAAATCCGGTGGGCCCATTCCTGCAGTTCTTCCAGGCGCAAAGTTCGGTCCTGAGCCTGAAAAACCACACGCAGCAAGAGGGCGTATGTTCCTGACGTCTCTTTTTTATCTCGAAAAATTTCGCGGGGTTCAGTGCTGCGCATCTCCAGAATACCCAGAGATGCAACCGTCTCGTCAATTTGCTGCCAGCGGACTGCCTCGGGGAAAGTGAAAGAGAAGTCCCGCACGACGGCAGGGAAGCGCGACAATTCGCGGGCGGCGGGCTGCCGCAGAGCGTGCTGATAGAGTCGCGCAAGATTGAATTCGCCGATGAAGATCGTTTGGCGAAGCTTTCTGGCCTGTGCCTCTTGCGGAGCAAGCTCGCCGAAGAAGCCGAGCGTTTCGCCATCCACGACAAGGCGCGCCGCGCGACCGGGATGCAGCCACGGCGGCATAAGGTCAGCTGGGGCGGGGAATGCGTCCATATACATCGATTTGGCGACAAATCCGGAGAGCAGTTCTTCCGCGATCCCTTTGAGATCATAGAAGCTGTAATCACGCAGGCTGCCTAGTGCATGTTGCGCGCTTGCCGTTCCGGTTGCACCGACGATAAGAGAAGGTCTCTCCTGGACCCGCTCTGAACTGCCGCCGAAGATGGTGCCCAACTCGAAGAGGCGCAGATCGTTGACCTCCCGGTTCAAGTTGTGGGCCACCATGGACAGCATCCCGGGGACTAGCGATGGTCGCAGAAAACCGACTTCCTCGCTTAGAGGATTTCCGAGTTGCACGATCGAGTTGGGTTGTTGGGCGAACATTCTGGCATCACTCGCAGAACAAAAGGTACTGCTGACCGCCTCTGTATATCCCGCGGCTCGGAGGGTTTGGCGAAGGAAAGATTCTTTTGCTGCCCAGGGTAGTTCCGTGACACTGCCGGAAAAGGACGGCAGCGTATTGGCAAACCGGTTGTAGCCGTGCAGTCGCGCGATTTCCTCGATGAGGTCGATTTCATAGGCAAGATCGAGCCGCCAACTGGGTAATGTGACGGCGTAGGTTTCGGCGGAAGTTTTCTCCATTCGCGCCCCAAGCGCAGTGAGATAGCGTTCGACAGTAGCAGCGTCGATGGGCTGACCGTCGACAGTTCTGCCGAGGATGCGGCTGATTTCGGCGATGTGCAGGCAGATTGGCGGGCGCTGCGAGGTACTTGCCGCCAGTTCTGGGGTGATCACGTCGACGAGATCGCCGTCGATGGATCCGCCGGCCGCCAGAATCGCGTCGCATACGAGCGTTGAGGCCAGCGGGGGAGCGTTGAAGTCCGCGCCTCTTTCGAAGCGATGGGACGCATCGGTATGCAATCCATGGCGACGAGAGGACCGGCGGACGGTGCCGGGATCGAACCATGCGGCTTCCACAAGAACGTTCTTCGTAGCAGTCGTGATCATCGTATCCCAGCCACCCATGACTCCGGCGAGCGCAAGAGCTTTCTTCTCGTCGGCAACGACCAGGTCGTCGGGCACAAGCGTACGCTCGGCGCCGTCGAGGAGGCGAAGTTTTTCTCCGGCGTGGGCGCGCCGCACGACGATACCGCCCTCGAGCTTATCGAGATCGAAGGCATGGGTCGGATGACCGATGGCGGCGGTGACGAAGTTGGTCGCATCTACCGCGTTGCTGATCGATTTTTGCTCGAGCAGGGAAAAGCGCTGGGCGATTTTGCCGGTCGAAGGCACGATCTTTACATCGCGCAAAACACGGGCAGTGAATCGACCGCAGAGATCGGTGGCTTCAATGCGAACGGAGAACGGCTGCTTTGCAGGTCTTGGCTTCGGAAGAGAGTCGTCCAAGGGTTTGAGCGGAACGTCATAGATGGCAGCAGCTTCGCGCGCGATGCCGTAATGGTTCATGGCATCGACACGGTTGGTTGTGATGTCCATTTCGAAAAGCGAGCCATTGCCGGGTCCCAGGTCAAACACGCCATCGACCGCGATGCCTCGCAGAGTGAGGTCATCGGCGAGTTGCTGATCGCTGACGGTGACGGAGGGCAAATATTCGCGTAGCCAATCTGTAAGGATTTTCATGCGAACTGCTCCAGGAAGCGCATGTCGCCGGAGTAGAGCAGGCCAATGTCGCTGATGCCGTATTTCATCATCGCGATGCGATCGACTCCCATGCCAAAGGCAAACCCGGAGATTTTTTTTGGGTCATAGGCGGGCTGTTTGCCTCGAACGAACTCGAAAACCGCCGGGTTGACCATGCCGCAGCCCAGGAGTTCAATCCAGCCTGAGTGTTTGCACTTTCGGCACCCTTTGCCACCGCAGAAGATGCAGCTGATTTGCACGTCGGCACTCGGTTCCGTGAAGGGGAAGAATGAGGGAAAGAAGCGGGTACGCACGTTCGAACCAAAGAGCTCTTTCATGGCATGGTCCAGCGTTCCTTTCAGATCGCTGAAGGCGATGTTCTCATCGACACACAAGCCTTCCACCTGGTGAAAAATTGGTGAGTGGGTAGCATCGGCGGCATCGTTGCGATGGACTTTCCCGGGAATGACGATGCGAATTGGCGGAGGCTGTCTTTCCATCGTACGGATCTGCACCGGGGAAGTATGGGTGCGGAGCAGCAGGCGATCGCGAAGCGGCTTATTCTGCTGGCTGGCGATAATCAGGGTGTCCTGGGTATCGCGGGCGGGGTGGTTCGGCGGAAAGTTGAGAGCTTCGAAGTTGTAGTAGTCGGTTTCGACCTCGGGTCCCACACCGACGGAATAGCCCATGTTTTCAAATACGCGAACGATCTCGTGCATGGTGCGAATCAGCGGATGCTCCGCGCCCAGGGTTGGGCGAATGCCGGGTAATGTGATGTCAATGGCGTCGGTGGGTGCCGTCGATGAGGCGAGGTTTCCTGGATCAGCTTCGAGGGCTTGCTCAATCTGCTGCTTAAGTTGATTGAAATGCTGCCCCAAAGATTTGCGTGCCTCGGCAGGAGCGTTTTTCAGCCAGACGTCGCTGATGAGCTTGAGCCGACCTTGCTTTCGACCGAGCCAATAAAGGCGAAATTGCTCTCGATCCTCGGAGGTGTGGAGTTCCGCCGCCTGACGAGCGACGTCAGCGTTGAGCGCCTGAAACGCAGCTTTGAGATGGTCTGACCCGTAACTTTCTAGAACAGGGATTTGCGAAGAAGACATTGCTTTTGAGGATAAATGAGAGATGGCCGGAATACCGAGTCAGAGATTTGAAATTGGGAGCAAACGCACCGAGGTTGGGGAACCAGTGGCATTGTGGTTCAATAGGGACGTGCAAAAAACTCTGAGAATTCTGGTTGTTCTATTGGCGGTTTTGGGAGCCGTGGTTTCGGCGTTGGCCTTGCAAGTGCATTACTCCAACAAGCTGGAGCCGTGCGACATTAATGCGCACTGGGATTGCGGAATCGTGAATCATAGTCGGTATTCTTTGATCGCTGGGGTGCCGGTCGCCGCGGTCGGGATTGTGGGATATTTGCTGATCGGCCTACTAGCGTTACTCCGGAAGAGAGACTGGACATTAGCAGCGGCGGTCGCTGGACTTTGCTACGCGCTTTACTTGTCGCACATTGAAGAATCCATTCTGCAGGTGTGGTGTCTCTACTGCGTGATTTCGCAGTGCCTCATTGCGTTGATCGTGATTTTCGCGGGAATTCAACTGGCGGCGGGACGAAAGCAACAAAGCACTCCCTGAGGAGTGCCTTGGTAGTGTTGGAACGGTTTGGGGCTTATGCCGCAGTGGTGCTGAGTGCCGTTTTTGCCTGAGTGGCGAGAGCGGTAAATCCTGCGGGATCTTTGGCGGCGATGTCGGCGAGGACCTTGCGGTCCAGCTCGATACCGGCCAGCTTGAGCCCATGGATGAGTTGGGAATAGCTGATGCCATTCAGCTTGGCGGCGGCTCCGATGCGGACAATCCAAAGCGAGCGAAACTGGCGCTTCTTCTCACGCCGGCCGCGGTAAGCGAACTTAAGCCCACGCTCGACAGCTTCCTCGGCAGCTTGATACAGCTTGGACTTTGTGAGGAAGTAGCCGCTTGCGCGCTTAAGAATCTTCTTGCGATATTCTTTGCGTTTGTTGCCACGTTTGACGCGAGGCATAGTTGAAATCCCCTTTTTGCGTTTCGTTGTGCGGCTGGAGGGAGGAGTCGCGGACCTGAGGCCTGCGCTGGATACCCTCTTCACTCGCTTCTTGCTCTGATCTATCTCGGAACAATTAGTCCCGGGGGCCTCGAACGCTTTCGGGCCCTACTCGCCGGAGCGAATGGATCAGGCATACGGAATCATGCGCAATACCTTCGGCAAGTCGGCATCCGAAACCATTGCAGATGCGGCGAGATGCCGCTTGGTCTTGGTCGCTTTCGAGGTAAGGATATGCCGCATGAAGGCCTGGCCGCGCTTGACTCGACCGCTTCCAGTCTTCTTAAAGCGCTTGGCCGCACCTTTGTGCGTCTTTAGTTTCGGCATGGTAATTCCAATCAAAATAACAGTTTTACGGCTTCGATCAGTATACGTGAGTTCATGCCGAAGTGCGAGAGAAGCCTTGCGCGAAGTGACGGTCGACCTTTGGACTATCATGGAGCACCGCCATTAATGGCTCAAGACGAGTTCAGGTTGAAATTTTCGGCGGAGGGGTGCATCTCCTGGAAAGTATGCATTGGTAACGTACTGGTAGAGCATGCGATGGGTGTTGAAGAAAGAGCCGTTGATGGCCATCGCCATGCGCATAATCTCTGCCCACCGGTCGGGATAGTGGTAGAAGAGGGGAAGAATCTCGTTTTCAAGCTTTTCATAGAGAGATTCGGCCTCCTGGGCCTCGTCCTCAGACTCGGCAATGGCCCATCCGGTTGCGCCTTCAATGCAGCCTTCGATCCACCAGCCATCGAGGGTGCTCAGGCTGGGAACGCCGTTCATGGCAGCCTTCATGCCGCTGGTTCCAGAGGCTTCATAAGGCCGGCGGGGAGTATTGAGCCATAGGTCGGCACCGGCGGTGAGGATGGCTCCGAGTTCCCACTCATAATTCTCAAGATAGACAATGCGAATGTGGTCGGAATTGAGCTTGGCGCTGGCTTCGATCACGTGATAAATAATGGCTTTGCCAACCTGATCGTGGGGATGGGCTTTGCCGCCGTAGACGATCTGTAGGCCACCATATTCTTCGGCCAATCGATTTAAATGGACGGGATCGGCAAATAACATGTCCGCGCGTTTATAGGCCGCTGCGCGGCGAGCAAAACCGATGGTGAAGGTGCCTTCTTGCAGGGTGACGCCAGTACGTTCCCGTACGGTGTCGATGAGCTTGCGTTTGGCGTCGAGATGACGACTTCGAATCTCACTCGGAGCGATACCGATGGCGAAGCGCAGGTAGAGGTTATCGCGTCTCCAGCTTGAAACTCTCTCGTCGAGTAAGGCCTGCAGGGAGGGCTGGATCCAGGTGGCAGCGTGAACTCCATTGGTGATGGCCTGAACAGAGTATTCGGGGAACATCTCGTGCGATACACGCCCATGCTGCATAGCAACCCCATTGACGTAGCGGGAAAAACGCAACGCGACGTAGGTCATGTTCAACATGCCGTCGTGACAGCAGCCGAACTTTTCCAGCGCCTCGGTGCGCTCGTCGCCGAGTACCTGACGCGCCTGATCGAGAGAGAATCGGTCATGACCGGCGGGAACAGGAGTGTGGGTCGTGAAAACACATTTGGATCGAACGGCGTCCAGATCGCCTTGATTCGCGTCCAGTAAATTTCCATCCGCGACCTGTTGCTGGAGCAGGCCGATGGTCAGCAGCGAGGCGTGACCCTCATTCATGTGGTAGACGTCAGGCTGGCAGCCCAGGGCAGTGAGGATTTCTATTCCGCCGATGCCCAGAACGGTTTCCTGGCAAAGCCGGTAGAAAGTATCGCCGCCGTAGAGGTGGTCGGTTAGTTGACGATCCCAACCGTCGTTGGGGTCAAGATCGGTGTCGAGGAAAATCACGGGTACGATGTGTCCATCCGTGCCGACAATGTCCTTTCGCCAGGCGCGAACCATGACGGGTCGGCCTTGAACGGTGATGGCGGCCAAGGGCTCAAGCGGTTGTAACAGAGTTTCCGGATTCCAAGGCTCGTCTTCCTCGGTCTGTACGCCATCCGCATTCAGGTGCTGGCGGAAATATCCTTTACGATGCAGGAGAGTGACGGCGGCCAACGGAAGGCCTGTATCTGCAGCTGAACGGAGCGTATCGCCTGCTAAAACTCCCAAGCCACCGCTGTAGGTGGGCATGTTGGGCGCCACTGCAATTTCCATTGAGAAATAAGCGACTTGGATTCGTTTCCAATCGTCGATAGCTGACTCTGACGACAAATGTGGTTGGCTGTTAATTGCCATTCAACCTCTGTTTCCCTAGGGGTAGAGTTTATATTTGTTCTCCCAGCGGGAGACAGATCCATCCACGAATCGCGTTGTAAGCACGTCAGCCAAACCGAAGTTCCCACGAAGCGACCGAATCGCCACGAAACAACTCTACTCTTGTGATTTCTTCGACAAGATTCGCTATATGGATATTATCAGTGTGCCGCGGTAAACATGAATAGCTAAGGAGGCACACTAGCAGGTTTTGATGCGTGCTGCCTGGTCGCCGGGTTTGCCAGATTGTCTAAATTGCAGCATGGAGGCCAGACAGAACTTCTCTGCCGGCGGCCTCAATTCGTTCCCAGATGGGATCGATCCAAGCAAGGTGCTCGGGTTTCATCAGCACGGAACGGAGACATTGCACCTGTGAGCATCGTGAAGCGACGTCAATGGATGTAGCCCAAGTGCCTTCCGGGAACCAGGACCGCGGCAGTTGCACCAATGCGAGGTGAAGATTGAAGCGGGCAGCGGCGTCGAAAAGGGCGCGGGCCCGGGCAGAGCTTTCTTGAGGGGTAGCGCCTTGCACGGCCCAAACGACGATATCCAACTGGGGTGGAACCGGCGCGATGAACATTGCGGAGGCGCGAATGCGGCTGTAGAGTTCGAGGGCTGCTGCGCGACAGGATTCAAGCATTCTCGCAAATTCGGCGCTCCGGGTTAAGGGCAATGCACGTTGTGTAGCCCAGAGGGCGACCGCTGAGGCGCCGGCGCGCGAACATTCCAAACTGATTTCGCCGAGATGCAATTCGTTTGAGGTGAAATAGGTGTAGGGAGAGTCGTGCTTGTAAAAGCGTCCGACTGACGGATCTCGAAAGAGTACACATCCGCAGCCGTAGGGTTGGAGTCCATGCTTATGGGGATCGACAACAATAGAATCGACCGAGACCAGAGCGGCAAACGAATCCGCAGCTTCTGCGTCTAAGTTTGTAACCAGGGTGAAATAGCCGCCGTAGGCAGCGTCGCCATGGATGCGAAATCCATATTCATCCCGCAGGGCCAGGATTTCTGGCAAGGGATCAACGGCGCCGAGAGCGGTGGTCCCAAGTGTGACGACGACCGTGCCAACGTCGCCCTTTCGGAGCCTGGCTTCGAGGGCTTTCAGGTCGAGCCTGCCTCGAACATCGGTGGCGACAGAGTTGAAGGGTAGCTTGAGAACGGCGGAGATCCGTAGATGCGTGTAGTGGGACTGCTCAGAGGCGAGTATCGTTTTTTCAGGATGAATCTGGCCGGCGACCCAAAGGGCTTCGAGGTTGGCGAAGGTACCGCCGCTGGTTAGATGACCGAGGTGAGATGACCATCCAAACATGGTGGCGAGGTCTTGTACCGCCTCAATCTCCATGCTGGAACTAGCGCGGCCGCCGTCGAGCGCGTGATTGTTGGGATTGATCCACGTGGCCAGAGCATAGGCGGCACGCGCAACAGGGTGGGGCGGTTTGAGCATCTGTCCGGCATACAGGGGGTGAAAGTAGGGATAATTCTCGCGGAGTCGGGTCGCGGTTTGCAGCAATATTCCTAAAATCTTAGCTTCGTCGATGGCGGGAGGATCACTTGGGGGTAGCCCGGCAAATCCCTCTGCGAGGGCAGGGAGAGCGCGTTGAATCCAGGCAAGCGACTGCTCTTCAAATTTCATGGCGTGAGCTAGGATAACGC
>JAZKAG010000045.1:48738-52647 GCA_040389265.1 Acidobacteriota bacterium
CGCCCTGGTGGCGATAGACCGTCACGACTTCGTTGAGCAGGTTGGGCGGCACGAACGCCCCAAGTAGCGAGCAGAAGTCGCGGCCGCTGCTAACGTGCATTTTTTTCTTGCATTTGGCCAAAATCTGGTACACTGACCCTGCGTTCGAATAGAACCGGGCAGTTGTAGACTTTGCCCAAAAGCACAAGATTCTGCTAGTAGTCGCTCCGATTCCCTTCAGCGTAATTCAAATCGATTAGGAAATAAGATTCAAATGGAACAAGGCACAGTAAAGTGGTTTAACGACGCGAAGGGCTTTGGCTTTATCTCGCGCCAGAATGGCGAAGATGTTTTTGTGCATTACTCTGCGATCAATTCAAACGGATTTAAGAGTTTGCAAGAAGGCCAGGCCGTGCAATTCAACGTTGTGAAGGGACCGAAGGGCTGGCAGGCAGCTGATGTTCAGCCGCTGTAGGAGCGAGCGCTAGGTTATCGACAGAAAAGGCAGAGGAGAAATCCTCGGCCTTTTTTGTTGTCTGACGAGACCGACACATCGCGTCAATGTTGTAAGCATTCGCCAGGCGTCTGCCTCTGGATCAAGGATGCCTGCAGAAGTGCTGGCAGTAGGCGGACTCGCGTCTGGCTAACAGGCAATTAGCTCAATTTCCACTAGCGCGTCCTTTGGAAGTCTCGCGACCTCCACAGTCGAACGAGCAGGTGCGGGACTGCTCCGCGTCTGAAGGTACTCGGTATAAACGGCATTCATGGCGGCAAAGTGCGCCATGTCTTTCAGAAAGACTGTCGTTTTGATGACTCGCGAGAAATCCAGTCCGGCTGCGGCAAGGACCGCTTGTAAGTTTTTCAGGACGCGGTGGGTTTGATCTTCGATGCCCCCTCCGACTAATTGGCCCGTCGCAGGATCGATGGCTACTTGTCCGGAAGTGAATACCATGTTGCCGACGCGAATTGCCTGCGAGTAAGGGCCAATGGCAGCAGGCGCCTGCTCGGTGTGGATCGATGATTTGTCTTCGCTCATATCGAAAAATTGTACTCTGCGCCGTGAAGTTTCTCAGCCTCGCCGAGGAACAGAAGAGATAAATGCATCAAAATCGGTGTCCACTTTTTGATTGTGAGTCCAACCACGCTTGGGTGGTGAGGAATGTCTGAATGCCGGGCCAATAGATGGGTGAAGGTGAGCCTGCTTGGTATGTTGGTGCATGGTTGCGCTTGCGGATGGTCACAGTCACCTGCTCACGGGACTGTACCGGCAAGTCGTTCACAAGTAGCTTATGCGGATGAGTCGAAAATCGACTGGAGTGCTCCATTGCCATCGCCTGTCGAACTCAAGCAGCGAGTTCTGAATAACCTGAAGCAATCGGAAGCGGAGCAGGAGCGGTATGTCTGCAAGACGATCCGCGAAGAGGATGACACGGATAAGAACGGCAATGTGAAGCAACGTCATGTGCGTCAGTACGACATGTTCTTCGTCAACGGTGAGGAGGTCGACGAGCTGACCGGAAAAGATGGCAAGAAATTGCGCGAGGATCAAAAAAATAAGGAAATGGAGCGCGTTCAGAAAGAGATTAAGAAAGATTCAGACACAAAATATATTGCCAAGCGAGATGCTCAGGAAGACAAGCAGCTCGATACGTTGCTGCATATGTTGCGCTACACAAATGGGCACCGGGAGGATCGCGGAGGACGTTCGACTCTGGCTTACGATTTAAGCGGAGATCCAAATATTCATCCCAAAGGCGTGGAAGAAACGTTTCTGCACAATATGTCGGGGACCATTGAGGTAGATGAGCGTACAGGCGAGCTGGTAGATCTGAACGCCCGACTGAATCATGACGTGAAAATCGGTGGCGGTTTGCTGGCAAATCTGCACAAAGGATTTTGGATTCATGTGCGGCAGCAAAGATATCCGGATGGTGTGTGGCTTCCAGAGTTAGTCGAGGGGAACGGGGACGCGCGCGCCGCGTTATTTTTCCACCCGTACTTCAAATTCCGACAGACGATGAACGGTTGCGCACTGACCAATGTGACGACCAGCCAAGGAGCGTCCTCGATCGCGAAGTGACGCTAGCAACAGACGATGTAGAGTACGGGCCTAAAGCTTTTGCTGACGCTGAACGTCGCGCACACCGGGAAGACGTCGAAGTCCATTCATGAGTCGAATCAAGTGACCGACATCGTAGGCGTCGACCACGAACTCGACGATGGCCTCCGCTTCTGTGCCGGCCTTGGTCTCGACGGCGCGAATATTAGTTCCATCATCCGAAATGACGGCTGTCATTTCACGAAGCATGCCTGCGCGATCGTCGCAAAAGACGATCATCTTGACGGGATAGGTTGCGCGCTGCGGAGTACCTTCCTGATCCTTCATATGTGCCCACTCAACCGCGATTCTTCGATCTGACTCATAGAGGAGATTTTGCACGTTCGGGCAACTTCGCGCGTGAACGGCCACCCCTTTGCCCCGAGTGACGTAACCAACAATTTCTTCGCCGCGAATCGGATTGCAACATCGAGCGCGATATACCAGCAAGTCGTTTTGGCCTTCTACAGTGAGCGTGTCGGAGCCTTTGCCAAAAAAAACGCGCTTCACGGCATCCGACATTCCAGATGCAGTCTCGGCCTCTGGTTGTGGCGTATTTGTAGCTCCTGGCACGAGGCGATTGAGTGCCTGGCGAGCGGAAAACTTTCCAAATCCTATGCCAGCCAACAAATCAACGGGATTGGAAAGACCATAGTCGCCGGCAGCCCTGGCGTGGTCGGCGTCAGTGAGTTGGGCCAGCGAGATTTTGTATTTGCGCGCTTCCCGATCGAGCAGTTTGCGGCCAATTTCGATGGCGCGCTCGCGTTGATGCTCGTTAAGCCAGTGCTTGATTTTGTTGCGAGCCCGCGAACTCTTCGCAAATGTGAGCCAGTCGCGGCTAGGCGTGTGGCCGTTCTGAGTAAGAATTTCGACAATATCTCCGTTGCGTAGGCGCGATCTGAGCGGCACCATACGACCATTAACTTTCGCGCCCGTACAGGTATTTCCCACCTCGGTGTGGATGGAGTAGGCGAAATCGATGGGAGTGGCTTCTTTCGGAAGAACGACAACTTTGCCCTTGGGCGTGAATGTGTAGACCTCTTCCGGATAAAGATCGATTTTGAGGGTCGAAAGAAATTCATTGGGATCGGTCATGTCGCGCTGCCACTCGACAATCTGTCGAACCCAGGCGAGGCGTTGCTCATCTTTCGCGTTGACGGGGGAGCCGCCGGCTTTGTATTTCCAATGTGCAGCGATGCCTTCTTCAGCAACGCGATGCATTTCTTCCGTGCGGATCTGGACTTCAAACTGATGGCCGCCCTCCGCCATCACGGTGGTGTGCAGAGACTGGTAGAGATTCGGTCGCGGCATTGCAATAAAGTCCTTGATGCGTCCGGGGACAGGTCGCCAAATGCTATGGATCAAGCCAAACACGGCGTAACAATCTTGAACGCTTTGGGTGATGACGCGGACCGCGAGCAGATCGTAGACCTGATCTACCGTGATGCGCTGGCGTTGCAGCTTTTGGTAGATGGAGTACAGTCGCTTGATGCGCCAGTCGACGCGGGCCGTAATGTTATGTTCGACCAACCGCTCGTGGAGAATGGCGTCGATATTGCGGAGAAACTGCTCGCCTTGCTGCCGGTGCGCTTCGACGGCGGAGCTGATTTGGTCGTGTCCGACTGGATCTACGTAACGAAAGGAGAGATCCTCGAGTTCGCTGCGAAGTTTGCCCATGCCGAGTCGGTGAGCGAGGGGAGCGTAGATGTCGAGGGTTTCACGAGCGATGGCTTGCTGGCGCTCCGGCTGGAGATGCTCCAATGTGCGCATGTTGTGGAGACGATCGGCGAGTTTTATGAGAACAACGCGAACATCGGAGACCATGGCGAGAA
>JAZKAG010000045.1:52685-61624 GCA_040389265.1 Acidobacteriota bacterium
TCACGATTGGCGAATTGAATCTTGTCAATCTTGGTGACGCCATCGACGATGTGAGCCACTTGTTCGCCGAAGAGTTCAGCAATCTGCCGGCTGGTGACGGGTGTATCTTCGACGGCATCGTGCAGCAGACCGGCAGCAATGGCGGTGGAGTCGAGCTTCATCTCCGCTAACACCCTGGCTACTTCAAGGGGGTGGAGCGCGAAGGGATCACCAGAGGCGCGTTTTTGACCCGCGTGGTGCTTTAGGCAAAATTCGTAGGCCTGCTGAATGATGGCTATGTCGTCGCTGGGACGGTTCTGACGCACGGTCGCCAGCAACATCTCGAATGTATCAGCGAGTTGTTGTTTATCGGCATCTGGGGATGCCGCAGCGGTATGCGCGGTGGCCATAATTGATTTTATGTTATGCGGGCGCAATTACGGCACATGATCTGCCGCCGTCAGCAATGTTAGCCCCGGGAGTGTGCGAAGATGACCACTCAGGCAAGGGAAAGGTGAAAGGGCAGAATGTCTCCTAAGACAGATCGAGGGAATTTTGCGAAGGAAAAATCCAACCACACCATAGCTGGAGCTAGCAAAGCCACAGAATCCTCAGTGAAGGTTGACATGAAAACCGACCCGGCCGCACAGCCTATAGTCAGGATTAGTCGCCGGGCAGCAGCCCGAGTGCGAGCCGGCCACCCGTGGGTTTATCAATCCGATGTGGAAGCCGTGAGTGCGCAGCCGGGGGGCGACAGGGTTGCGCCTGGTTCACTGGTTCGCGTGACTGACGAAAGGGGTGTTCCGCTGGGAACCGCCATCTACAGCAATTCGTCACTCATCACGCTGCGAATGATAACTCCCAAATTGCTACGCGATCGCATTGAATTCCTGGAGTTAGTCGGCCAGCGATTGCGCCGAGCGGTGCAAATGCGTCTGGACAAATTGCAGGGGTCGAGTGAAACGAACGCCTGTAGGCTTGTATTCGGGGAGGCTGACGAACTGCCCGGAATCGTGGCGGATCGCTATGGAGAGCTGGTGATTCTGCAACTGCTGACACAAGGGACGCATGCCGCCGACGTGCGAGTGGTGGCCGTCGATGTTTTTAGTGAAATGCTGCAGCCGGAGACGATTCTTGAGCGGCCTGACTCGCGCATTCGAGAATTGGAACAATTAGAGGCACCGTCGACGGAGCCGCTTTATACGCGGCATGCGGGCCATCCGATATTGGCGACGGTTTTTGAACTGAATGGACTGCGTTTCAATTTTGACGCGAATGCGGGGCAAAAGACGGGGGCATTTTTAGACCAGAGAGAGAACTACCGGGCGGCGGAGAGGCACGCTCGCGGTCGAGCGCTGGATGTTTGCACTTACCAGGGCGGCTTCGCGTTGCATCTCGCTCGGTGCTGTTCGCAGGTGACTGGAGTGGACGCTTCCAGGTCTGCGCTAGAAGTCGCCGACAGAAATCTGAATATCAACCGAGACCGACTGACCGGGTCGGGTAGCGGGGTGGAATGGATTGAAGCTAATGCTTTCGATCTGCTACGAGACTGGAGCGACAGTGGCGAAGAATTCGACACAATTGTGTTGGATCCGCCTGCATTTGCCAAATCGAAACGGGCGGTAGAAGGCGCATTGAGAGGCTATAAGGAGATGAATCTGCGAGCGCTGAAAATGCTGCGACCGGGAGGAACGTTAGTGACCTGTTCGTGCTCGCATCATGTACCGCTGGTGGAATTCCAGGCTGCGGTCGCAGAAGCGGCGAGTGATGCGGGGAAACGGGTGCGGCTGTTGGAAACTCGCGGAGCGGCTTTCGATCATCCGGCGATCCTTACTATTCCTGAAACGCAGTATTTAAAATGCCTGATTTGCGAAGTTGACTAGAGGAGGCCGGCGCGCGACTGATGAGCATAGATTGCAGCGCTGACTTCCAAAGCAACGGCCAGGGCTGCGCGGCCGTCCTGAGCAGTAACCTCAGGCTCTGTGCGTTCCCTAACAGATCTTAAAAAGGATTCCAACTCGAGGCGCAGGGGCTCCCCTGCGGAAATCTCAAGTTTGCGCATTGCAAATTCAGGGATCGGATGGGCCGTTTCGGCTGGCTGAAAAGCTACAGCAGGCACATCGTGAGAGGTGGGCTGGTCCTGATCTGGGGTATGCAGGGCAGGGACGTCGATGCACAGAACATCCTGGCGGGCGTAATCGACGGAAACGTATTGGTGCGGTTGAAAGAAGCGGATTTTGCGCACGCGTTCTGTGCTGACGCGACTGGCGGTGAAATTGGCGACACAGCCGGACTCAAATTCGATGCGAACATTCGCGATATCGACTTTTGAGGAAAGGATCGGGAGACCGACCGCGTGTAACACACGAATTGGCGAGTGGGTCCAGCTAAGAACGATATCGAGGTCATGGATCATGAGATCGAGAACGACGTCGACATCAAGGGCTCGAGGAGTAAAGATGCTAAGACGGTGGACCTCAAAGAAAAGCGGATTGTACACAATGGAGCGAACCGCACGAACTGCAGGATTAAATCGTTCGAGGTGGCCGACTTGGATAATTCGCTGGTGACGGTGTGCCAGAGCAATTAACTCATCTGCCTGCTGCAGAGTTGTGGTAAACGGTTTTTCTACCAGTACGTCAACGCCGGCAGACAAGAGTTCCCCAGCCGCCGAAGCGTGGTGCGAAGTGGGAACCGCAACTGACGCAGCGTCGGGAGGCTCCATGGAGCGGAGCAATTCTGAAGTAGAGGCGAAGACGGGAACGTGGAAATCCGCGGCGAGATTGTTCGCAGCTGCAGGAACCGGTTCGACAATCCCAACGAGATGGACCGGAGCTGCCGCTTCTTCAAGCGCACGCCAGATGCGCAGGTGATTGCGGCCAAAGATTCCAGCCCCGACAACCACAACTCGAGATGGGGCTAGACCTGGCAAGCGGTGCAGCTACTTTCCTTCGACTGCGCGAAGGCAGCGTGTGTAGAGCTCCAGCAAATGGCTGACCTGATCTTCCGTCTTTGGACTGCCGCCGGCGACAAAGCCGGCCGTCGGTGTGGTGGGGCGACCGACACTTGCAGTGACGGCAACGAACTTTAAGAGATCTAATGCGATGTCCTCATTCCGGCGGGCACCCATACCAACGGGGAGTTGTTCCATATGCAATGATTCCTCCAAAAGGCGATGCTAGCAGATCACGGGGAAGGATGAGACAAAGTAGAGCAAATTTGCATGGGAAGTGGCGATGGGGACGTCTCAAAACTCGGAGAAGACGTAGCACACTCGTCCGACGATGCGATCGGCAGGTTGTTCATTAGCTGCCAGGGCAATCAGGAGGACTGGGATTCGCTGGCTGCGAGGGCGAACGACGAGGCGATCGGCTTCATACTCAAGGAAACATAAATGGAGGGCATCTGAACCGCGCACGGCGTAGACGGTTGGAGATCCAAGCCGATAGGGAGTCAGCGAATTGTAATGGCGGTCGATGACAGCGATGAAATGTTGACGGAGTAGAGGTTCCATCGCCGCGCCCTGAATAGCGTCGACACGGACTGCGATGAAGCGCTGCCAAAGTTCTCTGCCGGGGAGAGGGTGGGCACGACAGGCGTGGATGACCCCATTGGGGACCTCGACTGTGTCAATAGTCTCGGGGGATTGGATGCGGGCGGAGGAAGCTGCGGCGGTGTGCGTTACGACGGATATGGTTTGAGTTAAGGAAGTGCCAGACAGAAGAGATGGGGACGGGGAAATCAAATCGGGCGGGAGCAAGTCGATAATCGACATATTCTGAGATTCGAGCACGCGATCCAGACCTTCTAGACTGAGTGAGCGTTTTCGATTTAGAAAGTTCGAGATGTGTGCCTGCTGAAAATCTGTCAGGCGAGCGAGGGTAGAACCGGTGAGAGTGCCGCGTTCGATTCGTCGCAGAATCTCCAGTCGAAGGTTCTCATGAAGATTTTCAAACTTCATGAGGGAAATATATCACAAAGATATGTCAATGATAAACATATATCTAAAAGAAATACAGATAAGTCGAAGGTGAGATGGAGTCGGTAGATCTTTTTTGGGAAAAGAAATAGCATTGCAGACATTTATTTGTTGACATATTTCTGTATGAATAGTATTACAGACTGACGCTTTTCCTCTATCCAGAGACTGAACACTGTTGGCCTCCCCTTCTCCCAAATCCAGGTCATCACGGTGAAGTATCCGCAGTCCGGCTCACGGCACTATTGAGGCGACTGTGGACGCTTTGAGGCGGCTGATTCAGCTGCGCTCGGGTCGTAACGGCGAGACAACTTTCTTGCTGCGATTGCGGCCTGTTCAGTAACAAGGATTGTTCCTTGTTGCCCTGACATGCGTGCGCAGAGTGAAAAGCCATTCGTTGTTCACGCAGAAGACGTGCCAGTTGGGCTAACGCTGAACCGAAGAGTTCCGCGGCCACGCAGTCTTCTCAAGCGCTACCTTGAGATGAAGGAAGATCTTCTGTCTTTGGGAGCATTGAATATTTTTTGCCTTGGAGATCATTACGTTATGAGCCAATCCTGCTTACATTTGAAAATCTGCGAAGGTTGCGGTCGACTTTGGTTGCGCAATCACACAGTTAGTGATGTTTACTGCCGCCAGTGCACAGTTCACTTTGCGGACTATCCAGCCCCGCTGAGTCGCAGACCTAAGGGGCGCCCGCGCAAAGGGGTCCATCTAGTAGCGATGCACGCGATCGAAGGAGGTCTGCAATGAGTGCGGCATTCCCTTTATACGACCTGCAGGCCTGCGAACAAGTGCGACTTCTCGCGGTGCAAGTTAAACCGACGAGTCGTGATGAGGAAAAGCAGAAGAGACAAGAGCTCAAGCCTGAATTAGCGTTCTACCGAAAGTACACCGAGGCAATGTTGCGAAGGTACTCACGGCTTTGCTTAAGTGTCGGAAGGATGCCGGCGCTGCTGGGGCATGACGCTTTTCGGGGCAAGATGAGTACCTATCGAGTGACGAGTTTCGAGGACTCTGTCATCTTTGTCTATGACGTAGAGAAATGTTTGAAGATGCTGGACGGGTTTTCGCAGGAAGTTATTCGAAGGATCGCGCTGCAGGAATACACGCAGGGTGAAGCGGCGGGAATACTTAGGGTGAGCCTGCGAACGATTGTACGAAGATATGGGGAAGCGCTTGATGGGCTCACGAAAATCTTCATTGAACGTCGACTCCTCGAAATCGATTCAATGTGTGAGTCAAGTACAACGCGATGATGGCTTCTGGAAGTCATTGATTTAAATGTATGTCCTGCTGAATCAAGATGGCGTGCAATTGTGCTTCGCCCTGTTAGTCTTAAGTCACGGTGAAAGAAGAACACGGCGAGGTACGATACGATCGGCAGGGTTAGCTTCGCAATCGTCAATCGTTAGCTTTCAGACAACACTTTAGATTGAATTTGACACGAAGAAGATAAAGAGGCAACCAGAAATGGGAGCCACTTTATCTTCTTCGTGTTTAGGACGGGTGGAAGGGTGTGGCGAAGGAAAGGTCGAGCCGTCGGGCTCCCATAACTAAACGGGTGACGCAAAGAAGGAGCGGAGCCCGTATCAGCGTCCAAAATGTCGATCCGACTGTCATTTCCGAGAACCGCGATGGGTACCGGAAATACGCCAGGTCGCAGGTGCTTTCCGCGTGGCCGCAGATTCTGCAAGGGCTAATCGAGAAGGCGGCAGCGGGCGGATATCAACATACAAAATTGCTTTTGGATCTTAGCCAACTGACAGCGGAACAGCTGCCTCGAGCCAACGAACGCACTAACGAACAACTCTGCGACTCGTTGCTCGACAATCTACTGTTGCGGCGGCCAGAGTGAAGACGAAGACGGCGCAAGGTCGCACATTTGAGTTTATGCAGTGAGGGAGACGGATGAAAGAGACAAGAGAGCAACAAGATCGATCCATAAGAACGGGGCTGAACTGTTTGCCGGCAATTTCGTTATGGCGATTCGCTGGCTTGACTCTGTGCATCGTTTTGCTTGGGGTCCCGAGCCGTGCGCAAGTGACGACCACGGAAGTTCAGGACACGGTGTACCACGCTGACGGAACGACGGCGACGGGAACGATTCTGGTGACTTGGCCGGCATTTGTAACGGCGACAGGCAAAACAGTGGTGGCGGGGGATGAGACCGCGAATATTGGCAGTGGTGGAGACGTCACTCTCAATCTGGCCCCGAATGTGGGATCGACGCCCGCAGGTTCTTATTACACGGCTGTATATCATCTCGATGATGGCACGGTCAGCACGGAGTATTGGTCCGTGCCGAACGTTCCCACCATCACGGTCGCAGCGATACGGAGCCTGGTCGTGCCGGCAAGCGTAGCCGTTCAAACCGTTTCCACGACACAGATCAATTCACTTCTAGGAAGTTACTTGCCTCTGAATGGTGGGACATTAAACGGTGCCTTGCAACTGGACGCCGATCCGACGGCGGCAATGCAAGCGGCGACAAAAAACTACGTCGATAGTGCTGTGGCTCCGATAACCGCCGCGGTAACGAATGTGATTTCTTCGGCGCCGAAAGCTACACAAGCTGTTCAGCAGCCAGTTGGTTCCAATCTTGCGGTGAATATCTTTCAGGGCAATTACTACGCCAGCCAATTCCAAACGGGAAGTCTGAACAACGGCATTTCCAACCTGATGAATAGTACGAATTGCTCAACCAGCTCTCCCAATGGTCTGAGTGGCTGCACTGTTTACGTGGATCCAACTTACAAAAACAATGAAAATCCGCAAGGGTATGGGTCTTATCTTTTCGGAAACAATACGCAAAATATGCCCTGGCCGATGAATACGCACGTCCATGACACCAGAAACGGTGTCACGGCCGATTACTATGAAAATCCGTTCTCTAAAGTTCCAGGGCAGTCGGCAGGACAGACAATTACATCCGCAATCACGCTTGATTATCAAAAGTGGCCTCAATACAGCGGAAACCTAGCGGGATCGGAATATATTCAAACTACTGACTTCGCCGGAGGATACAACTTCGACAACTACTTCGGTGCAGGCCAGCCGGAGTACATGTTCAAAACTTACTACAATGACGTCTCCTTCGCTGCGACCAGTTATACCTCCGGTCAACAGGAATCTCTTGAAAACGTGGTGAACTGCCATGGAACTGGTGACTGCCTAGCGATGACTACCTTTGTCACATGCGACGGCGGATTGAACGCCGGCAACGATGAAGGGTGTCACGGAGGAGACTTCACGGTATCGGAGGATCCTGTTGTATACAGGGGAACGGTTAAGGCCACGGCTGCAGTTGGCAGCACGTTGGTCGCTACGAACGGGACTGCGGGCCAGGGTACGGAGGGTCAAGACAGGCAACTTCTGGACACAAATCCAGCCGTGGTGATCACCGGGAACTCGATCACAAGCTACGCGGGAGCGCTACCCACCGGGCCAAGCGGAAATAGCGCGGTAAATCCAAATTCAGCCACCGATAGCAATGCCAATTATCCCGTGTCGACAATGATTCAGTTATGTTATGCGGGAACTGATAATGGTGTGGGCGGCGCCACGGGATGCACCCCGGGAAATCAGCCGAGGGGCTTTATCCCTTCAGCCTCTGGGCAGATCAATCCGGCGTCATCCATTATGGCCAATGTTGTGGCGTCTTATTCCGCGGTTTCTTCGCCGCAAACTGGATTACCTTCAGGATTTTGTACTCCGAGTACGCTGCAATCTTCCGATTCATCCGGTGCGTGTTACCTACCTGCCTCAGGCACTGCTTGCATTGCCGACCAGGAAGAATATGAGACGGTCAATTACACGTATAACTCCGTGACGCAGCAGGTGATGCTACTCAATCTGCGCTTCCCGCATTTAAACGGGTTGTTCTTTGCTCATGGAGGGCTGTGCGGTTATGGGGCCGAAGAGCAGGCGGATGTATTCAGCGGTGATAGCAATAACAACGGAATTAGCCAGGTGTTCCCTGTAGAGGGTTCTCCGAATTCGACCACCTTCTACTACGTAAGTCAGCGAACTAATCTTGGCTATACGCTGCCTGTACTGGGTGTCAGCAATGAAATGAATGGAGGGAGCACCCAAGGCGGCGGAGAGTGCTTCACGCTGAATGCCTTTTTGTTTCAACTGCAGAGTGATAACCACACGGTGGTGGTCGCGTCGAATGTGCCTTTCAATTCCGGTGCAGACTTATCGCCAATCAATGGAATGACGCTGGCAATCAACACTCCGAATGCTAGTTACAACGGGAATTACGTCGTCAGTTGGGGATCGACTGTCAATAACGCAAACGAGTTTTCCTACTATTTGCCAACTACACCAACGGGCGCTGTACCGACATCCGGCACGGCATCTTTCTGCAATACGAATTACAAGCTGTACCCCGCGGTTCGCGTGAACAGCGTCTTAAACATAGCCACGAACCGAGTGGACGGGACAATGACGACCATGCCGATGCCAATTGCGTTTGCGTCGGGCGACACGGTTATGGAGGCGCATTATCCGTGGATTTATACCGGTCACGATGTGGGCCGGGGGGTCAACCAGTTTCTGCCTCGCTTGTACAACGGAGGGGCGCTGTATGGAATGAGTTACGGATACCTGTTAAGCGGAATGCCATTTGTGGGCTTCCAGATCAACAACAAGACTGACCAGAACAGGTATTTGGGCTATGGAGGAACACATATGCAGCCCGGGGTTGGATACAATCTCGGCGGAGACTGGGATGATTCTTTCCTTGCGAATCAGGCACCGGAAGAATCGGTCATCAAGGTGGGAAGCTGCAAGCCAGGTCCGATAGGCTGCAACAGCACGAATAGCAATTTCAACGTGCTTTTGATGCCGGATCACGAGGCATTAAACTACGATCCCAAGTTGGCAACGTGGACCTTTGGTGCCTATTACGGAGAAGGTCATTATCCCTTTGTGGTAAATCCGGCGGGTACGGTACAGGCTTACAATTTTACGGCAT
>JAZKAG010000046.1:0-4349 GCA_040389265.1 Acidobacteriota bacterium
CACGACCTGCTGCAGGTGGAGGAAGGATCGCTCTACCCCGCGCTCCAACGCCTGTTGAAAGCAGGCCTGGTCGAGGCCGAATGGAAGATTTCGGCGTCCAACCGTCGGGTGCGAACCTACAGCATCACGCCCGAAGGAGCCCGGCATTTGCAGCGTGAAGTCTCCCGCTTCGAGCAGATGCTTGAAGGCATCACCCTTGTCCTCGCCCCCAACGCCTCCTGAGATATCTGGATGAACCCACATCTCGTCCGCTGCGGCGGAAGATGTGGGTTCATCCTCGACGCAACCGCTGCTGAGGAGTCCACGATGAACCGCTTCCGAAAAATGTTTTCCCGGACCAAACTCGCCACCGACTTGTCCGAGGAGATGCAACAGCATCTGGAAGAGAAGATCGAAGCGCTGATCGCCGACGGAATGTCGCGTAAAGAAGCCATCCACGCCGCACGCCGCGCCTTCGGCAATGCCACCCTGATCGAGCAGCACAGCCGCGAAGTCTGGATGTGGCCATTGATTGAAAGCATCTGGGCCGACATCAAATTTGCGCTGCGGCAACTCCGCAAATCACCAGGCTTCACGATGACAGTGGTGCTGACGCTGGCGCTTGGTATCGGGGCAAACACTGCCATCTTCAGCCTGGTGAATGCAGTCCTCCTGCGGTCGCTGCCGGTGCAAAACCCGGACGAATTGGTTGTGATGAGATGGTCTGCGCGCACGTGGCCGAATCACGTCGGGACACACAGCCGCGGGGATTGTGCGTCTGACACATCTGCCGGCCACAGTGGCTGCGTCCTTTCCTATCCGATGTTTCAAGAGGTTGCAAGACGCAAAGACCTGTTTTCGAGCGTGATGGCGTTCGCCGGGCCGGAACAAATGGATCTGAGCGGCAACGGACCGGCCAGCATCGCCCAGGGTGAATTGGTTTCGGGCAACTTCTTCGAGGCGCTTGGAGTTCGGGCCGCGCTCGGCAGGACGTTCACGCCGGAGGATGACAAGCCGGGAGCTCCGGCTGTGGCGGTGCTCGATTATGGGTATTGGCAACGCGCGTTCGGCGGCGCCACAAACGTCGTGGGGCGAACCTTCCGCCTGAATAATGTCGTGTTCACCATCGTGGGAGTAGCTGATCGGGGATTTACCCGGTTGACACCAGGGACGTCGCTGGATTTGTGGGTTCCGCTGCAACAGGCAACGCCGCTGGGATTGTCTTGGGCGAGCAGTACCCCAGATGAAAGCTCGTGGTGGTTGACGGAGGTGGGACGGCTGCAGCCCGGCGTCTCGCGAGAGCAAGCCCAGGCAGCGATGAATGTCTGGTTCGTTAATCAGACGACACGTGGCGAAAAGCCCCACTGGAAGATGACGGGCGATCCTCGCCTGAGTCTACTGTCTGCGCAAACCGGACTCGCAGGGTTTCGTACTCGGTTCGGAAAGCCGCTTATGTTGCTGATGGCCGCGGTGGGAATCATATTGATGATCGCCTGCGCCAATGTAGCAGGGTTAATGCTGGCGCGCGGAGCGGCGCGCGAAAAGGAAATGGCGGTGCGCCTCGCCGTGGGCGCGGCAAAACGGCGCGTCATTCGGCAGTTGTTGACGGAGAGCCTACTGCTCTCGTTCGCGGGCGCGGCGCTCGGTGCGCTAGTGGCGTACATGGGAGCGACAGGACTGGCGAAGTTCTTTTTGAAAAATGCATATGTTCCGATGCGGATCGATCTGCATCCGAACGCGCCGGTTCTCCTGTTTGCGATGGGCATAGCCATCCTCACCGGGATTGGATTTGGCTTAGCGCCAGCGTTCCGCGGAGCACAAGCCGACGTTGCAACAGAGCTCAAAGGAAGCTCCGGCGCAACACGGCACGGGAACAGGCCGCGATTAAGCGTTGGCAGCGCCTTGGTGATTGTCCAAGTCGCATTGTCCGTCGTGGTGCTGTCAGGTGCGGGCCTCCTGCTGCGCACGCTCGACAAACTGTATAGTGTCGATCCTGGATTCGATACCCGGAACCTGCTGCTGTTCCAAATTGAACCCGAACTTGCCGGATATAAGGGGCAGCGAATCGCGGAGCTGTATGCAAATCTGCAACAACGGCTGACCGCACTTCCGGGAATCGTGAGCGTCAGCTACTCGTCGGATGCGCTGCTGGACGATGGACTCTGGACACGAAGCGTGCGGGTTGAGGGACGAGCAGACAAGAAAAGTGTGGTGACCCAAATGCTGTCCATCGGCCAGGACTTTTTCACAACCATGAAAATTCCTCTCGTCGACGGACGGATAATCCGTCCGCAGGACATGAGTGGGAAGCCTTTGGTAGCGATTGTCAACCAGGCATTTGTAAAAAAATACCTGCAAGGAAGGGATCCGATTGGCTTGCATATCGGCGGCGACGACGCGGAAGACCCGCGATATCTGATCGTCGGAGTCGTGCGAAATACAAAGTATCAAGACCTTCAAAGTCCCGATGCCCCGACGACTTATGTGCCGCTGACGGAGCGGGGTGCCACGTTTGAGTTGCGCACAGCTGCATCTCCCGGGGTTTTCATACCAGCGGTACGGCAAATCGTGAATCAGACCGAGGGCAATTTGCCCGTGATCCGGATGAGGACTCAATCGGAGACCGTCGACCGAACCCTGTTTAATGAGCGGCTGGTGGCGCGGTTATTTGCGCTTTTCGGATTGCTGGGGCTGGCATTGGCGTGCGTTGGCGTTTACGGACTGCTCTCATATGAGGTGGCTCGCCGCACGCGCGAAATAGGGATTCGAAGCGCTCTCGGAGCACAACGAATCAATTTGCTGTTGCTGGTTGTGCGGCAAGGTCTCCTATTGCTTCTGTGTGGAGTGGCCGCGGGAATTGCAGCTGCCATGGGAGTGACGCGGCTGCTGGCAAGCCTTCTTTACGGTGTGCGCCCGACAGATGTTGTCACGTTCTCCGCAGTCGCCGCAATCTTGCTCTTTGTCGGCCTGATTGCTTGCTTTATTCCCGCACGTCGCGCGGCGTCGATCGATCCCATGGTCGCCTTGCGTGGGGAATAGGAGAAGCAGATGAAGCGCTGGCTGAACCACATATTTTCGCGTCACAGGTTCTCCGCCGACCTGTCCGAGGAGATGCAGCAGCATCTCGACGAGAAGATCGAAGCCCTTATCGCCGACGGAATGCCTCGCGAAGAAGCCATCCACGCTGCACGCCGCGCCTTCGGTAACGCTACGCTCATCGAACAGCGCAGCCGCGAAGTCTGGATGTGGCCGCTCGTCGAAAGCATCTGGGAGGACATGCATTCTGGTGTGCGGCAGTTGCTCAAGGCGCCTGGAATGGCACTCCTCGCTATTCTGACCCTGGCACTGGGCGTCGGCGCCAACACCGCGATGTTTACGGTCGTTGAGAGCGTGCTCTTGCGTCCGCTGCCTTACGCGCACTCCAGCCGCTTAGTCTTTATCGGTCCCCCCACCGAAAAGCCAAGTTTCGGATCAACGTCCTGGTTGAACTATCGTGACATCCGTGCTCAGTCGAAACTATTGCAGGATGTAGCTGGCTATTCACCAGATGCTAGCGTGATTCAGACGAAGGAGATTTCGCAACGTGTCGCCGCACCACGTGTCACGACAAATCTGTTTTCTATGCTCGGCGTACATCCTTTGCTGGGCCGCACGTTTAGCAATGCCGAGGGCCAAACCGGCGATGCGGATGTGGTCCTGCTCTCAGAAGATCTATGGCGGCGAAGCTTCCATGCCGACCCCGCCATCGTAGGGCGCTCTGTAAGAATTGGGGGCAAGCCGCACACCATCGTCGGCGTTATGCCTGGTGCGTTTCGTTTTCCTGAATCGGTTGGCCCGCTTGTACGCAATGGAGTTTGGCTGCCCGTGCAGCCAAGCAAGGAGATGCTCTCCAACCGGGGCTATCACTTCTTCAATATTGTGGCTCAGCTTCGGCCTGGAGTGAGCTTCGCGCAACTCCAGCACGAGCTTGATGCCATTGCCACGCGACTACGCCAAACAGACACGGGCACCACGATTGCATTCCAGGCCACACCTTACCAGGAAGCCCTGACAGGACGCGTACGCCCGGTTCTCTATTCTCTTTTCGGAGCGCTAGCGCTGGTGTTGCTGATCGCCTGCGCCAACGTCTCTAACTTGCTGATCTCGAGGAGCCTGAGTCGTCAACAGGAATTCGCTATGCGTGCGGCCCTTGGAGCGGGCAGAATGCGGCTTGTCCGCCAGATGCTATCGGAGGGGCTGACGCTGAGCCTGTTGGGTTGCGGCGTCGGTGTCTTGCTAGCTGAAGCGATGATCGTCGCCGTGCGCAAGCTTCCTGCAGGAACAGTCCCACGCGCCGATTCCATTGCCATTCACTGGACGGTCTTGCTGGC
>JAZKAG010000047.1:0-8785 GCA_040389265.1 Acidobacteriota bacterium
AAACCCGCGCGCCCGGCGTTAGCCATTCGCGTAGAGGACGGGCGCCAATCGGATGATCAAGGGCATTGAGAACGCTCTCTTTTTCATTTGGCAGAGCGACTTTGGGAGCTGGCTCAATAATCGTCGTCCGTCCGTCCGGCAAATCGACGGTGTCGCACTTCGGAGCTGTTGTTCGCGACATTCCACCTGTTTCTGCCTATTGGCAGCGGCTCGGATTTGCATCGATCCCGATCGAACATGCGACTCCTCGCATAGATATGAGGTATCGCGGCAAGCCTTTGTGGTTTTATTTTGATGTAGGCTTTCAGCGCTACAACCCTCAGTTCGCTGTCGAGTGGATCTCTGCACCCGCAACTCCTGCCAACATCTATGCGGATTATCTGAAGCTTCACGGAGAGGGAATTCAGCACATAGGAATGCCCGTCGATGACTTGGCAACGACCGTTGCCGCATATAAGAAGCGTGGGTACGGTATCTGGCAAGCGGGTGCGTGGGGAGATGTGGGCAAAAAAGATTCCGGCCAATACGACTATATGGAGACGGACAACATCGGCGGCATCAGCGTCGAGCTAATTCACGCGTATTAGCTCGCCCATCACTTCACTTCGAATCTTCGCCGAGATAAGAAATGCATCACATGGACACCCAGCTACTCGATCACGAGAAGCATCTTTCCAGCGGGCACAATGGCACCCGCATTGACAGCGACCCGTGTCACTCTGCCTGCCCTGGGAGCTTTTAGCTCATTCTGCATCTTCATCGCTTCCATCACGATCAGCGGCTGCTCCGCCGTTACCGTGTCGCCGACAGCCACCAGCAGATTAACGATCAGACCTGGCATCGGAGCGGTGATCGAGTGCGATCCACTCTCGCCGGCTGCCGGTCTCTTCTGCGCTCGCAACGACCTCGGATCTGTAATGGTGAAGGTCATGCGATGCTCTCCCACCACCACTGCTTCGGCGCCTGGACGAGGATCGAAGACCACCCGATAGGATCGCCCGTCGATCAGCAACGACAAAACCCGCGGGGAAAGAAAGCGTGCTTCGGCAGCATAAGGCTTGCCGTCCAGCAAAAATCGTTCTGTGCTACCGGGGTCATGCTCGACAGAAAGCGTGTGTTTGTGGCCGCGCACTTCAATGTCATAAGTCATGATCGAAGCGCCTCGCTGCGTGCCGCAGACTTCCATTTCGAGGAAGCTTCGGATCCATTACCGTTCACGGAGAACGGTGTACGCTCGGAATCTTCCGCTGCCGTTCCGCTCTCTTTCTGATGAAAGATGGATGCGGCAATCACAGCCACCTGCTCTCGCAGTGCCTGGCGTTCGCTGCTTCCCTTTTCAGCTTTCAATCGAAATTTCGCCAGCAATGGTTCCAGATAACTGATGTCAACCTTGCCTGCCCGAAAATCGTGGTCGCGCAAAATGCGCCGAAATAGGCGGACATTGGTTGCAATGCCGCCGACATGGTACTCACACAAGGCACGCAGCATGCGTTCAATCGCCATGTCGCGAGTGGAACCGAAAGCGATCAATTTGGAAATCAGCGGATCGTATTCCAGCGGTACCGTCCAGCCTTCGTAGACCCCGCAATCTTCGCGGATTCCTGGCCCAGAGGCCTGTCGAAAACGCGAGATCTTCCCCGGCGAAGGAAGAAAATCCCTTTCCGGATCTTCGGCATAAATGCGGCATTCGATGGCATGCCCACGAATTTGAATCTCCTGCTGCGTGAACGGAAGCGGCGCACCTTCAGCAATTCTGATCTGTAGATGGACCAGGTCGAGTCCGGTCACAAACTCCGTTACAGGATGGTCTGCGGACAAACGCGGATTCATTTCAAGAAAATAGAAGTTCCGCTTTGAGTCCAGGAGAAACTCAACCGTCCCGACATTGGTATATCCCGTTGCCTCGGCAAGGCGAACTGCGGCCTCGCCCATGCGCGTCCTCAACCCTTCATCTACGATCGGCGAGGGAGCTTCTTCGATGATTTTCTGGCGGCGGCGCTGCACGCTGCTTTCGCGCTCCCCCAGCGAAACACAATGCCCATGCCGGTCGGCAACAACCTGCACCTCGATGGAGCGGGCATGGTCGATCAACTTCTCCAGGTAAACCGCGCCCGAGCCGAATGCCTGTTCAGCTTCCGCCCGCGCACTCTCCAACGCGTGCTCCAGCTTGGCCCTGGAATGCACGATCCGCATCCCTTTCCCTCTTCTGCCGGCGACTGCCTTCAACAGAATGGGATAGCCCACCTGCGCCGCTACCCGCTTCGCTTCCGCCAGCGACTCCACGGGTCCCAGCGATCCGGGAACGCGCGGCAGTCCAGCGGCATCCGCGATTTGCCTGGCGCTGGTCTTCGATCCCAGTTTTCGCATCGCGTTGGAACTGGGTCCCAGAAAATGAATCTCCGCAGCTTCACAAGCCGCGACAAAGCCGACATTTTCGGCCAGGAAGCTGTAGCCAGGATGAATCGCGTCCGCACCACAATTCCGGGCGATATCCAGCACCAGGTCAGGGCGCAGATACGATTCGTGCGCCTGTGAGGGACCCAGCCGATAGGCCTCGTCAGCGTACGCGACATGCAGGCTGGTGCGATCTGCGTCCGAGTACACGGCGACCGAGGCAATTCCTAGTTCTTTGCAGGCGCGAAGAATTCGGAGTGCGATTTCGCCGCGATTGGCAATCAGAATTTTCTTGATCTTCTTCAAAGCTCAGTGTACCGGCTCTGCGGTTGGACCAGGTGTGAGATAGATCACTTTGCCCGGTTACCGCAGAAAATATCAAGGCCCCCGAAACATTCGGAGGCCTTTGACTTGAGACTTTATACTGCAGCTTTCGAAAAACTACTTACCCAGAACAATGCCCTTCGGAGCGTTCTGGTTCGCCTTGATCTGGTTCGCCTTGCGGGCAGCCATGGCTTTCTGCACCCAACTGTCAGCAGTCGCCAAATCCGCCTTGCGGGCGTCTTCGTTTCCGCATTCAGTCTCGGCCTTGCGGCGATAGAGCAGGTTGATGTACGCCATCGCTTCGTCGTAGTTTTCTTTCAGCTGGGTGGCCTTGGTCAAAACGTCCAGACCTTCCTGGATCAGCGGAGTATTCTTGTCCGCCAGCGCCTGGCAAGCTTTCTTGTCTTTGATTGGATCGCCGTTATCGTGAAGTCCCAGAGACTGGCGCACCGGGATGGCGTTCTTGTATGCGACAGTCCAGTCGATTACGCCAATGGTGTAATACGCAGCCGCATCCTTCGGATCTACGCCAATCACTTTATTCTGATATGCCTTGGCTTGATCGAAGTTTTGAATGTTCAGATAGAGCGCCGCAATTCCCTTCAGAGCGTTGATGTTATTCGGTTCTTTCTGCAGCACTATCTGAAAGTTCTGAATGGCCAGCTGAGCGTTCTTTAGATTGTCGGGTGTTTGAAGGTTGGGAATTACCTGCTGGGAATATGCGGTCGCTAGATAGAGGCGCGCCATCGGCAATGTTGGATCGAGCGCGACTGCCTGCTGAAAATGGTTGATGGCTTCTTCGTAACGAGCCGTTTTGAAAGCTTCTACGCCCTTGTTCAAGTGGTCACGGGCTTTAAGTCGGCTACATCCGGTGGTGAGAAATAACACAGTGCATAGCAGCGCTGCCATGACCGGAAGACGTACAATGCGATTCATTCGGCTTGACCTCTCCTTACAATCAGTCGACGCCCGCCCAGGCTGGAACGGCAGGGAAAACCTTTGCAGAAGTTGTGATTTCCTTACTGAGCGATCTTACTCTGTTTCGTGCAATTGAGAAAGTTCTCGAATGCACCTGTGACCGCCGGCGGAATCGCGATTCAACAGGGCTGTGACGCTGCCGCTATTGGCCGGCAGCAATTTTAGGAGTGATCACGCCGATATGGTCGACGTTGGCCTGGTTGCCAATGTCAACGACGTCCGCAATCGCTGACCAGTCAAGATTCGGATCGCCCTTGATGAACATCACCTTGGTGGCGCGGGTGGCATAGATCGCTTCCAATTGGGGCAACAGCTGGCTGTGCGCAACATCGGTTTCATTAATCTTGTAAGCAGCCTTGCCTCCAGGAGAAGCAAGCACCTGCACAACGATAGTGGTGTCGCTGTTGTTTTGATGGGTGGGATTTTTCGGCGGCTGCGGTACCAGCGCGTCCAGGCCGTGAGGCGTGGTGGGCGTGATGACCATAAAAATGATCAACAACACCAGCAGTACGTCGATAAGAGGGGTGACGTTCGGGGTCGACGAAAGACCGCCGACGTTTCCACCTGTCATTGCCATGAGATTATCCTCGCTTCAAGAAACTGCGGGTTCGGTGCGACCGAGCGCCCGCGCTTAATTTTCGTCAACCTGCATTGCCCAAAACGCGCGCGGCGATAAGCTGCCCGCGAAACGCGCTTCCACTCTTAATCGCCGGATGGATTGGGCGGATTCTTTTGATTGGCTGGCGGCGTCGCATTCTGTTCCGGCTCCGTCAGGAACGCTACTTCGTCGACGCCTGCAGTCCGCAGATTATCGATTGCGTCCATTACCACTCCATAGCGAGCGCGCGCATCGGACCGGATAAATACCGTCTTGTTGGGCTTATTTTCCAGCAGCGCCTGCGCCTTGGGGCCCAGGTCTGCCAGTGCAACTTGAGTCGCACCCAGATAGACTCTGCCGTCGCGCACGATGGATACCTTCACCGCATCATCTTTGTCGGCATCGGGCAGCGGCACCGCGCTTATCGTCTTCGCCAGATCGACATTCACCTTGTTGTTCAACATCGGCGTGACGACCATGAAAATGATCAGCAACACCAACATCACGTCGACCATCGGGGTCACGTTAATGTCGGAGTTGACCTTTTTACCTTCGTCTCGTTTTGCGATTCCCATAACAAACTCCCAGAGGTCTAAAGCCCCACACCGCGCATAGGGCATGGAACACAGCCTAAATTGTTTTCAGGTTCGGCCCGGCAGGCCAGATCACCGTGGCGACCTGGCCATATCCGTTATTCCTGTATGAAACCGCATCCTGAAGAACCAGGCTTCCAGTTAGCGGCGTGCGCCTTGCTTCAGGAAGTAGTCGACCAATTCGCTGGAGGAGTTGTCCATTTCGACGTCGAAGGCTTCCACGCGGTTGGTGAAGTAGTTGAAGGCCATAACGGCCGGGATGGCGACGAACAGGCCGAAAGCGGTCGTGACCAGCGCTTCCGAAATACCACCGGCGACGGCGCCGATACCGGAAGTTTTGTTGGTAGCGATGGATTGGAACGCGTCAAGAATACCGATCACCGTTCCGAACAGCCCGATGAAGGGTGCTGTCGAGCCAATGGTGGCCAGACCACCCAGACCGCGCTTCAGCTTGGCATGAACAATCGCTTCTGACCGTTCCAGGGCACGCTGGCTGGCTTCGACCTGGTCTTCTGTGACCGTGCCGCCGCTGCCGTAGTTGCGAAACTCCTGCAGGCCAGCAGTAACAACTTCGGCAAGATGGGACTTCTTGCTGCGATCGGCAACCTTGATCGCTTCATCCAGGCGGCCTTCCTTCAATGCACCGGCAACCTTGGGGGCAAATTCACGGCTCTGCTTGCGGGCAGCCGAGAAGTAAAGCGCGCGGTCGATCATTACAGCCAGAGACCACACCGACATAATCAGGAGAAGGAATACAACACCCTTCGGCAGCCAGCCCATGTTGTGCCACATGTCCACGATGCTGAAGCCGACCTGCTGCTGATCTTGGAAGAACGCGAGAGAAGACGCGTGGGGAACGAGTTGCGATACGTGTGCGAGAATCACAGGAATTTATCCTCCTTAAGGATAAGCTTGCTTTGGTTATTACCGGGCTACTGCATGTTTTGAGCGAGTGAATGCGAAGTTATCACTCATTCAAAGTGAAAACAACACTGATTGTCGTGTCGACGTCGACAGGTACCCCATCCAGCACGGTAGGACGATATCGCCAGCGGCGCACTGCCTCTAACGCCGCTTCCTGCAACATGGCCGGACCGCTCACTACCTTTAGATCTTGGATTGTCCCGTTCTTTCCGATCGTTGCCGCCAGTACAACCGTGCCCTGAATGCGAGCCGCTTTGGCGATGGGTGGATAAACAGGCTGGACCTGGTCGACGATCTTGCTGGCTTCCACGCCGGACGAAACTGTGATCTTCTTAGGCGCTGCAACCTTCACCACGGGACCATTGCCCATGCTGCCCAGGATGCCGCCGATCACGCCGCCGCCGCCGCCAAGGCCGCCCATTCCCTGCACGCCGCCAGAGACACCCGGCGGTGGGGCCTGTTCCTTCACCATCTTAATGACTTTCGGAATTTTGCTGGGTGCCGTCAGCTGATCGGCCAGGGATTGTACGTGAACCTGCACAACCTTCACCTCTGGCGGAGGCGGGGGTGGAGGTGGGGGTGGCGGTGGCGGAGCCACCAATAGCGTCGCCAGTGCCTGGTTGGGCAACGCTTCCGGGTAAATAAGAGGTATCAGGATCAAAATGGTGACGACGCTGGCATTCAAGATCGCTGTTGCGATCATCCAGTACTTGCTTTTCGTTTTCAACTTGTTAGCCGACTCAAACGTGCTGTCTTCGAACATAGCGGACCCCTCGCGTTCTCTTCGCCATACCTGCTCTCACTTAGACACCGGCAATTAGGTACAAAGTTCCCAGAAAATTCACGATCCTGTCACTTTCTCGAAACATGCCAGTTTGCTGATTGTTCCCCGAAGTTTGGCCGCTCGCCGGAGGAGGAGGTGAGCCGCCGCATCATCGGTTTCTGCTGCAAAACAACACCTTGCGTCTACGCTTTCGTCTTTTTCGCAGCGGGCAGCGCGGCTACTTTGCCGCGCTTGGCTCGCCAGTCCTGATAGGCCACCAACATAGGCGCAGCCACGGCAATCGACGAATACGTTCCAATCAAAATGCCAACCACCAGCGCAAAAGAGAAGCCATTCAACACCTCTCCTCCAAACAGAAACAGGGCCAGCACCGTCAAAAATGTCAGTCCCGAAGTCAACACGGTTCGACTCAATGTCTGGTTAATGCTCTTGTTGACGATTTCCGACAATGCGCCGCGGCGAATCAGCTTCAAATTCTCCCGAATGCGATCGAAGACCACGATGGTGTCGTTCATCGAGTAACCAATCAACGTCAGGATCGCGGCCACCACGGTCAGCGTCATCTCACGATTGGCCAGACTGAACGCGCCAACTGTAATCAGCGTGTCGTGGAAAACAGCCACAACGGCGGCGACACCGTAGATCAGCTCAAATCGAAACCAGAGATACACCAGCATTCCCGCCAGCGAGTACAGAGTTGCGAAAACGGCTTTCTGACGTAGCTGCGCCCCTACCTGAGGCCCCACAATCTCCGTGTTGCGCACCGTAAAGCCGGACAAGTACGCCCCCTGCTCCAACGCCGAGACCACTGCCGGCTGAACCGTTCCCTGCAGGCCGGAGATTGACTCAATCAAGCCGTCCTTCACCTTGTCGCGATAGTTCAGGATCGTATCCGCGATTTGCGGATACTGAATCTCTTCCACTGCGGGATTGGCCAGGTGCAATGGATCAGCCTTGGTCAGAAAATCCACCAACGATTCGCGGGTCGCGTTGTCGAGATCGAGCTTGCCCGTGTTCGCTGCTCCATTCGATGCATAATTCTGCTGCAAGGTATGCACGATGGCGGTCCGGCCGGCATCAAGCGAAGTTTCTTTCGTGTCGCGCTCGGGAAGCGAAACGATGACTTCGTTATCGCCCGGGTGTCCAAACCGCACAATGCTCACATCATGCAGCCCCACCCGGTCGGCAGCAGCGCGAATCCGCCCCTGGTCAGGCGACTGCGCAAACTTCACATAGATCAGGGTGCCACCTTTGAAGTCCACCCCAAGAGGCAATCCGTGCCAGAAAAAAAGTGAGATCAAGCCCGCAATGCTGAAGATGAGAGAGAAGCCAAGGAAATACCACTTTTTTCCCAGCCAATCGATATTTACTTCGCCAAAAAATTCCACGCCTTGCTCCGATGCTGGCTACCAGCTTGTATTTTTTAATCCGCCGCCGATTTACCTTCCCTCAGCGGCGTGACGCAATTAGCCAATCGAAATCGGCTCGCCGCGCTGCCTGCGATTCAGATGGGCTTCGAAAATGACACGCGAGACAAATACCGCGGTAAACAGGTTCGCCAGCAAACCAAACGTCAGCGTGACCGCGAATCCCTTCACCGGACCGGTTCCGAACAGGAATAGGATCGCGGCGGAAACGATCGTGGTGACGTGCGTATCGATAATCGTCTGGAACGCATGATGGAATCCTTGATCGACCGCAGCCGCAGGCGATTTTTTCGCTCGCAGCTCTTCCCGTATTCGCTCAAAGATCAGCACGTTGGAGTCAACGCCCATACCGATGGTTAGAATCACCCCGGCAATTCCCGGCAAGGTCAGCGTCGCGCCAACATACCCCATAAATCCCAGCAGGATCACCAGGTTCAGGATCAGCGCCAGGTCGGCATTGATGCCGGCGCCGTGGTAATAGACCAGCATGAAGATCAACACTGCCAGCAGGCCGCCCACCGCCGCTTCCACGCCGTGGCGGATCGAATCTGCGCCCAAAGACGGCCCGATTGTCCGCTCTTCCAGAAAGTGAATCGAGGCAGGCAGCGCGCCGGTACGCAACATCAGCGATAGGTTCTGCGCCTCGTCTTTCGAAATGCCGCCGCCGGAAATCTGCCCCTGGTCGCGGATGGCTCCCTGGATGGTCGCCACTTCACGCACCGTGTTGTCGAGCACGATGGCCATGCTCTTGCCAATGTTGGCG
>JAZKAG010000047.1:8795-14715 GCA_040389265.1 Acidobacteriota bacterium
CCGCCGGAAGTGGTCAGGGTAAAGCTAACGTCAGGCCGCCCGTTCACATCTACCGAGGGCTGCGCATCGCGGAATTCGGTCCCGGAAACGATCGGGATTCTGTTCAGCAGATAGTATTGGCCGCCCGTATCCGAACCGGTGTCGGACTTCAGCAGTTCTGAGTTTGCAGGTAAGGTGCCGCCGTTGCCCTGCAGCGCGCTCTGCGAATCCGGATAAGGACCGCCCAGGACTTCGTGAATTTCCAGCCGCGCGGTGGACTGGATCACGTCGCGCACCCGGCCTGGATCGTCAATGCCCGGCAACTCAACCAGAATTTCGTTCGTGCCCGGGCCGTAAATCTCCACCACGGGCTCGCTGACGCCGAGTCGATTGATACGCTCGTAGATGGTTTCTCTCGACTGGTCCAGCGCGCGCGTCTCAAGATCCCGCACCACCGACGGCTTCATCGTCAGGGTGTAGGAGTTGTCCGCTCCGGACTGGATGTTGTACTGGGTTGAGAACTGCTCTTGCAGCGCGGAACGCACCGCGTCGTCCTTGTTCAACGGCACACCGGTGATGGTAATAATCTGGGGGTCCGTTTTCGGCTGCGGCTTGGTGGCAGTCGCCCCGGTGACTCCGGCCGTCTGCAGGTCCGTAATGATCCGCTGCAGATCGCTGTCGCTGGTGGAACCCACCGCTTCCGACACCATCACCTGCAAAATCAAGTGGGTTCCGCCGCTCAAATCCAGCCCAAGGTGAATGCGGCTGGTGATCGACTGCTTCAACGCCGCGGGACTGAACCCGTTGGGAATGCCGATGATCCCGCCGATGAAGACCAGCAGAATGGCAACGATGAGGATAGTTTTTCCAGTAAGATTCTTACGCATTTGGGTCTACAAGGATGGTATGGAATTGTGTGCTGATGCTACAGGAATTGCGCTTCATGACTTGGCTTCATCCTCCGCCGTGGTCACGCTGGCGATGGCGGATTTCACCACTTCCAGCTTGATATTGTCCGGTGCGACCCGAATCTGAACGATGTCATCTTTTACCGAAAGAATGATGCCTCGAATGCCGCCTGTGGTGGTCACTCGATCGCCTGATTTCAGCTTGGAAAGCATATCCTGCCAGGTCTTCTGCCGCCGCTGGCCCGGGCGAATCATGAACATATAAAAAACAACAAATATCAGAATGAAAGGCGCGAGCGTCGTCAGGCTACCGAACGGGTTCGCGGCGAACAACACAAGGCTTGCCATGCGATACGTTTCCTCTTGTCTTGCGGCATCCAGTCTTTTCTTAGGAGGCGGGGCCGAGGGTCCTGCGATTTGAATTCCTGCGCGTGCCTATCCCAACCGACGCGCGCATCACCAAAATGGGAACCTGCCTGCTGCTCCCATTTGCTCTTATTTGCATCTATTCTCAAAGCGGGAGTACCGCAGACCACCTGAACAGACCGTCTGAATATTTCCCTGAATCTTCTAGCTTACATCATGTGGACGGGCACGTCCCCGCGTTCGCGCCACCAGTTCGTCCAGCGCACCTAGGGAAATAGCATCGCGTACCGACTGCATCGTGTCAAGGTAGGCATACAGGTTGTGGATGCTGTTCAACGCCCCGCCCAGCGGCTCTTTCGACATCGCCAGATGTCGCAGATAGGCCCGCGTATAGCGCGCGCAAACCATGCATCCACATGTCGGATCGGGCGGGTTCTGGTCTTCCGCATATTGCTGGTTCTTGATGTTCATGCGGCCTTCGCTGGTAAACAACAGGCCATGTCGCGCCGCCCTCGTCGGCAGCACGCAATCCATCATGTCCACGCCCATCGCGGCATACTCGACAATTTCGTCGGGATAGCCGACACCCATCACGTAGCGCGGCTTGTCCGCCGGCAACAGCGGCAGCGTCGATGCAATCACCGCCCGCGTATGTTCCCGCGGCTCACCAACGCTCAATCCGCCAATCGCATACCCCGGCAGATCCAGCTCCACCAGCCGCTCCGCCGATTCGCGCCGCAAATCTTCATACATCCCGCCCTGCACAATCCCAAACAGGCTGGGAGTTTTCCCGCCGAGTTCCGCAAACCAGGGAACCTCTTCCGCATGCGCATAAAAATAGTCGCGGCTGCGACGAGCCCACCGCATCGTCAGGTCGAGCGAGCTGCGGGCCCGTTCCCGAGTCGCCGGATATTCCGTGCACTCGTCAAACACCATGGCAATATCCGCGCCCAGTGCCAGTTGCACTTCCATCGAATGTTCCGGCGAAAAAAAGTGCAGCGAGCCATCGATGTGCGAGCGAAACTCGACCCCGTCCTCCGTCACCTTGCGCAAATGATTCAGGCTGAAGACCTGGAACCCGCCCGAATCCGTCAGGATCGGGTGCGGCCAGCTCATAAACTTATGCAGGCCGCCCAGTCGGCGAATCCGCTCATGCCCCGGCCGCAGATAAAGATGATAGGTATTGCCCAGCAGAATCTGTGTGTGGATTTGCTCCAGCACGCTCTGCGGCACAGCCTTCACCGTCGCCGCCGTCCCCACCGGCATAAAGATGGGAGTTTCCACCACGCCGTGCGGCAGCGTCATCGTCCCCCGCCGCGCCATGCCATGGCTAGATTGAACAGTGAAAGTAAGCGACATCCTCCCTGCATTGTATGGTCACAGCGGAGAACCGAGTCTTCAATGAGTGCTTTGGCCTGTTAGCAACAGTTAGATAGGATCCGTTCAGTGGTGCCGACTCATTAGAGCCCCTCTGCCTCGGCGGAAGGGGCTTCCGAGGGCGCGGCTGTCGGCTCTGCGATCTTCGGCGTGAGTTGAAGGAAATGTTCACCGGGAGGCGTAATCACTGCCGTATTCTGCTTTCGCAGGTAGCCGATCTGACTGTCCGAAAGCCACGTGAAGATCAGGGTCTGGAACTTCGATTGCTGGGCAAGTTGCTTTTGAAGAAATGTGAGAAACAGTTTCTTGTGCTTATCGTCAGGATTCTGCTGCAGTGGCTCATCCAATATGACGAATCCGGGATGCTTGCCCTGCATTTGCCGTGATGTCGCGGCCAACGCAAGGCTGTAAGCAGCGATCAAACGCGATTGATCGCTCGCCGACCCAAGCGACCGCAATCTGCGGCCCCCTAGAAAAGGAACATACTCATCATCTAGCGAGAGCGAGTGTGCGTCCTGCGGTTGTAGTGCGCTATGTCCGAGTGCGATCAGATAGCGTCTAAGCTCGTCCGTGAAAGCGGCCTTTCTTGCCGCGACATCAGGGGGAGGGATCGTTGCACTTTCGAACGCCTTGGCGTCTGCAACCCAGCGGTCAATCGAAGCCTGGATTTCGTCGATCTCCTCGGACGCACCGGTGAGCCGTTCCAATTCTCGCTCTGCCGCAGAAAGCTCTGACGCGGTTAACGCAATCTGTTCGCGCGCCAGCCCGACCGCGTTCGTCACTGTGGCGAGAGCCTGTTCCGCATCCCTGAGCTGTGAATCTAATTCAGCGATATTAGCGGTCGCTGATGCGATATTCGCTGTCAGTGATTCGATATTTCTCTTAATTAGCTCCCTGTCCCGTCTAAGCGCTTCTATGTGCGCTTCGATTGTTTCAGGCGATTGCGAACTCAATCCGAATACAGTGGCATCCATATCCCGGTGGCATGTTGGGCATTCGAGATGGTCGATTCTTCCAACCCCAGATCTCTTAAGACGCAGCAAGTCTGATGCCCCAAGAATCCTGTGTTCCAAACTATCCAGAAGCATCGAGGCTTGTTCCTGCTGGGTTCGCAAGGAGTTCAGGTCTCTATTCAGCGAATGCCGCTGCTGCTTTAAAGAAATTGCCTTCTGTGAAGCGATCACCGAGGCCGATGTGTCCGACTCATCGATGGGCTGGTTAGTAAGTGCGTTGCGAAGCCTCTCGCTTTTCGTTCTAACCATCTGCATACGAGCACCTATATCGACGTGCGCAGCTTCTTGCAGCGCTTGCCGAAACGTCTGCGAACTCCACCTGGAAATTATTTCCTTCAGGCTGCCGAAACCAGACCAGTCGACGCGCCAGCCCCGCCTGATCATTGTGTCCATGGCCCGCTCGGCGATAAGGCGTGCACTTTCCTTTAGATCGCGGGCGCGCTGCTCCGACTCCAATCGCATTACACGAGCGCGAACGGCATCGAGCGCTCCAAACAAGCGATTTCGCTGATCTCCTGCTGCCCGTACCGGGCGATCTGAAGCGCTTGAATATTCGACCACCCTTCATCCTGATCGATGTAGAGCAATGGCGCAAGATTCTCCAGATAGATCTCCGATCCTCCCGGACGGTAGGTAGATACTTTCAGACGAGGCCAGTTCATCCACTCGAAGAAGAAGCGTTGGAAGCCACCGTGTTCGTCCTGCATTGTTCTGCGGCGCACAATGAGCTTGCTTTTTCTCTCTTTCCCATCAGCAGACTTCTCGCAGATTCTTACCGAGGTTAAGTCACCACCCTTTATGTCGCGCGTAATTACAAGTTCACGTCCGGCGTCATCTTGTATGGTTATGCTGGCTTCGGCTGAAATCACGCGGCTATTTGCGTGACCATCGAGGTCAATGAATGTGCGAACTGCCTCGGGCAGTCGGGCGGGGTCATTGTCAAGATTCCCGAATATCGGTTCAAGCCCCAAGCACCAAGCAATTGCCCGGACCGCTAGCGATTTACCGTAGGAATTGTGGGCAGAAATGACCTGAAGCCCGGGAGCGAACGATAGCGAGCCGGAGAAATCTCCAGCTTCAGCCGTACCTCGCACTGCGACCTTCGCTAAATGGATCACCAGCCCTCCAACATTTGGTTGGTTATCCTGATGTTCGCGAGTTGCTCGATTACCGCCCGCTCGTTTGCAAAAAGGTTATTCTCTGAAAGTGCTTTGGCGAGTTCTAATAGTCCGCCACCAGTCGCTCCACTGACGATTTGAGTTTCGAATCGCTTCAGCCATCCGCATGCCATTAAGTAGCTGATCACATCCTCATGCGCCGAATCTGAAAGGAATCCTCGGCGGATACGGATGGAGTGGCCAAAAGCGAATCCACTTTGCTTCCCTGAATCACTCCATCTCCGTATTTCTGGCAAAAGCCACGGTCGAAGCGTAACGAACTGGAGCAGCTTTAGCCGTGCAGATGACATTTTCCGGATATCAGTGGTTTCAACCGCTTTCGAGAAGCGTTCGAATACCAACGTCACAATCGCCCTCCGATACTCCACATCGTAGATTGCCGACGGAGCAAGCCTCGCCGGCACGATCACGGGTTCTGCCTTGGCGTCTTGGAGCAAAGCCGCAAGTTGATCGATAGGACGGTTCGCTTCAGGCATGTGCGGCGGCTCTCTTCCACCCAATCGGACACTCGCCCACCAAACGCGCAATCTCTCCGTTGCTCAAATCCTCAACTATTGTTCCGAATAGCGAGTCGAAATCCTTCCGCAGAATCTCGGTCGCAAATTCCGTGCATTTCAGCAGCTGCTCCCAAGGAGCCGGGGAACTCAGCATCAACATGAGAACTTTCTGTATAATTCGGCTCCGATTAGCTTCGAGATCTCGGTGTAGATTGGGCAGCGTATCGTCGAGTTCTTGATCAAATGCCAAAGCCATTCGCCATGACGTCTGAAGCTGAGCCCAGAGTGCATCAATAGTCTCCGCCCGCTCCGGATACATCTCCTTGAGGATGTCTTTCTTCTGATCGAATTGCGCGGTGCTCGCGAGGACGACTGACTGAGCCTTCTTCTGGATCTTTTGCAGGAAAACTCTCTGGCGCGCTCGCGTGATAGTCACTTCATCCACGGCATATCGATTTGCCAGGTCCTTAGGCCCTACCACGATGACGGTAGCATTCGCCTCAACGTATCGTCCTTGGCTCGCTTTTTCATATTCTTCGACCGCGCTCAGAATCGGGCTGAGGACACGGTGGCTCTCGAACCAGTTCACCAGTAGCTCAATA
>JAZKAG010000048.1:0-3749 GCA_040389265.1 Acidobacteriota bacterium
CGTAAGCAGCATGAAAGTGGAGCAAAAAGGCAACCGAGCCATTTTTCGGGCCTTAGTTCCAACTCGCCTGGTTCGAAGCCTTCTATCGTCACAGAGTGCGGCCGCGAAGGCTCCAGTCACGCCTTGAAACACACAGGGGACGATTGCCGCTCCACGCGTGAATTGGGGGGGAAGATTCGTTTGCGCCCCATTTTTGCGACTGCTACACTTTAACTAGCAGCGCGATCTGTCCGCTGCCACCATTTCAACCCCCGCGAAGGAACCCGGCCTAAATCTGTGGATACGCAAACCCGACACGCCATTAAACACGATGCCCTCATTGACCACGCAAACAGCGCCTTAGCCTGGCTGGAAGATCACAAGTCACAAGCGCTACTGGTGTCTGGCGTCGTCGTCGCCGTGTTAGTCATCGGGATCAGCAGTATCCTGTTCTATCAGCATCGGCAACAGGAAGCTTCGGTCGCATTTGGGTCGGCAATGGATATCTACAGCGCCCCTGTGAATCAGCCAAACACGCCGCCTGAGCCGGGTATCAGGACATATCCTTCGGCAGTGGCGCGGGCCAAGGCCGCCAATGCCGAATTCCTAAAGGTTGCCGACAGTTTTGGCTCGACCGATGCCGGCAAGAATGCGCTGTACTTCGCTGGCCTGACTTACATGGAGATGGGAAACACCGCATCTGCTGAAAGCACGCTGAGAAAAGTAGCGGACCACAGCGACGCAAATCTGAGTTCTCTTGCTGATGTCGCACTTGTCAGCCTCTATCGTCAGAACGGCAGAACTTCGGATGCCATCGATCTGCTGAAAAAGTTGATCGCGCATCCGACCACGGCGGTGCCTGCCGGCCAATCGAACTTGGAACTGGCTGGAATTTATGAACAAACCAATCCCGGCAAGGCAAAGCAGATCTATGCCCAGTTGAAGGACAAAGATACCAAGACCACAGCGGGACAAATCGCCGCGCAAAAGCTGCAGCAGATGCATTGAGAGTCTCCCCATCCACAATTTCTGAGAGTTACATTCAAAAGGCCACGCGATTATCGCTGGGCCTTTTGTATTTGCGGTGGGGAGGCAAGCAATACCTCGCTGCCGAAAATATTTCCGAGCGCGGAGCCTCTCGCCTGCGTCCTGTTAAGTGAACTGATCTTTATGGATGTCAGAACAGCGACCAACGAGCAGATCTTGACATGGACACTGGGCCGAAGTGTGGGCCAAATAGAGTGCGAGGACGCGGAAACCCTGGCGAATATTTCCAGCCTGGCGGCCGAGCATTCCGCGCTACTGTTTCGTGTCGCGTTCAGCATCCTTCGGCATGCAAGTGATGCCGAGGATGTGGTGCAGGAGACGTTCCTTCGCGTCTTGAAGAATCAGAGAAAGCTGGCATTGGTAGAAAATTCCCGCATCTGGCTGGTGCGAATCGCATGGAACCTGGCGCTCGATCGCAAGCGGAGACTGCGCGCCGCTCCACTGTTGGAAGAAGCCGATGAGATATTCAACAATCGCCCGAGTCATGATTCATCTGCGGAAATCACTATGGGAGCGGCACAAGGGTGCGCTCGCATTCTCCGCATGATCGACAAGCTGCCCAGGAAAGAGCAGGAGGTGCTGCGGCTCTCCGCGCTGGAAGAACTGGGCACGCCGGAGATTGCGGCCATTTTGAAGACGACAGAATCCAGCGTTCGTTCCTGCCTGTTTCGCGCGAGGCAGCGATTGCGAGAACGTATGGATAGGGAAGAGAGGAGGCGGCAATGACTAGCGAGTCCGGTATGCCGATGAAAATTGACGCAGAAATTGATGCCGCATTGGAGATGCTGGCCGAGGCGCAGCCTCCAGCGCAGCTTGTGCCTCGGGTGCATCACAGCTTGAAAGTCGCGGCGACCGCGCAGACCACAAGATCGAGACGAAGGTTTTCGATTTCAGCTGTAGGCGCGGCGATGGCTACGGTGGCTCTAGTCGCGATCATTACCCGAATGCATTCGATGCCGAAAAATCAGGAGCCGGTAGAGCAGACGACTAGGTTGGTCGCAAATACCCCAATGGCGCAAGCGACAATGCCGCGTTCATCCGTGCCGGCTGAAATCGCGAGAACCGATGAAGGGAAGCGGTTGGTGCGGTACTACTCGAAGACACGCAGCCGAGCCAGTCGCGAAAATCGGCACGCCGTCAATCTTTTGAGCTATCCGCTGACGCGGCAGGAAAAGCTGCTACTGCAGTTTGCCCACAACGCCAAGCCCGCCGACCTGCAAGCGCTGGATCCGGAGTATCAGGCAAAGGTAGAAGCGCAACAGGAAGCGGAGTTCGCCGCCTATCTGAAATCAGGAGATGGTTCCAGCACGCAGGAAACAGCAAATTAAACGACTCAACCGAGGAATGAGGCTTCCATGAAAGGCATGAACGCGTTTTGGGCTTTGTTGATCTGCGGGACAGCTTTCGCATTTACACCAATGTTGGCGCAGGCCGCACCGCAACAGGTCTCACCGCCAAGCGGACGGCCAAACAGCATGCAGCAGCCTCCATCTCCACCGAAGAGTCGCGACGAATGGTCCATGCAACACGCAGTCTCGGGCCCCTACCGGCTGACCTATTCACTGACAGAGACGGATGGGGGCAAGCGGCTCGGTTCCCAGCGCTATGTGGTCGTTCTGGACGCGGATGCATCATTTACCAATTTGAAACTCGGAACCAAGGTCCCGATTGCCACAAAACAACTGGGCGCGAACGCTCCGTCCGGTCAGTTTGAATGGACATTTATCGATATTGGCCTAAGGATCGACGCCAAGCTACGCCAGTTCGCCAATGGTCTTGAATTAGAGACCCATGTTTCACAGTCCGCTCTAGACAGCCAAGAACCTAATACAAAGGACCCGGTAGTCCGGCAAACTGACCTTGACACTTCGGTTCTGCTAAATGAGGATAAGCCGCTCGTTCTCGGCACGCTCGATACTCCGGAAAGCACGCACCGTCTGGAGATACAGGTGGAACTCACCAAGATTCCCTGACGTGTCACAATCCAAGAAGAAAAGGCTCCAAGTGGGAGCCTTTTCTGTTTCGCTGAACGAGTTATCAGGCATGCATGATAAGGCGGAAGGCGAGGCGGACCAGCATCAGCACGATTGCTCCCAGGAACGCCGCGCCGAAACCGCGAATGTGAAATCCGGGAACAAAAGCGCTGGCCAGCAGCAGGATGATGGCATTGATCACCAGAAAGAAGAGTCCCAATGTCAGAATGCTGAGCGGGAAGGTCAGCAGCTTCAGGAAAAATCCCAAGGTCGCGTTCAGAAAACCCACGACCAAAGACGCGATGAGTGCGCTGCCGAACCCTGCCAGTTCGAATCCGGGCACGACATACGCGCAGATCAGCAACGCAATCGAACTGAGCAGCCAAATCAAAAGTAAGTGGAGCATACGCGAAGTAGATTAGCAGAGATTTTGGCTGGTTGCTCCTCTTGGTGGAGATTTTACAGCGCAAGTTGGATGGGATCGATTTTTTGATCTCTGGCTGCGACTGCCTGTTCGCGAGGATCGAAGTTGGCGTCTAACCCAAATGAGCGCGGTTCCGCGCCGTGATCAGCCACTGCAAGATGAGTTCGAAACTGAAAAATCGCATCTTTATTGTTCTGATTGTGCTGAGCAATACAGTCGGAAACCTGTTTCTGGGCATCGGAATGGCCCATATGCCCGGCTTTTTTGCGGTGACTCGGATGCGCTATTTTGTGCTGCTGATCTCCAATTATTGGATTCTCAGCGGG
>JAZKAG010000048.1:3759-5881 GCA_040389265.1 Acidobacteriota bacterium
TGTGGATGGTCACCCAGCTTTCGATGTTCACCTGGGCAGATCTAACTTACGTTCTTCCTGTCACCGCCAGCGCCTATGTGATCACGGCAATCCTGAGTAAAGTATTTCTTCACGATCAGATTTCAATCAGCCGGTGGGTTGGGATCGCGTTGATTTCGCTTGGAGTCATATTCGTTTCAGAGACCCCTCCGCGGACAAAGCCCGAACCTGGTACAGGTGCCGCGTGAGATGGACCTGGCTATTTGTATCGGTGGCCGCGGGTACCGCGGGGGACCTGCTCAGCGCGAAGGGAATGACGCTGCATGGGGAGATTGAAGACTTCGGGCCGCGAGGGATCGTTCGCGTGCTGCGCTACATGGCAACGCACAAACTGGTGGTCGGCGGCATTGTCTGCAACGCAATTTCGTTTGGATCCTTTCTCGCGCTGCTCTCCACGGCGGAACTTAGTTTTGCAGTGCCCGCCAGCGCGCTTAGCTATATTTTCAAAGCGATTCTGGCGCGCCTATATTTGAAAGAGCAGATCGACTGGCGCCGATGGGGCGGGATCGTCTTGATTACGGTCGGCGTCATTCTTATTTCGCTATGACTGACTAAGGCGGACCAGCCCCACCTCCCGCGCCATGAAGGCCGACCAGAACGAGCCCAGCGATTACCAGGGCGGTGGCGGCGACTTTTGCTACCAGGACCCAGCCGCGGAAATCCTCTTTGAACCAACTCGGCTTCCACTTAGTGATCGCGTACGCTCCAATAAAAATGATGACGTAGCGCAAGCCGGAGATCGCTTCCACCATGGCCGGTGAAGTTCGACTGATCGCAAAGATGACGAGGAAGGAGCCGAGACCCGCCAGGAATCGGTTCAGCATGTAACCGATCTTGCTTCTGGGCGGGGCCTCTTCCGAATGCTGAAATATCTGTTGCCGCCAGGAAGGCGGAAGGAGGAGCGCCATCGCCCCTACGAAGGTTCCCAGGGTGTAAAAGACAAACCCTGTCGCAAAGTTGGTGTGGTTGAAGACAATCTTTTGTAGAACGTTGGTCATGCCGAAGGCGACCGAGGCCAGCAAGATTTTCGGCAGCATTTTTTTCAGCGGCACCTTCGAAGCAAAGAACATAATGAAGCCGCCCAGGGTCATCACGGTGAAACCGATGAGGTCTCCGCCGATGGGTCGTTTCAGCAGTGGGATGGCGATTAACGCGGTGGCAACGGGGCCAAATCCGCCCATGGCCGCAAGTTCTTCAGAGGCTTCGCCCGCCTTAAGGGCGGCGTAGTAGAAGTACGAGGCGACAAGATCCAGCACCCCGGCGGCGAATCCCATGCCGGCATAGCGCAGGGGTGGCATCTTGAAGCCAAAGAAGGCAATGATCAGACCGAAGACGCTGATGGCGCCCAGCCAGAACACGTAGGAAAGAAGATTTTTCATCCCCTGCTTTTTGAGGAGGATTTTGTCCCAGACAAGGGAAGTCCCGATCATACCGTGGGCAAGGATGGCGACAAAAAGGCCATTCAGGAGGAAACTTTTGAGGGAACTCATAATCGGTGCAGATGGCTTTCGTTAGCGATGTGCCTAATTCCTAGGATGCGGCGGGTTTAATTAAACCAGGGGAAGCAGGGTAAATCCTTATGCGCGAGATCGAATGAGGGAGGAGAGGCGGCGGTGTGCGGGAAAAAGGAAGAAACAGAAAAGCCCCGCCAGGGCGGGGCTTGCTGTTGAATTAATGCCGGCGATCACCTAATCTCCCACACTCAAAAATGCAGTACCATCGGCCCAGCGAGACTTTACTTCCGTGTTCGGGATGGGAACGGGTGTTGCCCTCGCAGTATAGTCACCGGCAAACTGAGAAAATCATCGAGACGTCGATGATGTTTCACAACAGGATAGATTGGGGTAAGTCAAACTACTTGGCTGACCGTTGAGTATCTTCAGCAAGAATTCTTGTGGAATTCTGTGCGAAGTTAATCTTATGGTCAAGCCGAACGGGCGATTAGTACTGGTAAGCTACGCACATTACTGTGCTTCTACCTCCAGCCTATCAACCAGGTGGTCTTCCTGGGCCCTTCATTTCCCTTTTGGGTTGGGAGATCTCATCTTAGAGCGTGCTTCCCGCTTATATGCATTCAGCGGTT
>JAZKAG010000049.1:0-870 GCA_040389265.1 Acidobacteriota bacterium
AATTGCTGTGGCGCCTGGGCTCGTAACGATAGCTGGGGAAATGTGCCGGTGGAGCCCATCAAAGGGCATATGGCGAATGTACGATGCGAGCCGGATCGCCTACGGTGCGTTGTGCGGACATCGAGTGTGTACCTGGTTCCGCGTGGGGATGGCCGGGTGACAGTGGGTGCAACGCTCGAACACGCCGGCTTTGATGAGTCTGTGCAGGAGAGCAAGGTAAACGGTCTGATGGAGGCTGCGGTGCGATTGCTGCCGGAGGCGATCCTTCCTTCCCCGATGGACGCGTGGACGGGATTTCGACCTGGAACTCCGGATGGATTGCCGATCCTGGGCGCGGCTCAACTCGCCAATTGTTGGCATGCGACTGGGCATTACAGAGATGGGATATTACTGGCCCCGGTGACCGCCCGTGTTATGGCGCAAGCCATACTTGGCGAGATTCCGGAGATCTCCTTGGCATCTTTTTCTCCGGCGAGATTTCAAACCAAATAAGAAAACTTCTCCCTCACGGGTGTAACCTCGCGTCATCGTTTCGTCGCTACGATCACCACTGGGTCACGGGGACGCAGAGAAATCTGTGCGCTCAAGGGAAGATCCGCTGGGATTGGACCATGAAATCCAAGACGCCAGTTGCGAATGACGCTGGCCAGAATTAAAACTGCCTCCATCCACGCAAAATTTTCTCCAATGCAAATTCGCGAACCCGCTCCAAAAGGGAAGTAGGCGTGTCGCGGGCGGGCAGCGATCGCCTCGGGAAGAAAGCGATCAGGATCGAAGCGCATGGGCTCGGGATACCACCGGGCATCGCGGTGGACTGCGATTTGCGGGACCAGCAGCAAGGACCCAGCAGGAATTTCCATTCCGCGATAG
>JAZKAG010000049.1:880-13835 GCA_040389265.1 Acidobacteriota bacterium
CATAAGAGACGGCCGCGGTGCGAGCTGTCACCCAGACGGGCGGATACATTCGAAGCGCTTCGGAAACCACTCGTTGGCAGTAGGGAAGACGCTCGTAGATTTCGGCCGCTGTAGGATGCGACTCGGCGGAGGTTGCTTCAAACGCGGAAGATGCTTCAGCAAATACCTTTTCCTGCACGTCACCGTGTTGCGCCATGAGGAAGAAAATGAAGCTCAAGCCATTCGCGGTGGTTTCATGCCCGGCCAGCAAGAGGGTCAGACATTCATCGCGAACCTGTTGCGCGTTTAAGTGGCCGCCGGCTCCCTCCAAATCCTGGCTGGCGATAGCAGATCGCCATGGTCAATGCCGGAGCTCCTTCGATCGGCGATCATCGCATAAATCAAACGGTCCAGCTTCTTCTGGGATTTTTGAATGCGACCGATAAAACCAAAAGGAATTTTCAGCAGCAGGTGGGGATAAGGCAGAAATGCAAGCGGAAGAAATCCCATAAATGCGGTGACAGAATCGGATATCGTTTTCACTTCCGATTCCACATCGCAATCGAACAGGCATTTTCCTGTGATCCGCAGCGTAAGTTCCAGCATGGAACGGTGAATATCAAACGATGCTCCAGACTGCCACCTTGCCGTCATTTCGTCGGAGAACTGCAGCATGGTTTCTCCGTAGGCTGCAATTCTCTGGCGATGAAAGCCGGGTTGCACCAGCCTGCGCTGACGCATATGTACAGGTTCTTCACTGGTGAGCAATCCATCACCCAGCACAAACCTGGCACGTTGCATCACAATTCCACGGTGCTGCATGGCAGCGTCGCGCACCAGGACTTCATGCACCATGTCTGGATGGTTGAACTGGAAGACATGTCGTCCGAAAGCCTTGTAGTGAACCAGATCTCCAAATGTGGTTGCATTCCGCTCCAGAAATTCGTGCGTGCTGAGTCGCAGAAGGCCTGGATTGCGCAGGCGATCACGATAGCTGGGACCAGGCGGATAATGGGTGCTTGTAGTCTGAGTCACAGGACGTTGAACTTCCTTTCATGTCGGAGTTTTCGGTGATCCAGCCTTCCAGGGTTGGCTGCATCTGATTAAAGAGAAGTTTGTGGGAAAATCAAAATATCGAGGAGAAAAATCCATGCCTCATTTTCATGGAATGACATTACAGTGGCTGGGTCACGCCACATTCCATCTTCAAACTGCTAAAGGTACCTCAATCCTGATTGATCCCTGGATGGAGTCGAACCCCTCGTTTCCCAAAGGCTGGAAAGCGCCAGAAAAAATTGATCTGGTGTTGTGCAGCCACGGCCATAGTGACCATATGGGTGATGCACTCTCGGTGGATCAACGCTATCATCCAACGTTCGTCGGAGTTTATGAACTTACAGGCTGGCTAGCTTCCAAAGGGGTAAAGAAGACTGTGGGAATGAACCTGGGAGGCTCATTTCAATTTCAGGATGTAACTATCTCAGTGGTGGAGGCAAAGCATTCTTCCAGTATCGATGACAGTGGAATTACGGTCTATGCGGGAATAGCGGCGGGCTATGTTTTGCAGGTGGACGGCGAGCCGACTCTCTATCATTCGGGGGATACATCGCTTTTCAGCGATATGAAACTGTTGAAAGATTTATATGCTCCTGTAATCGCGTGCCTGCCCATTGGCGATCACTTTACGATGGGGCCTAAGGCAGCCGCTCTGGCGGCACAATATGTGGGAGCGAAGAAAGTAATTCCAATGCACTATGGAACATTTCCGGTCTTAACGGGTACGCCGAAGGAGTTAGAGAAGCAATTGGGCGGGAAAGAAATCGAAGTGGTGACGCTGCGGCCAGGGGAAAGTTTGCAATAACACCTTCCAGGAGGCGGATGTAAATTTGATTTAAAAAAAGGCGGCCGCCTCGCCGCCTTTCTGTTCTTCTGCCTACTTACCTGGAGCCTTGCTGCTTTTTGCGCTCAGCCCAACGTTTGCGCATCGCGTCTGCAATCCGCTTTCTTCCTTCCGGAGAGAGGCGGCGCTTACGCTTGGGCGGCTTGCCGCCTGTAGTTGCTGCAGACTTACGACCTGCCGCAGCGGCTTTCGGTCGGCCGGGTCTGCGTTTTGCAGGTTGGCCAATGAGTAACGCACGAGCTTGCTGCAGGCGCGAAATCTCTGAGTCAATCTCTTCTATGAGTCGATGAAAGTCCATATATCTCCAATTCTTGCCCTGCTAAATCGTCCTGCATAAATTTCCGCGCATTGTCTAAGTCATTCGCGAAAAGAACTTACATATAAGAGTACAGAGCGCATAGGCTGAAGAGCAAGTAGGATCGCGGGAGCGGGCGAGCGCTTTTGGGCAAGGGGAAATTAGTTTCTACTTGTGGCTTGTCGGCTGGGGTTGTTCTTCGCCTTCCTGCGGTTCCATGTCGTCAGGAGGAGCGGGCGGAAGCAAGGGCTTGTGAAGCCGATTCTCCATCAAAAAATGGCTTGAAATGGACTGACCTTTACTGTCGATCGATTTCTTCAAGCCTTCCAGAACTTCCTGGTGAGTCGCCTGGTATTGCACAGCCAGCCGATCCAGCGCATAAGTAACAATGTCGCTGTGATGCAGTTCCTTCATGGCTGCATCGCCGCGGAACCTAAGCCATAGCTGGTGGACTAACTCCACGTCCTGGGGCTGCAGTGCGGGGGCATGGGGACCAATGTGGAAGGATTTGGCGGAGCCGTCCGGCATGACCACGTAGAAAGTAAATTGGCGCTTGGGTTCAGGCAGTGCCTCCCACGCGCGGCCCGAATAGAAAGCCTGTTCCTCTGCGGTCATGCGCGACGACAGGCCGGCAACCACGGTGGCGGCCTCCAGGGAATTCGCGGTTTGTACCAGGGCAGAGAAGGGATCGCCGGCGGGGACGACGAGAAGGGAAATATGTCGGCCGAAGCTCTCTGCTACGGACACGGCCTGGGTGAAAATCATCTGTTCATGCTCAGTAAAAGCGAGCTGGGCAACATCGATGTATTCCGGGCCGCCAGCGCCCATCAAGCGAGCGGTTAGCAGCACCACATCCTGGCTTTCTTCAGAGCTTCGCGAAAGAGCCCAACGCAGCGCGCCTGTCGATCGAATGTCCCGCATGGTGACAACAATGCAACCGGGGCGGATGCGTAGATTCTCTCGACTGACAGCGTCGTCGTTTTCCAGTTGGAAGTGTTCTTTCATTTCGCGGGCAGCCAAAGCATGGCGACGCTTGTTGTCCTTCTCCGACAATGTAAAGAGCACGTAGAAAGTTGCCGCGAAAATTAAGCCGCTAACTGTCGCTACTTCCTTGGTTAGTAGATTGACGAGTGCAGTGCTGAAAAGAACCAAGAAAACGAAGAGTAAGCCGATAGGATATTCGGTGTTGCCGATGCGCAGATTGAGAGGCACTTTCCAGCCACGTTCGCCATGGTAACGGAAGCGCATTACAAGCATCGCGAGGCCGTTGAATGTAAAACTCCAGATCACGCCGAAGGCGTAGGCTTCGCCGATCACGATAATGTCGCCACGACTCAGCACGATGGTGGCCAGCTGCAGTATCGCTACCAAATTGATGATGCGTGTGGGTGTGCCGAACTTGTGTTGAGGCTTGCGGAACCAGTCGTGCAGTACGCCATCTTCTGCCACCCGCATCAGTACGCCGGTTGATCCGATGATGGAGGTGTTGATGGCTCCGGCGAGCATAAGGAACCCTACAACGACGACGAAGATCCGGAAGGCCACGCGCACCGCCAGCGGCCCGACCATATACATGGCAATTCCAGCGATTGCGTTGTTGCCATATACAGACACCCGAACACTATCGGGGATCAACATCACCGCGAGCAGGGACGCTCCGCCAGTGAAGGTGAGGCTGTAGAGGGCAATAACAACAGCAGCCCGCTTCAGGTTTTTGAGTTTGGGATGCTGAATTTCGCGGTTTACCTGTGCGAGTGTTTCCTCCCCGCTCATGGCCAGCACGGTATGGCCGAATGCCATCAGGACGCCGAACAGTCCGAAGTTTCTGGCCAGGCTGGTGTGTTCCAAGAAACCGAATGAGGTGGGAGTAAACGCGAAGTTGGACGGGATAGGCCAAGGTGGGAGATGCGCCCCCTTATAAATGGCAGAAAAGATGCCCCAGGCCATTAGGATAACCACCATCACAGTGGTGATTTTCATGACGTCTACAGCGCGCTTGCTGGAGGCTTCAATTCCTTTTACATTCAGCCACCAATAGTAGATGGTGACAATTACCGCAACCGCCGCGGATGTGGCGTTTACCGGCAAGCGCACGGCCTGGTCGGGAGAAGCCATCAGCAGACCGCCCAGCAGGTGATGGGCTGCGCAAATCCGAATCAGTTCATTGAGCATTCCAGCGATATACTGGCCGGCCGATACTCCTGACACTGGGCCGGTCAATATGTAGTCGAACATAAGGGCGGACACGCTGACTTTGGCGAAGGTCCCCCCCAAGCCTTCTTTTACGATGCGATAGACGCCGCCTCGCGTGAACATGGAACAGCTTTCGACATAGACAGCGCGCACGCAAAATGCGAACAGCATGACAGCCAGCACCACCCAGGGCGCCGATTTCCCAAAGTCTTGTTCTGCAATTCCCACGACGTAAAAAGCCGAGGACCCGAGGTCGTTGAGCACGACTGCAGCTGCACTCCAGAACGAGATGAAGGTAAGCATCACCGTCGACGCGACTACGATGCGTACTCGGTTGCTGGATGGGTCGGAAACAGTTTGCTCGGCCATAATGGTGGGGCTATTTCAAAACGTTCCTGCAGCGCGCGCCGGTAAGGTTGCGAGCTTGGATTGCGGTCATTGACTCGCTACGAGTGGTTTGGAGAATCATGGAATCGTTCTGGAGGGTCGTTGTGAAGTATCCATGGGTGCCGCCGCCCAAATTTCCCAGAAGATCAATCGCACCAGTGCGAATTTTCCGAGCGTGAATCCAATCATTTTCCAATCCTTACATGATGCGGCGAACTACGTAAATGTCGATAGATTTCCTTTATTTTGCGCATAGTAATTCCCTATGTCGTTTTGAATCTTGTGCTCCGTCGCGATTCGCTCGAAAATCATTTATCTTCGGTGGGCGTGAGCATGTCTTTGGCAAAGCTGATCACCACAACAACAAACACCACGGCGGAGCCAACTCCGCCAACAAGAAACATCCCGACCAGAACGTGATCCACCACCCTGAGAAGAAGATGCATTCCAAGAGTGTACTGCTGAGTACAGGGAAAGCCTAGAATGCTTTCGATAAAAATTTGAGCTCGTCGATAGGATGGTAGACTGCTCACGATGCGCTCTGGATCGAAGTTGAGCTGGGTGCTCGCGGCGGAGACCGGGGTGCTGCTGGTGACGCCGTTTCCGGTGGCCGGCCCGCTGCCCCATTGGCGAGCTGCGCTGGCCTGGATCGCTTTTATTCCTCTACTGATTGCCTTACTGGTTCCGCGGGCTGGATTTGGCTGGGGACGCGTCACCCACAACACCCTTCTCGGTTACTTTTGTGGAATCATCTGGTACGGCGGTACCTGTTACTGGATCCAGTCCACGATGCAGCTGTACGGAAATCTTTCTCCAGTGATGGCGAGTGTCATCCTGATTCTGTTCTGCCTGTATCTTGGCCTCTACTTCGCCTTGTTCGCATTTCTCGTCAGCCTTAGCCAGCGAGCTACCGGCAGCACGGTCTGGACGCTGCTGCTAACCCCGGTGTTATGGGTCGCTGTGGAACTGGCGCGCGCCCACATTACCAGCTTTCCGTGGAATCAGCTGGCTGATTCGCAGATCGATAATCTGTTTCTGACGCGAATGGCGCCCTGGACGGGGACGTACGGAATTTCATTCGTATTGATGGCGGTAAATTGCGCGATTGCCAGCTTTTTTCTTTTCCGCGGATGGCGAACACGACTGGTCCCACCGCTGCTGGGAATCGTGTTGGTGGCGGGATTGTGGAAAGGCTACACCGCAACTCTGCCTGTGGAAGCCACCCACGCTATAGCGGTGTTGTTGCAGCCCAACCTGAATGTGGGCGGGGTGCTGTGGAGCGACGACCAGTTTAACAAGCAGATGCAGCATTATGCCGCCCTCAGCGAAAAGTTTTGCAACCCGTATTCTTCTGGGTTACCCACGCGGCAGACGGCGCAGGTTCAGCCCGAATGCAAAGCTGCACGATCCGCAATCAACGTGATTGTGTGGCCGGAATCACCGGCACCGTTCGAAAACGGGGATGCAAGGTTTCGGCATTGGGTTTCTGCCCTGGCCGAAGATGCCCATGCGCCCATGATTGTCGGGGATATCGCCATCGATCGCGTGACAGGACAATCTCGGCCACCCATATATAACTCGGCGTCGTTTGTTGCTCCGGACGGAACCTTTGTCGGTCGTTATGACAAAATGCATCTGGTCCCCTTCGGGGAATACACGCCGTTTCCGGAATTGTTGTCTTTCGCTGGATCGCTGACCGATCAGGTGGGGCACATGACGCCTGGCAGGCGACGCGTCGTGTTTGCAGCGGACGGACATCGCTATGGCGTCTTTATCTGTTACGAATCGATCTTCGCCGATGAGGTGCGTCAGTTTGTGAAGCTGGGTGCCGATGTACTGGTGAATATTTCCGACGATGGCTGGTATGGCGACACCAGCGCCCCCTGGCAGCATCTGAATATGAGTCGCATGCGCGCCATTGAAAACAATCGCTGGCTCTTAGTGGATACCAATAGCGGCGTGACTGCCGTGATCGATCCGCGTGGCCGTGTGGTGCAAAGCTCGGCACGTCATGTGGAGACCTCGCTGGCGGCGCATTTCAATTACGTTTCGCAGGAAACCTTTTATACTCGTCACGGCGACTGGCTGGCCTGGCTCTGTGCCATAATCGCAATAGTTCTTGCCGTCGATGGGGCTGTCCAAAATAACTATCGACAAAGAACAAAAATCTACGACCAAGACTGATCCGCCATGCTCAATGATTTAGAGTTTGCCTACAATCCCGTAGAGCAAAAAGTTCGCGATCTGCAGGAGTATCTTTGACGCGGAACGCCTGCGCCGAGAACTCGCCTCCATCGAACAAAAAGTAGCCGACCCAGCTGTCTGGGCTAATCCTGCGGTCTCACAGCCATTGATGCGCGAACGCAAGCGGCTGGAATCCTTATTGGCAGACGATACAGAACTGCGCCGCCGCAGAGATGACATTGCTGCCTATTTTGAGTTAGCTCGCGAAGGCGAAGCGGTCGAGCCCGATCTGGTGCGAGAGATTGAAGGTCTGCGCTCTTTTTCCGAGGCGCTGGAATCACGTACCATGCTGTCGGAGGAAACCGATCCGCTGAATGCGATTGTGACTGTCCATCCTGGCGCCGGGGGCACGGAATCGCAGGACTGGGCGGAGATGCTGATGCGCATGTATCTGCGGTGGGCTGAGCAACAGCATTTCAAGACCGAGATCAACGATTACCAGTCGGGAGATGAAGCGGGCATCAAGTCCGCCACTTTCACCATCAGCGGTGACTACGCGTATGGGCTGCTGTCTGGGGAGACAGGCGTGCATCGACTGGTGCGCATTTCTCCCTTCGATTCTGCCAAGCGTCGTCATACTTCTTTCGCGAGCGTTTTTGTGTCACCGGAAATTGACGACTCGATAGAAATTGACATCAAGCCGGAGGATTTGCGCATCGATACCTATCGCTCTGGCGGCAAAGGCGGCCAGCACGTCAACACGACGGACTCGGCGGTGCGTATGACACATCTGTCTACCGGCATCGTCGTATCGTGCCAGAACGAGCGCTCGCAGCATAAAAATCGCGAGAAGGCGATGAAGATGTTGCGCTCTCGGCTATACGAATATGAGCTGGAGAAACAGCGCGCCATCACCCGCAAGATTGAAGATGCGAAGCTCGAGATTAATTTTGGATCCCAGATTCGCTCCTATGTCATGCAGCCGTATCGCATGGTCAAGGATTTGCGGACCCGTGTGGAGACCGGCGATGTCGATCGCGTGCTGAACGGAGATCTGGATATGTTTATTCGCGGATTTTTGCGGCTGCGGCGAGAAGGGAATTATCCGGCGGGGCCGGTCGAGGATTTGGATTGAGTTACAGTGCATCGCGAACAGAAAGTCTGGAGGAAAACTTGAACGAACCACAAGTGATCGATGAAATCCTAGAGAAAAGCAAAGTTATCGCGGTGGTTGGTATCTCCGACAAACCGGAACGCGCCAGCCATGGCGTAGCGGCGCAGATGCAGCGGCGCGGGTATCGTATCGTGCCGGTCAATCCGATGCTGACCAGCGTGCTGGGTGAAGATTGCTATCCAACGCTGGCGGAGATTCCTTTTCCAGTGGATATGGTCGACGTGTTTCGTGCCTCAGAGTTTGTGCCTAAGATCGTGGAGGAGACCATCGCCATCGGGGCCAAGTATCTTTGGCTGCAGGAAGGCGTCATGCATCCCGAAGCGGTTGCGCATGCCGAAGCCAACGGCATCAAGGTAGTGGCGGATCGGTGCATCTTTAAAGAGCATCTGCGCTGGACAGCGGAGAAAGGTGGGCGTTGACTCGACGGCCCAATTCGCGCGGGGAGAAAGCAAGGAAGTGTCTGCATCGCAGATCGCCCCTCCTTCTTGCGGCGCTTGCTTGTCTGCTTTTTTCCTGTGGCCGCGGTTTTGCTGCGCCGGTGCGCGCTTCACATTTGACGGTCGAACTGGTGACGGAAACCGCCAGCATCGCTCCCAATCATGATTTTCTTGCTGGCCTCCATTTTGTGTTGGACCCGGGCTGGCATATTTACTGGATCAACGCCGGCGATGCTGGAGAACCGCCCCGGGTGGACTGGCAATTGCCTGCAGGAATCACCGCGGGCGATCTGCAATTTCCTGCGCCGGAGCGGTTGCCGCTGGGACCGCTGATGGACTTCGGCTATCAGCACGAGGTTTTGCTTCCCGTTCCCATGCGTGCCGATGCAAGCCTTCGCGCCGGGACCAATGCAATCCTTCGCGGGCATCTGCATTTTCTGGTATGCAGCAACGTTTGTATTCCCGGCAAAGCGGAGATCGAGCAGAGCGTTCCGGTCACCGCTCAACCCGGCGGGAATAATCCAGCTACCGAGCCGCTTTTCGTCGCTGCGGAACGAGCGCTGCCGCGAACATTGCCCGCGGGCGTCGCGGTGAAGGTGGAGCAGACCAAGACTGCGTTCGTTATTCGCGTAACAGGGAAGACAGCTGCGAGTGCGGAATTTTATCCATATGACCAGAATGTAATCGCCAACGCGGCGCCACAGGCTGTGCAGCCGCAGAGCGATGGCGTGCGGATCACCGTCGATAAAGCGCAAGGGCTGCAGCAGGTTCCGCTGACGCTGCATGGCCTGCTGAAATTTCCCGACGGCACGTCGTATCAATTCACCTCACCCATCACGACCGGATATGTCACAGAAGAGCGTTCCCTGCACGGAGCAAGCGGCCTGGGATTGTTGCGCATGCTGGGGCTGGCTTTTCTAGGTGGGCTGATTTTGAATCTGATGCCGTGCGTGTTTCCGGTACTGTTCATTAAAGGGCTGGCGCTGGTGCAATCTTCTGGCCATGAGCGGCAGCGGATGCGCGCCCACGGCGTGATGTACGCGCTTGGGATACTTGTTTCTTTCTGGGCGATCGTGGCGCTACTGTTATTGTTGCGCGCCGGTGGGCATCATCTTGGCTGGGGATTTCAATTTCAATCGCCGTATTTCGTCGCCTGCATGGCGCTGCTGTTTTTCTTTCTTGGACTCAGCCTTGCGGGGATGTTTGAGATTGGTCTGTCAGTTACCTGCGTGGGCGGGGAACTGGCGCGGCGGGGCGGCTATTCCGGCAGCTTTTTTACGGGAGTGCTGGCGACTGTGGTTGCCACTCCATGCACCGCGCCGTTTATGGGAGCAGCGATTGGCTTTGCGCTGTCGCAAAGTGCACTCATCACCTTTGCGGTATTCACGCTGCTGGGCCTGGGGCTGGCGGCGCCTTACGTGTTACTGACGCTTCAGCCCGCGTGGATACGACTGCTGCCGAAACCTGGTGCGTGGATGGAATATTTGAAGCAGGCTGTGTCCATTCCAATTTTTATTGCGGTGATCTGGATGGCATGGGTGTTTGCCCAGGTCGCCGGCAGTAATGGAGTCGCGGCGTTACTGGCAGGGATGTTGCTGACTGCAATTGCCGGCTGGACGCTAGGCCGCTGGCCGACGAAGGGCTTCTCCACTGTGTCTGCCATCGTATTGCTGGCGGCGGCGATTGCGCTACCTTGCTTCGCAGCGAAGGCGCTGCCTGTTGTTACGACGACCTCCGAGCCTGCCGCGAAGGGATTGGCATGGCAGCCCTTCAGTCCAGAACGACTGGCGGCGGCTCGTGCGGCAGGAAAACCCGTATTCGTGGATTTCTCGGCTGCGTGGTGTCTTAGTTGTCAGGTGAACGAGCGCGTGGTGCTCGATCGGTCCGATGTCGAAGATGCGTTCCGCAAAAGCGGCGTGGTGATGATGCGCGCCGACTGGACCAATCACGACGACACCATCACCGCAGCGCTGGCGCAGCTCGGGCGCAGTGGAGTTCCGACGTATGCTCTCTATTCGGGGGGACCGCAATCTGCGCCGAGGCTGCTGCCGGAAGTGCTGACTACGGGAATCGTGATGGATGCGCTGAAGACCCTGCAGGCTAATCACTAAAAAGAACGTCGATCTTTCCGAGAAACTCGGGCAGAGTTGAACCAAGCGGCACCTTCTGGATTCTTCGCTTGGGTCAGAATGACTCCGCAATTCTATTTGCGATTCTTTTTACGCAGCTGCTCGATTTCTTCCATGCGCTGTTGCAGCATTTTCTCGCGACCGCGATCGGTGGGCTGGTAATATTTGCGGCCTATCAGACCTGGCGGCAGGCAATCCATGTCGGATACGGCACCCTCTTCATCGTGGGCGTAGCGATAGCCTTTGCCATAGTCGAGCGCCTCCATGAGCCGCGTGGGTGCGTTGCGTAAATGGAGCGGCACTGGCTCGGCTCGGGATTCTTCCACATCTCGCGTGACCGCGCCGTACGCCGTATACAGCGCGTTTGACTTGGGAGCAAGCGCGAGGTAGACCGCCGCCTGCGCCAGAGCCAGATCGCCCTCTGGGCTGCCCAAGAAATCCATCGAGTCGCGTGCGGAAAGCGTGAGGTTCAGCGCTTCCGGAGCGGCGAGGCCAATGTCTTCGGAGGCCATGCGCACCAGCCGGCGCGCCAAATACATGGGATCTTCGCCGGAGCGCAACATGCGTGCCAGCCAATACAGCGCCGCATCCGGATCGCTGTTGCGAATCGATTTGTGCAGCGCGGAAATCAGGTTGTAATGTTCCTCGCCGCTCTTGTCATAGAGCAGCGTTTTCTGCTGCACTGCATCGGCAATCAGCTGGCCATCAAGACTTGTCTGACCGGTGCTCGAGGCTAACCGGACAGCTGCCTCCAGCACGTTGTAGGCACGCCGTACGTCCCCGTTCGAATAGCCCGCGATGACCTGCAACACATCTTCCGGCGCAGAGATTCCGAATCCACCAAGCCCGCGTTCTTTATCGGTCAGCGCCCGATGCAGCAGCGTGACGATTTGTGCATCGCTCAGCGCCTCCAGTACATAGACGCGGCAGCGAGACAGTAGCGCGGCATTCAGTTCGAAGGATGGATTTTCCGTTGTCGCGCCTATCAAACGAATCGCTCCGCGCTCGACGTACGGCAGAAATGCATCCTGCTGACTGCGATTGAAGCGGTGAATCTCATCCACAAAAAGGATGGTGCGCATGCCGGCAGATGCAGCCTGATCGGCTTCCGCCATCACTTGCTTGATTTCCTTGATCCCGCTGACGACGGCGGAAAACTCAATGAAGGTGGCCTTGGTGGTGTGCGCGATGATCTTGGCCAGTGTTGTTTTTCCTACTCCAGGAGGCCCCCACAAGATCATCGAGGTGGTGTCGTCGTTTTCCAGTTGCAGGCGCAGCGCTTTGCCGGGTCCCAGCAAGTGTTCCTGGCCGACGAATTCATCCAGCGTGCGCGGTCGCATGCGCTCCGCGAGTGGTCGCTGGCGCTGGTCACCGGCTGGCTCTTTCATGTATGCAGGATCGCCCGGAAGTGCGTCGAACAGGCTCATGGCTTGCTTTCGAGGGATGCCAAGAGACGTTGCCGCGATGCCTCGTACAGAACAATGGACGCGGCGATGGCGGCATTCAAGGATTCCACATGGCCGGGACACGGCACGTGGAGCCTGCCGCCACAGAAGGCTAGAATGCCCGGCGAAATCCCCGCGCCTTCATTGCCGATCACGAAGGCGATGGAGCCGCGCAGGTCAGCGTCGACGATAGAAACTCCAGCATCGGCGACGCAGGCGTAGAAGGGAATCCTTTTCTCGGCCAGGCACCGCAGCATCGAGACATCACCGAGTGAAACTACAGGAAGGCGAAAGCTCGATCCAGCGGAGGCACGCAACGCTTTGTGGTTCCAAGGGCTGGCACTTCCGGGCGTCAGCAGAACCCCGTTAGCAGCGAACGCTTCTGCGGAGCGAATGATCGTGCCGACATTTCCCGGATCCTGCAGCCCTGCCAGGATTACAAGTCTCGGGGTTTCCGCAGCAAGCAGCGATTCCAAGGTCCAGGGAGGTGCTTGCACCAGGGCGGCAATTCCCTGGGGAGATTCCGTTGCGCACGCATGATCCAACGCGTCAGCAGCGACAGTCAATACTTTGACGTTGCCGGGAATGGAACTCTCCCTTTTCGCGATCCTATCTTCGCGCAGAAAAATCGTATCGACTTGGAGACCGCTACGCTGCGCTTCCTGCAGTAGATGATCGCCCTCGATCGCGATGAGTCCATCTTCTCCGATCCCAGGATGCAGCAAGCGCTGACGCAGATCTTTCAGCCGTGCATTCTGGCGACTGCGAATCATTTCAGGGGGAGCGGAGGCGACGAAGTCCGGCATACCTCGCGATTTTACGCTGTACAGGC
>JAZKAG010000050.1:0-21821 GCA_040389265.1 Acidobacteriota bacterium
GTTTCCTTCGGCTATTCGCAGGATGACGCCGGCGGTATCCATTTCCGTCAGCTCCTTCCAGAAGGACATCCGCGATATCCAGTGGTCGCGGCCGACGGACAAATGGGCCAGATCATGCACGCCTATCTAGGTTGGCAGATCTCAGGCGACAATGCATGGCTTCAGTCGACATGGCCGAAAATCAAAAAGGCGATTGCCTTCGCGTGGCAGCCGGATGGTTGGGATCCGGACAAGTCCGGCGTGCTAACAGGGGTTCAGCACAACACGTACGACGTAGAATTTTACGGGCCAAACCCGCTATGCGGAATTTACTATCTCGGAGCACTACGGGCCGGGGAAGAGATGGCGCGTGCGGTCGGCGATTCCGCAGCCGCGGTAGAATATCGCCGGATCTTCAATCAGGGCAGCCCCTGGATCGACACGCATCTTTTCAACGACGAGTTCTATATCCAGCAGATTCGCGGCGTGCCCGCTAACAAGATCGCTCCCCACTTGCGCGGCGGTATGGGAGCGGAAGAAACCGAAGACCCTCAATATCAAGTCGGGAAGGGCTGCCTGATCGATCAACTGCTCGGCCAATATCTGGCCCACGTAACGAATCTCGGCCCGCTGGTCTCTCCTGCGAATATGCAGACTGCGCTTCAATCCATTTATGCGTACAACTACAAGCGCACACTAGTGGAGCATGACAACGTGGAGCGAACGTTTGCATTGAACAATGAGGCCGCCATGGTGATTTGTGACTACGGTAAAGCACCACGGCCGCGCATCCCGTTTCCGTATTTCGCTGAAGTGATGACCGGATTTGAACATGCCACGGCCGCCCTGATGATTTACTCCGGAATGGTCGAGGAAGGAATTGAGTGCATTCACAATGTTCGCGCCCGCTACGACGGCGAGAAACGCAGCCCCTGGGATGAAGCAGAGTGCGGTCATCACTACGCCCGCGCTATGGCTTCATGGACCAGCTTTGTCGCGATCAGCGGCTTTCAATTTGACGCCACCCACGCCTCTGTCGTAGCGATTCCGCGTGTCCCTCACAAGAACTTCAATTGCTTTTGGTCAACAGCAACGGGCTGGGGAACCTTCTCTTACCGTCCCACCGCTTCAGCAGGAACTCGCTTCACCATCAACGTGCTCTTCGGAAAACTTCCCTGCGCTTCTTGTGAGGTCTCCGGATCAGGATCCGCTGCGACGGTGCGGAACACTGGAAGCTCCGGTGCGCATTCAATCCAGCAAAAAAATGGGACGAGCATTTTTCATTTTCATTCCCCGTTGACGTTAACGCAGGGAAATGCGCTTGTGATCGAGTTGACGGCGTGATGACCGACTGCTCCGTGAGCAAACCCTGGATCGCCGTAGTCGGCGGATTCCTGGGCGCAGGGAAAACGACTCTCATCCTGGCAGCCGCGCAAGAGCTGGAGCGCCGCGGTGTTCGCAGCGCCGTAATCTTGAACGACCAGGGAAATGAATTGGTCGACACTGGCTACGCGACCCACAGCGGAATGCAATCCGCCGAGGTAACCGGCGGCTGTTTTTGCTGCAAGCTCTCTGATCTACTTCGCGTGATGGCAGATCTTCGCGCCCATGATCCAGATGTCATCTTCGCCGAACCAGTCGGTAGCTGCACGGACATTTCAGCAACCATTCTTCACCCGTTGCTGGAATACAGAGATGAATTTCGGCTGGCTCCGTTTACAGTTCTCGTCGATCCAGAACGGGCCGCAGCACTGCTCGCACCGGAGGCCGACCCCGACTTGCACTTTCTGTTTCAAAAGCAGATAGAGGAGGCCGACCTGGTTTGTTGGACAAAATCGGATCTCTATCCGGAGTGCCCGCAAGTATCAGCGCAGCATGTACGACAGTTGAGCGCTCGAACCGGTCAAGGCGTGGCCGCCTGGCTCGATGAAATCTTCTCTGGTAATTTGACGCCAGGTAGGGAGATCCTGAACATTGACTACGAGCAATACGCTCACGCCGAAGCGTCCCTGGCGTGGCTGAACCTGAACGTGACCATTGAACCCGGTGTTCCAACATCGCCAGCAGTCATCCTGGGCCCGCTGCTCGATCATCTGGATCGAGAACTCACCGCAAACCATGTAACGATTGTTCACTTGAAGGCAATCATCGATTCTGCCACTGGATTTTTGAAAGCGGCCGTGTGCGCCAACGGGCAGGAACCGACGGTCGAGGGAGCGCTGGACGCATCCCCGGCGACAATGCATGAGCTTCTTTTGAACCTGCGAGCGGTCGGGTTGGCGCAACAGGTCCGAGACATCGTCGTACGAACGCTCGAACGCATCGATGGGAAATTGACCGGCTTGCATTTGGACTGCTTTCATCCTGGCGCGCCCAGACCGGAACGCCGCATCCCACGCCGGGCGGCAAGCATGACTTTATAAACTTCACGAATTTCAGCCATTCTTCCAAGACCGCCGCATCGACTCCGCACCCATACAAATCTATGAGGGTGGAAGGGCATTCCCCTGGCGGCGTGCTTCGTTCCATTGCGTAGTTCGTAGTCGGCCGCTCAACTCCGCTTCTGCGGCGTTGGCCTTTGTCATCGGGTGAAAATCCCCATCGCCGTTCTGCCGTCGATTTCGTGGACAATCTATCTGTTCTGGGGTACATTAACGCAATCCGCCCTCCCCAAGGGTACCCCTCCCTATTTCGATTTGTACTCAAGGAGGGACTGTGAAACCACTTCAATATGGTGTGCTCGGCCTGTGCCTGTTGTTGCCCGCAGTCGCGTTCGGTGATTTTCAATATCAGGAAACCACGCAAATTACCGGTGGCGCGTTGATGGGCATGATGAAATTTGCTTCTCACTTTAGCAAGCAGGCCAAAGATCTTGGCGCGCCCATCGTCTCCAGTGTTTACGTGCAAGGTAATCGCATGGCTCGATTTGATCCGGAAACAATCCAGATTATCGACCTCGACGCGGGGACAATCACCAATGTCGACCTGCAGAAACACACCTACACTCAGATGACGTTCGAGCAAATGCGTCAGCAGTTCGAAATGGCGGTTGAAAAGGCGAAGGCTGAACAGGCAAAGCAACAAACCACGCCGCAACCTTCGGAACAACCCCCAGACAATTTAAAAGTTAGTTTCAAAGTGGACGTGCGCAATACCGGCGCGGCCAAGCAGGTAAGCGGAGTGGGCGCCAACGAGTCGATTTTGACCATGGAGATGATTGGGACAAACACCGACAATGGTCAGCAAGGCGCGTTTGCGATTACCAACGACATGTGGATGGCGCCGGAAATTCCAGGCTACGACGAGCTGCGCCAATTCCAAATGAAACTTGCCGCCAAGTTGGGAGACGCATTTCGTGGCAGCGGATTATCGGCTACCCTGGCGGCGATGCAGCCGGCGGCCGCCCAGGGCATGTCCGACATGGTGAAAGAAATGTCAAAGCTGAAGGGCATCCCAGTGGAGCAAGTCATGCGTATGGGTGCCACAGCCAATGGAGAACCGCTGCCGGCGGCAAGCGAAGCGCCACTGCCACCCAGCTCGTCAGGACCGGAAATGCCTTCGGCAAAAGATGTTGCGCAGCAATCGGCATCGAGTGCGATCGCGAGTAAATTAGGCGGTATTGGGATTGGAGGCTTTGGCGGCTTTGGGCATAAGAAACAACCGCCTCCCCCACCCGCAGACGACACCGCCGACACGGCGAAGCAAACTCCCACTGCGACTGTGCTGATGGAATCGAAAACTGAAATGTCCGGGTTCTCGTCGGCAGCAATCGATTCAGGCAAGTTTGCCGTTCCCGCTGGCTTCGCGCAAATTCAACCAAAGCAGATGTCTGAGAAATAGGCGGCGGCTAATCCCCGTCGGATGCGAGCGCAGGATGAACTAGCGGCTCGCCGCCTCGTGAATTGCCAGCAGTGTTTCCAGCAGGGGTTTTAATCGCTTCAAGTCAAGGGCATTGGCTCCATCCGATTTCGCGTGGGCGGGATTGTCGTGAACCTCGAGAAACACTCCATCCACTCCGGCGGCCACCGCGGCGCGAGTCAGCACCGGAATGAATTCCGGCTGACCGCCGCTGACGCCGTCCTGGGCGGAGGGCATTTGTACAGAGTGCGTGCCGTCGAAAATCACCGGCGCGAATTGCCTCATGATTGCAAGCGAGCGCATGTCGACGACGAGGTTGTTGTATCCAAAGCTGGCTCCGCGTTCCGTTAGAAATACCCTCCCATTGTTGCTGGTGGAGTGTATCTTCTCAACCGCATGACGCATATCGGCGGGTGCTACGAACTGACCTTTCTTTACATTGACGGCACGGCCCGTTTGCGCCGCAGCCACTAGCAAATCCGTTTGGCGGCATAGAAATGCGGGAATCTGCAGCACGTCCACATCTTCAGCTACGCGCTCGCAATCATGGGCGTCGTGCACATCTGTTAACACGGGCAATCCCGTAGCCTGCGCCAGACGGCGCAGAATCGTGCAGCCCTCTTCCAGCCCGGGACCGCGAAAACTTTTCACCGAGGTGCGATTCGCCTTGTCGAAGCTGGCTTTGAATATGTAAGGAATTCCCAAGTCACCGGCCACTCTTTGGATCGCGTCCGCCATGGTGCGAACGTGAGTTTCACTTTCAATGACACAGGGCCCTGCTATCAGGAAAAGCTTTCCCGAACCGACTTGCACATTGCCAACTTCAAACTCATGCCGCTCTGGATTGTTCACGAATTTATAAGAACACAAATGCGGTTCGTTTGCGGATTTTGAGGATTTGCGGAGCCGGTCTTCTAGTCCACAGTGACTTGCTGAAACCCCAGCCCAAGCAGCATCGACGTGACCGCTGCGCTCGCATTTTTACTGGCCGTTGCCAGGATGCCATCCGCCAGCGCTGCCTGCTGAACCTGCTGCTGCGCCTGCTCGCGAACCTGGCTCTCAAGATTGGGGTCTTCAGGAACCAGCAAACCCGTGGTGCGGGAGTAGACGCGAGTTTTCGCATTATCCAGTGCAGTGACGAAAATCTGCGCCGGCGGTAAATGTACCTGGATGGAGCGGCCATCAATACGCACATCGCTCGGCTTCAGTTGCCCCAGGTCAATGCCTGCGATCACATTTCCATGAACGACCAGCAAGAGTTTATCGCCCATCAGAAAGTCTGGTAGGACAGAACTCTCGCGATCGCCCTCAACGATTTTATCCATTGAGTAGTTGACGGTTTCCAGTCGCTGCAGGCGTTGAATCTTATTGACGACCGTAGGCAGGGAAGTATCGATCGACAGGCTACGCCCGGTCACCACGGCGGCAAGCTGATCCCATATTCCAGTCTTCGCTTCGCGAGTGAACACCACAAATCCGGCGACGCCTAACAGCAGTCCCAGCACCAGCGCTGGAAAGCAGGCACGCCTCCGCGCGGGTTCGACTACGTAGTTTTTGCTGGTTCTCATACGTCCCTCAATTGGATGCCCATTTGCGCTGGCACGGCAGACTGATTGTGCGGCCTCGCTCAGATAACAACGGTCTCCTGATATTCGCCAAAGACCTTCCTCAGCGTTCCGGCGATTTCGCCCACCGTAGCACAGCTTTCCACGGCTTCCAGAATTGCCGGCATCAGATTTGCCCCGCCCAGCGCAGCATCCGTCACTCCACGCAATGCTGTCCGCCACCGAGTCGCATCCCGACGAGAGCGCAGGGCACGCACCTGCTCCACCTGCTTGCGTTCCAGCGCTTCATCGATGTGTTGCAGGGGAATTCCAGGCTCACCCTCCCGCGTGAAGCGATTCACACCGACAATTACGGCGGATCCATCGTCGACAGCCCGCTGAAATTCATATGCCGCATTCTGAATCTCCTGCTGCACAAATCCTTGATCAATGGCGCGGAGCATCCCGCCCATTGCAGCGATCTTCTTGAGATATGCCGTGGCCCGCGTTTCTATTTCATCGGTAAATGCTTCGATGCAGTAGGAACCCGCGAACGGATCGACAGTCTGCGCCACACCGGATTCGTAAGCGATAATTTGCTGGGTTCGCAGCGCCGTGCGCGCCGCTTGCTCGGTCGGCAACGCCAGTGCTTCATCATAACCATTCGTGTGCAGCGATTGCGTGCCGCCCAGCACCGCGGCCATCGCCTCCACAGCGGTGCGAACAATGTTGTTTTCGGGCTGCTGCGCGGTCAGCGTGGAACCTGCGGTCTGGGTGTGAAAGCGCAGCATCCACGAACGCGGATTTCTGGCGCCAAATTCTTCCTTCATAATGCGCCCCCACATGCGACGCGCCGCACGGAACTTTGCTACCTCCTCAAGAAAATTACTATGTGCGTTGAAGAAGAAAGATAGGCGTGGCGCGAACTTGTCGATGTCCAGACCAGCATCAATGGCGGCCTGAACGTAGGTCTTGCCATTCGCCAGCGTGAACGCGACCTCCTGCACGGCGGTCGATCCCGCCTCCCGCATGTGATAGCCAGAAATGGAAATGGTATTCCACTCCGGCACATTCTTGTTGGCCCAGGCAAACATATCGGTGATGATGCGCATGGCGTGCGTCACCGGATAAATGTAGGTTCCGCGCGCAATGTATTCCTTAAGAATGTCGTTTTGCACTGTGCCCGAAAGCTTTTTTATATCAAGGCCATTGCGGCGCGCCACAGCGACATACAGCGCGAGAAGAATGCTCGCAGTCGAGTTAATGGTCATCGAGGTGGAGATCTTATCCAGCGGGATATCTGCGAAAAGGCGCTCCATATCTTCAATGGAATCGATGGCGACGCCCACCTTGCCGACTTCCCCCAGAGACATGGGATCGTCGGAATCGTAACCGATTTGCGTCGGCAGATCGAAGGCAACCGAGAGCCCCGCGGTTCCGCTGGCGAGCAGGAACTTATACCGGCGATTGCTTTCTTCCGCATCTCCCATGCCGGCGTACTGGCGCATTGTCCACAGTCGCCCCCGATACATCGTGGGTTGAATGCCGCGAGTAAACGGATAATCCCCGGGAAAGCCGATTCCGCTGCGCGCTGCTTCTAAGGATGTCTCCCCGGGCACCTCTGGCGGGCCGTAGATCGGTTCGACCGGAAAACTCGCGTTGGCTGAAACGAGCGAATCGCTGGCAGAATCTTTCATTGCGGAGTGGTTTGGCATGGCACAACAACCCCTTGCGATTGCGTGAAGTGGTGCAGTTTGAAAGTTCAGTGCGGCATCCGTCGCGATCGAACGAACGCGCTAATGGAAAAATAAAGAAAGACAGCAGTCATCACCAGATCAATCTCGAAGTGCCGATGTTCCGGGCCAAATCGCCAGGCGTCACGCAGGCGCCAAACACCCTGGGCAAAAAACAAGGCAAACAGGGCGAAGAAAAGTCCTGTCACCTCGTGCCACAAAGCACGTCCAGCCGCGGAGAAAGTCTTCCAGAACGCTCTGCCAAATCCGCGACCACCTTGTGCTGCCTTGCGAACAAGATCGCCGCTGGGAACAGCGACGCGCCTGGTCGCAGCCCTCGGCTTCGAGTCCGGGTTGCGCGGCGGGGGCTCAGGTCGTCTCGGCGCCGTGCTTGCAGTCGACGAAGCATTTCCTGCCGACGCGACATTCTGCGCCTGGCTCCGCAAAGCCTTCGCGGCCAGGCGGGTGCCGATCCCAAGCCTTCGACCTAGACGAACTTTATCCACACAGAAAAAGTGTAGCAGCCGTGCGCTGCGACGTTGCCCTCAGGTCGAAACCAAAGTATGGTAAGAAAAACGCGACCGATCCGTCGCGGGGAGGCTGAATTTGAATCGCAAGATACGCAACCTCATTGAGCAGCTTGGCGAAGCCATCCACGAGACCGTCGCTGAATCCGACCAGATTGCCGGAGTTGTACGCAACATCCGCGCCGAAGGATTTGAGGTGATGCTGGTGTTGGAAGCGACCATCGGGCTCAATGAAGCCACCCCGGAAGCAGTAGACACCCCGCCTGCGGAGACTCCCGGCTCGGGGCCTTTTACTTCCCAGGATTTAAATTTTCTCAGCTCGCTCAGAATTCGTGTCAATGAAGAACCGAATAGCTCCGACACAGCGGACCAATAGGAAGATGCGGGCTAAGTTCCTTCCCGCGAAAACTGCTGTGACTCCATCACGGCGAAAACGCCTCGCAGCTCAGCGCCGTGCCACTCCGCTTCAAATTCAGCGTTCTTCTGCTGACTTGATAACAGCTTCATCCGGCAGCGGATTTTCCGCCGGTAGATAGGGCCATTTCCACCGCGGCCTCAATCCCAGTGTTTTACGCAAAAACTTCCGCGTGGGTTCCTCATAGAACAAGAACACTACAACCGACAGTATCAGCAGAAAACAGGGACTCAGAAAGGCGTCCAGGTTATGCGGCCCATGCAGCATCTGGGCGAACACCAACCGTGTGTAGATTCGCGTCGGAAGCTGAAGCAGATACACGGCGTAACTTGCGCCACCGAGTAGCACTAGAATCCTGGAGGACAGGATTCGCGCGATCCAGCCGCTTTGATGCGCCAGGCTCAGGATAAGAATTGCAAATGGAATCACGACGATGGATGTCCAGGTTCCCAATGGCAGACTCAAAATCAGGACGGCACTCAGGAGCGAGGCGGCGGAGACCTGCGCGCTGAATCTCCAGGCCGGGGCGCGCAAAAAAATCAGCCCTAAGCCCATGCCGGCGATAAACTCCGGCACTCGCAGTACCGGCAATGGAACATAACGAAGCCAGTCGAGGGCAAAATACCACAACCCCGCAGGTCGAGTTAAGTCTCCTATCGCGATGATGGCCAAGGTAAGGGCGACAATGCGGCGCAACCCGGCAATACTCATTCGGTTCAATACGAGAAAGATTAAAGGAAACATTAAATAGAAAAAGGCCTCGACAGAAAGCGACCAAGCGGGAAAGTTCCAGGCTCCCTGGAGGTCTGGCCGGCCGGGGATCCACGTTTGAACCATGGTGAGAACCGCCACTCGCTGACCCGCGGTGAGGGTCCGAGCGAATGGAAACATAAAGCCCAGTGCCAGAAGATAGACAGGATAGATTCTGGCAAATCGAGCTTCCCAGAAGCGAAGGATATTCTCAGGCCCGGAAATTTTCCCTTGATACGTGTAGACCAGAATGAAGCCGGAGAGCAGGAAGAATAGGCTGACCGCCAGGTAACCCTTGTCGAGGAACCGCAGAACAGTCGCGGGCGCTCCGTGACGCCCAAAGTACCCCGCGCCGGTGTGGTACATCACCACGTAATATGCGGCGAATATCCGGATGCCGGTCAACGCGGGCAAGGGGCGACGCTTTTCGGCAGTCAATTCACAGGGAGGAGGCATTCAAACCCTAGTTTCGCCCGGAAAAACTGGATACGCAAGGTTGATCTCCTACGCACCGACACAGGATTCGGGTCCGGCTCGACTTGGTATACTCGCTACTGACCCGGCTTTCACGCATACAAGCCACTATGGAAACGTGCCGGTGAATGATTCCAGCAACGCTTCTCGAAAAATCGATTGATTTTCGGGTTGTGGCGTTGAATCGTTGAATTTGGTTCATGCGCTTACCCTACCCAACGCGAATCAACATCAACCATGTGTTGATTGTGGCGGTCTTGCTCCTATTCGCGCAATTGCTGGACGGTACTGATCCCGTATTTGCTTTCCTGGCTTCGCTGTCCATCGTTCTCAGCGCCCTTGCCTTCAATGTTTTGAATGGACTGGCTACGACAAGCGGCGCCTTTGTGCTTTTCATGGCCATCCCGACCTTTATCATTTTGATATTTATTAAGGTCTTCACCTGGGAGCCCAGCGACAAGCATTTCGATCATCCCATGATGACGATTACGGCGACTGCATTAGGTTGGACCGGCATATTGGTGGCCGCCGGGCTCAGTCGCAGATTTTCCACGCGGCGAAATATTGTCCAATTCACGGCTCGCGACCTTGAGAACCTGAAGAACACCTCTGCTGGCCTGCTGGTGATCGGTCTTTTCAGCCAGATTCTGTTAACCAACTACAATACCGGCGGCACTGGGACCATTTGGACGGCGTTGAACCAGTTGAACATCTTTATTCCCATGGCGACCATTCTGGCTACGTATTACGAGATTTGCATCAGCCGTGGCACGCGCAGCATGAATTGGATTGTTCTGGTCAGCATTTTCTATGTGGCTGGATTTGGTTTTATCGCGGCGTCAAAGCAGGGCATGTATCAACCTTTTTTCTCCTATTTCCTGGTGTGCGCCGCCCTGGAATACCGCTTCAGACCTTTACAAGTAATTGCCATCCTCGGATGGTTGGCGTTTGCCGTCGGCTTCCTTTTTCCCTGGGCTCAATATGCCCGATCAATGACCCGTCAGTCGACATTGACTGGCACCGTCAACGCAACCCTCAGCCTTTTACGCAATCCAGAAACTATCCCTGCCATGTATTCCTGGTATTCGGATTCCTTAAAGGCCAACGAGGACATCAACCAGGTTTCCCTATGCTATGACCATCCGCACGGCTTGATGGATCGAGAATCTCTGATCTGCCAGGATGATCGCCTTATTGACCTGACGTTACACACGGGCCCCACCGGAACGGATTACCTGATTGAAGGATTCGAGATGGTGATTCCCCACTTCCTGTGGCCGGGCCGCATTAATCTCTCTCTTGGGAACATCTATGGACGTGAAACAGGTCAGACCGGCAACGAAGATTACACGACCGCAGTCGCCTTTGCTCCCGTGGGCGACGCGTATCGGGAACTCGGCTGGTCCGGCGTGATTGTGGTTATGCCGATCATGTATTTTTTCACGTTCATCATCTTGAATGGAGTTTTTGGAGATGCGCGGGAAAGTCCGTGGGGGCTGGTTCTGGTGGCCTATGCTGCGCTGGTGGCGCCGGGGATGCTGCTGCCTGTCCACCCTCAGATATGGGGCCACTACATTCCGGAAATTCTCATCGTCATGTGGGTGACCCGATATATTGCTCCTCAGGTAGCGGTGATGTTCGGCTTTAGAAAAGTACAGGCGAAGATTGTCTTACCCGGGCAGGAACTGGTACCGAAGGCCAGAGAAGTTCGCAATGTCTCGTAATTTGTTGCCCTGAAGTCCGCCCACATTGGTTCCATCGAATGCGGAATTCTCTAGAATCCCATGGTATCGTCCGCCGACGGACCGTAAGTCCCGGGAAGTGGCACATCATTCAGCCGCAGATAGACTCCCAGCTGGGCACGGTGGTGAACGATGTGGTTCAAGAACATCTCGCGATACATCATAAATCGCGGCGCATCGGCAATGGGCTGCCCTTGAAAGCTGAGCTTCCACTTTTTCTGCCACTCTTCATCTGACACTTTGGCAACCGCGGCCCGCGCATTGGCAGCGTTTGCATCGAAGGCATCCAGCAGTTGTTGCCGCGATTCCATGACCAGCGGCTTCATGCTTGACTTGGAAAAATCCAGCTCCGGAAGTTCGGCAATCATCACTGCGAATTCCGGCAACTGCGCGGTGTGGGCTGCCAGCTTGCCAAGCGCCATCGATTTGTCATGCGGTTTGAAATCCGGCTTACCTTCGGGCACTCTCTCTAAAATCGCCCGCGTCTTCTTCATTTCCTGGTCGAACTCCGGTAGAAACATTTCTCGAATTTCCATCACTGCTCCTTTGAAAAGACCATCTATGTGTACCCAAGTGTTTTAATTCCCATTGGAAATTGCGCCGCATTTATGGCCACGTCTTTCTGATCTCCGGACGTAGAGACATTTCCGACTCCTCATCCAGTACTTCTTCTGAAGTTCCGGTTTCCGGCTTCTTCCCGCCAAGGTGGTTCAACGTCAGAAAGTCTTGCAAAATCGCAAAAGCGTCTTCAGGAGTGTCCGCGAAGTGGAGCAACTTTACATCCTCTGGAGAAATGGTTCCTTTCTTGACCAACGTGTCAAGATGAATGACCTCGTTCCAATATTGCGATCCATACACCACAATCGTCATCTCCTTCGCCAGTTTGTGCGTCTGGGTCAGGGTCAACAATTCGAACATTTCGTCCAGAGTACCGAAGCCACCAGGAAAGACGACGAGCGCTTTGGCGAGGTAGGCAAACCAGAATTTGCGCATGAAGAAATAATGAAAATCCAGGCTCAGCGAGGGAGTGATGTACGGGTTGGGAGCTTGCTCAAACGGCAGCCGAATGTTCAAGCCAATGGTTTTTCCTCCCGCCTCGCTGGCTCCGCGATTTGCCGCCTCCATAATGCCGGGGCCGCCGCCCGATGTGACCACAAATCGATGCCGCTTGTAGCGCAAAGTCATCGACCATTGCGTCAGCAGATACGCGAGCTTGCGAGCATCTTCATAGTATTGCGCCATTTCAACCGCGGCCACTGCATGTTCCCTTTGCAGCTCCGTTGCCTGCCCGCTGGCCATCTGCTCGGCAGTCGCCGGTTGCTCTTCGGCTGAGGCTGGCGTCGCAGATCCGGAAGTATCCAGCAATTCTAGTGTGCGGGATGCTTCATCCAGGGCGATGAATCGTGCCGATCCAAAAAATACCACCGTATCCTGGATCCTCTCGCGGCGAAAATGTGCCAGCGGTTTCAAGTATTCGGCCAGAATTCGCAGCGGACGCCCATCCGGACTGTTGATAAATCCAGGATCTTCATAGGAAAGCAGAGCGGATTTACTGTCGGGCATCTACGACCTCATTTTGAAGTTAAGGGAGCCATACGGTCGGATGACAACCGAATCATGCGCGCCTCAGAAAAACGGCGAATTCGCCAGAATTTTACGATCGATGCTCATGGTAATGGATGATTTCCGATATGCCGATCCAGACATCCAGCAACCCGAGCCCAGAAACAACACCACGGAGAATGCCAGAGCTCATCAATCGACCAATCGGAGAAAAGGTCAGCAGATAATGATTTTCGTTCCAGTATCTCGTCCACGGCAGCAGGAAGACCAGCACCCCAACGTAGAAGCAAAACACGACCAGGATGACGATCGAGGTCCGTTGCAGCCAGATTGGCGCGGGTGATTCCGCCCAACTTTCCGTTTGAGGCAAAGCCGAGCCCTCGGGTTTCAAACTTTCCGGCGGTAACAAATCCTGTTGCGACATTTTCCTCTGGCCCAGCTGTGGAGTCCTCGATACCGAGGCTCCACATTCAGCCAGGGCACCATAGCGCGCTCCCTCGATTTTAGAGCAGTTCCCCGCTTCCGAAGACCGACGAAGCCAGCCGTCTGTCGATTTCTGGACAAAAAACTGCACGAAAGTTCACTGCTGCTGGATCAACCTGCCATGGATATACCTAGACCGAGGTGGGCACCGCATTCCTCTTAGGTCGACGATTGGCCTGCAAGATTTTCTTGCGCAGGCGCAGACTCTTCGGCGTTACCTCGACCAATTCGTCCTCGTTGATAAATTCGATTGCCTGCTCCAGATTCTGCGGCTTGAACGGCACCAGGCGGATCGCATCGTCGGCAGAAGAGGCACGCATGTTGGTCAGCTTCTTTTCGCGCACAGCATTCACGTCCAGATCGTTATCCCGCGAATGCTCGCCAACGATTATGCCCTCGTAGACTTCATTGCCAGGCCCGAGGAACAAAACTCCGCGCTCCTGCAAGCCGTCCAGCGCATAGGTCGTCGTGGTACCCGCACGATCCGCGATCAGCGCGCCTGTCGAGCGCTGCGGAATGTCTCCCTGGTGCGGCATGTAACCATCAAACAAGGAGTTCATGACGATAGTGCCGCGAGTTTCGGTCAGCATTTCATTGCGCAGTCCGATCAGGCCGCGGCTGGGAATGCGAAATTCCAAACGTACGCGACCGTACCCGTGGTTATGCATCTTCACCATTTCAGCCTTGCGCGGTCCCAGTCGCTCCATCACGACCCCAACAAAATTTTCCGGAATATCAATGGTGAGCAGCTCGACTGGTTCCATCAACTTTCCGTCAACGACACGCGTCACAATTTCCGGCCGGCCGACCATCAGCTCATAGCCTTCACGGCGCATCATCTCAATCAGAATGGCTAGCTGCAGTTCCCCGCGACCCAGCACCTTAAAGTTATCCGCATTGCCCGCATCTTCCACGCGAATGGAAACGTTGGTCAGTAATTCCTTCTCCAGGCGCTCGCGCAGATTACGAGACGTGACATATTGGCCTTCCCTGCCTGCGAATGGCGAGTTGTTCACGAAAAACTGCATGGCGATCGTGGGCTCATCGATCGAAATGGTCGGCAGCGGCGCAGGATTCTCCAGGCTCGTAATCGTCTCCCCGATCGTGATTCCGCTGATCCCCGCAACCGCGACGATATCTCCGAGTGTCGTTTCCTCAATGTCGGTGCGCTTGAGTCCACTGAAGCTGAACAGCTTGGTGATCTTGGTTTTTTCCAGGGATCCATCGCGCTTGGAAATCGCGACCTCATCGCCGGTGTGCAGCGTGCCGTTAAAAACACGCGCGATCGCCAAGCGTCCCAGGTAGTCCGAATAATCCAGATTGGTCACCAGGATTTGCAGCGGCCCATTCGGATCGCCGGTGGCCGGAGGAATGGTCGAGACAATAGCCTCAAACAGAGGCTGCAAATCTGTACCCGGAACCTTCGCGTCGGTCGAGGCGGTACCCAGCTTCGCGTTGGTATAGAGCACTGGGAAATCCAACTGATCTTCGCCCGCATCCAGATCGATGAACAGGTCATACACCTCGTTCAAGACTTCCTGCGGACGCGCATCCGGTCGATCGATTTTGTTAATCACCAGGATGGGAGGCAGCTTGGCTTCCAGGGCCTTCGACAGCACGTAGCGCGTCTGTGGCAGCGGGCCTTCACTGGCATCCACCAGCAACATGACGCCGTCGACCATCTTCAGCGCGCGTTCCACCTCACCACCAAAATCGGCGTGACCCGGCGTATCCACAATGTTGATCTTGGCGTCGTGGAAAACGATGGCAGTATTCTTCGCCAGAATAGTGATGCCGCGTTCGCGTTCCAGATCGTTCGAGTCCATGACGCGTTCGGCGACCGCTTCATTGGAGCGGAAAGTCCCGCTTTGACGCAACATGGCATCGACCAGCGTGGTCTTGCCGTGGTCGACGTGGGCGATGATAGCGATATTACGGATAACGGAGGACACGATGAGTGAAGTTTCCTGTTCTGGTATGTAGATTGGCTGGGCGGCAAACGCGAGAATCCAACTGGCAAGCGCGCGGATTGCGGGAGTATCCCGATCTCCTTTCCAGTTTACCAGCATCGCGTCTTCCAGACCCTGTGGCAGAGCCTGCCTTCGCGCCGACCATGCATCGTATCCCAGGTCGGCCGCTACATCTGAGCCGCCAATGGAAAAGAAAGCGGTAGCATTCAAACATCCGAACGGGGTAGAAAGAAGGCCGATGACCACGCCTCTCAGTTCAGAAGAACGAAGTGCGATGGGCCAGCAGCGGCGCAGGCAGAATTGCTTGATGTCGTCCGGCTAGTTGGGAATGTCGGGACGATTTGAAGCAGCGGTCGCGAATTTCGCCATGGCCTACGCCGACCAGACCGACCGCGATTGGCGCCAATTCGTGCGATCCAGAAGATCAACGTAGGCGCTTCCTGACCGCCACCAACCAAGCTAGCGCAGTCGTGCGAATTTCGATTGCGTCGCCGGTCGCGGTTCCACAACCAACTCCCCGGAAAGTTTGGCAACCGCGGTCGGTTGCGGTTGTGGTTGCATGGCGCGCAACAACGCCAGGTTGCGTTCCAGCTTCCGCTGCTTACGACCGGTGAAGATCACCGGATAAAATCGGCTTCTATGTCGGGGATGAAAAGTGTCGTAGTAATTGAGCAGGCTGGCACGCAGGTCGCTTGAGATGTTGGCATTTTTATTGTGGGTCACGGTATCGAGCAATTTCGCGTAGGTCTTATCCGCCAGTGGATACTCGCCGCGCTGGGTCGGCTTCCCGGTGTCGAAGTCCAAATCTTTCAATGCCAACGTAGCGTTCACTGTCCGCTGGCTTCGCAGTTGGTCCACATCCTTCTCAAAGCTGTTTACGCTGGACTGCATACTATCGAGATACAGCTTTTGATCGGTACCACTGGGAAGTTGCAACTTCACGGCGGCGAATGGACCAAACTTGGGAAAAATTTTGATGATGAAGGCGATCACATGCGCTCCAAACCCCGGCTTGCGATATTGCTTGCCCCACTCATGCTCATAGTCGACACGGTTCACGCGATACACAAAATGGCTGCGATCGAAGTTCGGCACCTGCTCCTGGATCTGCTTGCTGTAATGCAGTACCGCGGCTCGCGTCATCTCTGGAATAACGGTGCTGACCGAATAGCGATAGGTATTCACAGCCAGTCCTTCGTGCTTCAGCACTACCTTCAGGTCGACGCCGTAGGTATCTTTGAAGGCGCGCTCTAACACTGGCGTGGCGACGTTAAAACCGATGAAATTGGCGTAGTTATCTTTGACATAATGGCCTTGTGCAACCTGCACCACGTCGAATCCATACTCCGTGCGGATATGCGCCTTGGGCGAATCGTAATAACTGACAAAATGTCCGAAACGCATCTCAAGTTGCGGGTATTCGCGCGCCGTTGCCAGACCCACAAAGGGATGTCCGATGGTGTCGCCCCGATAATGCGCCAGCGCTCCCAAAGCAAACGCATATTCATTTAAATTGTCCGCATCTTTCAGCAGATTGTTAATGAAATCCCCGGTGCGAACATAATGCAGCATGTCGCTGAACTCTTTGCTGCCGAACGGATAATATCCCAGGTCCTGAATGATGCAGCCACCGTAGGCATAAGAGTGCGCAATACGCATCTCATCTGGCGTAGCGTTCGGATATCGTTTGCGCAACAAGGGAACAATATGACCGGTCCATGCCATGTCCACGGTTTCTTCGTGGGATAGCACGGAATACGCATCGGCCGTGGACGCTGTCAGAGAGAACAATACCAGCAGAACAGAGGCGAACACTTTTCGGACATCAATCAAATAGGGCGACCTTTGCGTTAACTTTTACCGACACTGAAATGTTTCGACGGCGTTGGGGTGGAGAAGGTTGTGCGCGAAGCTTCCGGCGCGAACTCCCTAAAATAGCCAGAAGCACTCTGGACAGCCGTATCCATTCGGACTGATTGTGTTCAGGATGCGGCACCCGGGTCCACAGCGCCATGTATATGATTGAAAGCTAAGAGCGACGCGACGCGCGAGACTGGGACTGAGCGGATCAGGGCTTACCAATAACCCCGCACAGGAAAGTTTTTCAAGGCTGAGACCTGCCTATTCGACGGTTACGGATTTCGCCAGGTTGCGTGGCTGATCCACGTCGCATCCGCGCCGAACCGCGATATGGTAAGCCAGCAGTTGCAGTGGAATGACTTCCAGAATAGGCAGAAGAAGCTCTGGCGCGTGCGGAATAGAGATCACATGGGTGACAAGTTGAGCGATTTCCTGATCGCCTTCAATTGCCACCGCAATCACCTGGCCGGATCGGGCCGTCACTTCCTGAATATTGGAAAGCGTTTTTTCATACCGTAGCTTTGATGTTGGGTCAGTGCAGTCTTTTGTCGCCAAAACCACAACCGGCAAAGATTCATCGATCAACGCATTGGGACCATGTTTCATTTCGCCCGCAGGATAGCCTTCCGCGTGAATGTAAGAGATTTCCTTCAACTTCAATGCGCCTTCCAGCGCAATGGGGTAATGAATGCCGCGGCCGAGAAACAGAAAATCGCTGGCGTTTGAATAGATCTTCGCAAGCGCCTCGCATGTCGGGTTACAGTGCTTCAAGATGTCACGAATCTTATTCGGAACGCGCGTCAGCTCTTCCACCAGCGCCAGGCTTTCATCGGCATCAACCGTGCCGCGCTGCTGCGCGAGATAAAGCGCAAGAATAAACAGCGCCGTCAGCTGCGCGGTAAATGCCTTGGTCGAGGCGACGCCGATTTCTGGCCCTGCATGCGTATAGATGGAGCCATTGGCCTCACGCGCGATCATGGCTCCGACGACATTGCAGATCGCCAGCGTCCTCGAACCCTTGGCCGCAATTTCGCGCTGCGCGGCAATGGTGTCGGCAGTCTCTCCCGATTGCGTAATCAGCAGGCCGATGCTGTTCGGGTCGGCAATGGGATCGCGATATCGATATTCACTGGCATAATCGACTTCGACAGGCAGACGTGCCAGCCGCTCGATCATATATTTCCCGACCAGTCCCGCATGCCAGCTTGTACCGCACGCTGCGATATTGATTTTTGTCGCCTCGCGGAATTCAGCTTCCGGAATTTGCATTTCATCCAGAAAGACTTTGCCGGTGTCGAACGATACTCGGCTCAGCGTGGTGTCGCGCACCGCTCTTCCCTGCTCGAAAATCTCTTTCAACATGAAGTGCTTGTAGCCGCCCTTTTCCGCCTGGATCGGATCCCACAAAATGTTCTGCACTTTGCGCTCGATGGGATTACCGTCGAAGTCTGTCAGGGTTACGCCTTGCGGTGTAAGAACGGCCATGTCGCCATCCGCCAGAAAGTAGAGCTTGCGAGTGTGGTGCAGAATTCCGGGAACATCTGAAGCAAGAAAGAATTCTCCATCCCCCAGGCCCACTACTGCGGGCGGCCCACTGCGCGCGGCAACCAGCGTCTGAGGAAAGTCCGCGGAGAGGACGCCAATAGCAAATGCGCCCGTCAAGTGACGCACAGCGCGACGTACGGATTCTTCCAGAGGGATTGCCGCGCCCTTTTCTTTCGCGGCGGTTAGTTCCGACTCAATCAGGTGCGCAATGATTTCTGTATCTGTCTCCGTGGCAAATTTGTGACCCTTCGCCGCCAGTGCATGCTTCAGTTGCAAATAATTCTCGACGATGCCATTGTGCACGACTACGAGTCGTCCGCTGCAATCGCGATGCGGATGCGCATTCTCTTCCGTCGGCCGGCCATGGGTCGCCCAGCGCGTGTGGCCGATGCCATAGGTTCCATGCAGGGGATTCTCACGCAATACTTCTTCCAGATTTTTCAGCTTGCCCGGTGCGCGCCGCAATTGCAGCCCATCCGGCCCACCGGCAACGGCGATCCCTGCGGAATCGTAACCGCGATATTCCAGCCGTCGCAATCCTTCCAGGATCACCGGGACAGGATCTTTGCTCCCCACATAACCGACAATGCCGCACATAGTTCCCCAATTGTACGTGCGCGTTCATTTTTCACACTAGAGGACGTATCGCCGAAACTGCAACGGCCTGCTATATAGTTACTAGAACATTGTTGTCATTTTCTATCGGGTGGTTAGGATGGTCCGATATCTTTTTCTGTCTAGTGCAATCGCGATTGTTGCCGCGGTACTTGGATGCGGCAGTTCTGGCGGAAACAGCGACGGCGGCGGGCGGACTGTCTCTCCCAATGTGCCCACGCTGACATCGATTGCCCCTTCGACGGCCGTGGTGGTGCTCCCGCCACCACAGTTGTCGTCTACGGCTCAAACTTTCAGGATGGTGTAGCTGTCCAATGGAATGGGACGACGCTCCCTACGTCCTGTGTGACACCGTCCAATATAGGGTTCCCTACTACGTGCACCGGCACAACTGTGTTGACGGCCAGCGTTCCGGCCAGCGATCTTGCTGCGGCGGGAAGCGCTACGATAACCGTGTCCAATCCGAACCCCGGTGGAGGCACGTCCGGCTCTGTCCCATTCACAGTTACGGCGGCGCCCACTGCGACTGCTTGGGTGAGGGATATCCCGGGAATTACCTCTCCGCAGGATATCGTTTGGGATGCCGTCCACGGAAAGCTTTATGTCTCGATTGGCTCTTCCGATCCCGTCGCTCCCAACACTCTCCTCGCCATCAACCCGGTAACAGGAACTGCAGCTACGCCTGTGCCCGCGGGAAACAATCCGGATCACATTTCGCTTTCTTCCGACGCTTCCTATCTTTGGGTCGGTCTGGACGGCAGCAACGCCGTGCAACGTTTTCTGCTGCCCGGCCTGACGAAGGATATATCTTTCCAACTTCCAGTGGATGTGGCCAGCAGACCACAGCAGGCGGTCGCGTTGCAGGCCGCTCCGGTAAGCACGCATACAGTCGCCGTGGTCGCCGGGCACACGGACTGGACCACACCTGGTAATGGTGTTTACATCTACGATGATGCAATCAAGCGTCCTACGAATATTCCTGGCTTTGGCGCGGTGCCGGGGCCGGAAATCGATTGGATTCAATGGGGTGCGAACGACTCAACAATATACGGAAACCAGTACTCAACCATTGATCAGGGCGGAATCGCAACCCTGAACGTTACCCCCTCCGGAGTCTCCCTTGCAAACTACAACGGCGGGCAGCTAAACCCCACCATAACGCAGTATGACAAAAGCAATGGGCTTCTGTACAACGCCGAATACGTGGGCAACTACAACGCCATCGCGTACGATCCCGTCAAGCTGACACAAGTGGGCCAATTCAATATGCCGGTAGCTCCCGATAACAAGGCTTGCACGGCCGATTCCTCGCTCAACCGCTATTACTGCGTGACGACATATACTGTGGGCGGCACGGATGTCACTTCTGTCGAGTTATGGGTCTTTAACCTCAACACCTATGCGCTGGTCAATCGAATTTTCTTCGGCGATATCCTGAGTGAATCGACTTCGCAACCGGATACGTCCATCACCGGGCAAATAAAGCGCCTTGTCCGTTGGGGTAATGCAGGACTTGCGTTGATCACACAAACTTACGTGGACGAAGGGAATGGCGGCATTTACCTAATCGATGGAGCGGCGGTAAACCCTGGCGTTCCTCCCGATGTGACGTCGGGCACAACGATAAATTCTTATGCCTCCTTGCGTTCAATGAGTCCGCAGGAAACGACTGTCGGCAGCGCGGACGTCACAGTGACGATCAACGGCGCGGGCTTTTCGCCGGACAGCACGGCTTGCGCGAACTGTAGCTTTCTGCAGTTTGAATTCTTGCCCACAACCTACGTGAGCCCGACCCAGTTGAACGTCGCCATTCCAGCCGCGGAACTGGCCGCCGCCGGGTCATTCGATATCAGCGTCTTCGATCAAAGTGCTAACCTCTTTTCCTCGAACGCGCTCACGTTTACGGTGTTGCCTGCATCGGGCGGCACACAAGTGACGCCGCTCGACCTTGCCGGACTTGCGATGGCGTGGGATGCCAACAGCGGACTGCTCTACGTGGGGACCGCCGACTACGACTCGGCATATCCGAATTCGATTGTCGCGATCGACCCAGAAAGCGGCAAAATCGTGAAGACCCAGCCTGTCGGCCAGGATCCCATCCTCTTGAGCGATAGTGTAAACGGGGAGTATCTCTACGTGGGTTATGAGGGGACCTCCAATCTCGACCAGCTTGCCCTTCCGGGACTGAACACGACCGCCTCGGCAGTCCTGAATAATGGGCAGAACGGTCCATATTTTCCCGGAGATTTGAAGGCCGCTCCTGGAAACCCACATACTGTTGCCGTTACCCTGATCAACCCTTATTTACCAGACCCGGATACGGGTGGAGTGGTAATCTTCGACAACGCCACACCCAGAGCGAATTCATTACCCGGCTGGGGCGGCTTCCAGCCCATTCCTGCCTTGTTTTACACATTGGCGTGGGGATCATCGGACACGGTTCTGGCCTCCACGCCCGGGCCAGAGGATGCGGGAGGCTCTACAGGAGGACCCCTGTATGAATTGGAGGTTAGTCCCTCCGGAGTAGGTTATGTGAACCAGGGGACCGCGACCTTCAATCCCAGCGGGGTAGAGATCCACTCCGATTCCGGAACCGGTTACATCTACAGCGACGATGGCAACGTAGCGGATCCCATGACAGGAGCCATCGTGGGCAGTTACAACGCCTCAGGCTTAGTGGCTCCGGACTCCTCGTTGAACCGCGTTTTCATCCTGGGACAAACCACGGCACAGGCGAATTCGAACAGCTACACCATCGACTCC
>JAZKAG010000050.1:21831-26243 GCA_040389265.1 Acidobacteriota bacterium
AAAAGGCTTATACGCCCGTCTCTTCGATTACGCTCGGCAATATTGCCGGGACACCGATTCAGATTGTGCGCTGGGGAACGTCGGGGTTGGCCGTGTTGACGAGCGGAGGAGTTCCTGGCGTTTTCGAGTCCGGTTTGGGGATGATCTACTTACTCCAGGATTCGACCTTCGTAAGCAACCTACAGCCGGCTGCCTCCGTTGTCAACAAAACTAAACACGAGTTGGCGCAGCAGCGTTGGAAGCGATTATCAAAGAGGGATCTGTTGAAGGCGATGCAGCAAAGAAAAACTCCTGCAGCCTCAAGCTCCAACTGAAACGTGGAAAACCAAGGTTTTAATCGGTATTTCATTTTTGAAAACGTGACCAGGAGCGATATCGACCGTAGCTTTCTTCAACCAGCGGATGAGTCTGAGCCTTCGCCAACCTCTGTAGGTCGGTCATTGGGAAGACTGGTTTTCTGCGAGCGGGCCCTCGGAAAAGTTTCCGCTCACGGTTCCAGTCGATACGTGTACTCTTCAATCACGGGGTTTACGAGGACTTCGCGGGCAATTCGCTCCACCTCCAGCTGCGCTTCCGGCAATGCCAGCGAGTCGCTAAGGTTGAGGACGAAATACTTGCCCTGGCGGACATCTTCAACACCGTGATATTGCATCTTTCGTAGAGCTCCGTGGATGGTCTGCCCCTGGGGGTCCAGCACGGTCTTGCGAAGCATCACATACACATGGGCCTTCATCGTGACTGAATTATACGTAGACGGCCCGCCCATTTCCCAGAGGCAACCTACAGTCAAGGAAAATGAATGACGAATTATCTGGAACTTCCCGCCGGAGAAAAAGCTCCGGAAGTTATCAATGCGGTGATTGAAATCCCCTATGAAGGTGTGAATAAGTACGAGTACGACAAGAAATTACACGTCTTCCGCCTGGATCGAAACCTGCACTCCCCTGTGCATTATCCCGGGGACTACGGATTTATTCCCAGCACACTCAGTGAGGATGGCGATCCGCTGGACGTTCTGGTGCTGGTCGATTCACCCAGTTTTTCCGGCTGTGTCATGGCGGTGCGCCCCATCGGTCTGCTGCTGATGCTGGACCAGGGCGTCCCCGATGAAAAGATTCTCTCGGTAGGCCGCAGCAACCCGCGCTATGCCGATGTGTGGAACTATACCGAGATTTATCCCCACATGCTGCGCGAGATCACTCACTTTTTCGCCATCTACAAGGATCTGGAAGGCAAGCGGGTCGAAGTGAAGGGTTGGCATGACGCCTCCCGCGCGCGCGAAGCCATCACCACCTCAATGAAGCGCTATGAGGATGCCAAGCTGGCGAAGAATGTCGTTGAAGCCGACGATAAGAAAAAAATCCTGGTTCCTCGCTAAACGTTCGATCAGTTCGAGCGCAATTCGGATAAAAAGCAAAGACCCGACTCAAAGAGCGGGTCTTTCTTGTTCCATCGAACTCCAAATCGAGCGTTGCGACTCTAGTCCTTCGTGGCGTTGAGTTGAGCTGCGCCGGTATCGACGAAGGTGTTGACATTTGCACTGGCGCTGGCAGTCTGCGGTGCCGCCAGTCCATTTCCAGGCAGGTTGGCTGGCAGCCCCGTCGGTTGTTCCAACCCTTCAAACCGAATCCGGATGGACGACCCAAACTGCTTATATTCTCCGTACTTCACGATTTCTCTCAAATGGACATCGCTGGGCATGCACGCCTTGCAATTCTTGAAATGCAGTACGCCTTCCGCACGCGTGTACACCGGAAACCAATATTTCCCATCGATCTGCTGGCGATACGTCGTGAATGGAATGGAAAGATCTTCCTCTCCCCGCCGGGTATCATCCGGAATATTTTTTCCATTGGTCACGATAATCTGAAAATCCTTGGCGTCCACCCAGATGCGCCCTGAAAAGTATCGCTGATCTTTTTCCATGTGGCGCGGCGCGACGTCGAACACGTACGTATCCACCTGGTCGACGCGCTCCATGCCTGCATAGGTCACACGGTATTGTGCAACATCCTCGGTGGTCAGCGTGAATGGCAGGCGATGCTCGATGTCATCGAAGTCCGCAGGACTTAACAACGCCCGCGTGAGCGTGTTGTCCGGTGCGTAGATGACTTTTTCCTGTTTGCGGCCAGACGGGCTCAGCACAATGTCATCCACTTGGAGGTATTCTCCGTCGATTCCGCCATTGTCCCCGATAGAGTCCAGCTTGACTGTACGACGATAGGTATAGTTTTCCAGCGCCCGTTTGAACTGGCTCTCTTTCTCGGCGAACTTACGGATGATCTGCTGCGGGGTGATGCCCTTGGGTTGTGCCGTGTTTAGCGGACCAAAGCCTGCATCGAGCGGTGCCGGAGTAAATGCTTGCAGAGGAACTTGAGGCGACACCGCGGACTGCTCCGAAGATTGCGCTTGCGCGAACACTGCTGTTGCGAGTGATAAGCAAAGCAGTACGATTCCTACAAATTGACACAAGCGCGGACCGTAAGCGAAGCCAGCCAGCGGGCGGTCCTCGCGCACGATACTCACAATCAATCCACCAGACAAACCAAGAAGAATCACACCAGACCTCGGGATTCGAGGCTTCTCACCGCATGCCACGTCTTCCCTTTTTCACCTTAGCCGACAGAATCCCATCTCTAAGATGCCTTGTCCTTGTTTTGCGTTACCAAGGTTACTGCTTAGTTAACAGAGACCTGTTGCCGCCTTCACAAGCCCGATGCCTCGGAAAACCAGTGGGATGATTGTACGCAGCGGCGGCGGCCCTGCAAGTGCCCAGATCACACCACTAGGCCGTAGTCGTGGCACTCTTAATCTCGGCGTAGGATTTGGGCAGGAGCAATTCTTGGCATTCGGCACCTACAATCGCTCAAAAACCTCTGGAAAGCGGCCGCGGGAGCCGCTCGATGCGGCTGGACTTTATGAATACGCGGTTCGCAGCTTGGGCAGCAAAATGCGTACTGTTGCAGAATTGAAGCGGTTAATGCGGCGTCGCGTCGAGCCCGATGAAACTGGCGAGGCCAAGGTAGAAGCTGTCGTAACGCGGCTGAAAGAACTGCATTATCTCGACGACACGCGGTACGCCTCCGACTACACCCGGCTGCGCGTCGAGAACGAGAAATTTGGGCGCCGCCGCGTACAGCAGGATTTGATGCAGCGTGGTGTGCACGAGCAGGTCATCGGCAAAACCCTGGACGCTGCCTACTCTGAATTACCCGAAGCGGAACTGGCACGCAAGTATATCGAGCGGAAACGGCTGCATAAGCCAACCAACGAGAAAGAGACGGCACGCATTGTTCGCAGCCTGGTCCGCGCTGGCTTTTCCATGGGAACCATCTTTCCCCTGCTCAAGGCGTGGAAGGTAGAGGAATCAACCCTCGCAGCCGTCGCTGAGATTGATCTGGACAGCCCGGAACCTGACGCATAGTTCCAGACGGTATCGCTCCCTCCGAGCCAACCTCATCCCGCCTTGAGCTGTGAAGCAGGCTGTGTACTCTAGGCTTATGCGAATCGCGCGGCGGATCTTCGTCATTCTCCTGTTCCTTTGCCTCCTCTTCCCTGGCGTGGTTTATGGTTTGTATTTCTTCGCACCGCGGCAAAACACGCAACTCGGCAAGGTGGACACTTTGATCGTGCTTGGCTGTCCAACTCTGCCCGATGGATCGCCATCGCCGCAGCAGCGAGCGCGAGTCATGGAAGGTGTGCGCGAGTTCGATCGAGGAGTCAGCCGCCACCTCATCATGACCGGAACGGCGGCGCACAACCGGTTTATCGAGGCGCATGCCATGGCCATGCTCGCTGAAGCCAACGGCGTTCCAGCCTCCGCGATCCTGCAGGAAGACCAGGCTCACGACACCATCCAGAACATCTACTATTCCGACAAAATTATGGAAGCGAACGGCTGGCATTCGGCAGAGGTCATCAGCTCTCCCTACCATCTGCCGCGCACCGCCCTCATCCTCCGCCAATATCCGCAACTGCAATGGAAAACGAAAGCCGCACCCTGGCCGCCGGACTACGACGCGTGGAGGAAACTCCAGTCGGAAACCAGAGAGGCCTTCGGTTGTTTCCGAATCCGCATCGAGGGATTTCCTCGGTCGAAATATTTGCCGCAGTAGTTCTGCCGAGGAACCGACGGTGCCCCTTCAACCTGGTTGCAGATTGGGCTGGCTCGCGTCATTGATAAACTGAATGGATATGCGTACGTTGTCCGGTGCAGCTCTCCGCGAATTATTTCTGAAGTTCTTTGAAACCAAAGGGCACACCCGTGTCCACTCGTCTTCCCTGGTTCCACAAAACGACCCCACCCTGCTGTTCACCAACGCGGGCATGAACCAGTTCAAAGACGTCTTTCTCGGCCTGGAGAAGCGGCCTTACTCGCGCGCCACCACGGCGCAAAAGTGTGTGCGGGCCGG
>JAZKAG010000050.1:26253-33902 GCA_040389265.1 Acidobacteriota bacterium
AAATGTGGGCTTCACTCGCCGTCATCACACCTTTTTCGAGATGTTAGGCAACTTCAGCTTTGGTGACTACTTCAAGAAAGACGCGGTCGCCTACGCGTGGGAATTTGTGACCTCGCCAGAATGGCTGGGCCTGCCCAAAGAAAAGCTGTACGTCACCATTTTCAAGGGAGAGAACGGTGTTGCCCGCGATGACGAAGCCTATCAATTCTGGCTCGACATCGGCGTCGAAAAAGAACGCATTTTTGAAATGGGCATGAAGGACAACTTCTGGCAGATGGGCGATACCGGCCCCTGCGGCCCCTGTAGCGAGATTTTCTATGACATGGGGCAGGCTGCCTCCGAGACGCCCGACAAGGATCTGCCCTTCGGCGAAGACGATGCCCGCTATGTCGAAATCTGGAACCTGGTGTTCATGCAGTTCGACCGCAGTGTCAATCCGAAAACCGGCCAGGGGGTACTCGCGCCGCTTCCCAAACCCTGCGTCGACACAGGAGCCGGGCTGGAACGCATTGCCGCCGTAATGCAAGGGAAGCTCTCAAATTTCGACACCGACTTGTTCACACCACTGATCGCCAAGGCGGCAGAACTCACCGGCGCTATATATAAGGATGGAGAATCTCGCAGCGATGCAAGCCTGCGCATCATTGCCGATCATTCTCGCGCTGCAACGTTTCTCATTTCGGATGGAGTTTTGCCCGCAAATGAAGGACGCGGCTACGTGTTGCGCAAGATACTACGTCGCGGCATTCGTCACGGACGATTGCTCGGTCAGGAAAAGCCCTTCATGTATCAGATGGTCTACGCCGTCCGCGATGACATGCAGAATGCCTATCCGGAGTTAAAAGAAACTGCCGACCGCGTATCGAAAGTTGTCGAGGCGGAAGAGCGACAGTTTGCTCGCGCGGTGAGTGTCGGGCTGGCTCGACTGGAAAGTGAACTGGCTCCCCTGCTCGGCAAAGCGGGATCGGCATACCCCGGTGTCGCCGCCTTTCACCTGTACGAAACCTACGGTCTGCCGCTCGACTTCATGGTCGACGCGGCCCGTGATGCTGGTATTGCCTTCGACATGGAAGGCTTCGAAAAAGCTCGCGCCGAAGAACAAGCCCGCGCCCGTGCCTCCTGGAAGGGCGGCTCGAAAGCCACCGCCAGCCCGGCTTATCGAGAGCTTCCGAAGACCATCTTCGAGGGCTACCGGCAACTCGTTTCCACCCATTGCGAAATTCTGGCGCTGGTGAAAGACGGACTCGGCGCGCAGGAAGTGAAAGCCGGTGAAACCGCTGAAGTTGTTCTCGACCACACCAGCTTCTACGCCGACTCCGGCGGACAGGTGGGCGATCACGGCTGGCTTTACTCCGAAGATGGCAATGTTGTAGTTGCCGACGTGCTGGGTTGCACCAAGCCGATGCAGGGCATCTTCGCGCACAAAATTATCGCCAAGCAGACCCTCGCTCTCGGCGACAAGGTGAATACCGTAGTCGATTCGGCCTTCCGGTCTGCCACGGTGCGCAATCACACTGCGACCCATCTGCTGCATGCCGCGCTGCGAGAAACCCTGGGCACCCATGTCAAGCAGGCTGGCTCGCTGAACGATCCGGCTCACCTGCGCTTCGATTTTTCGCACTTCACCGCCGTCGCCGACGAAGAATTACAGGGCATTGAAGACAGCATCAACAAGAATGTCCTGGCCAACACCAAGGTGGTCACGCTGGAGGATGTGCCCATCGACGTCGCCGTGAACGAGTACCACGCGATGGCCTTATTCGGCGAAAAATACGGCGACAAAGTGCGCGTGGTCAAGATCGGCGACTTCTCCACCGAGCTGTGTGGCGGCACGCATGCTGGCGCGACAGGCGAAATTGGCCTGGTGAAATTAATGGGCGAAAATAGTGTTTCCTCCGGCGTGCGCCGCATTGAAGCGGTCACCGGGACCGGCGCGTTGGATGAATTTCGCCGCGGGTTCGCTGTAGCGAAGGTCGCCGAACAGGTCGCGGGAAAAGCGGATGCATCGACCCCCGCCGACGCGTTGCGAAACAAGCTGGCAACGCAGGAAGAAGAATTGAAACGCCTCCGCCGCGAGCTGGACGAGGCGCGGATGAAGTCGGCCGCCGGCCGGGTCAGCAACGCAGCCGCGGAAGCGGTCGATGTTTCTGGCGTGAAGGTGCTGGCACAACGCGTCGACGCGCTCGATCGCGGACAAGTGCGTACCCTGGTCGATAATCTGCGTGGCAAGCTCGGTTCCGGCGTGGTTGTCCTGGGTGGCGTGCAGGCGGATGGAAAAGTGGCTCTCATCGTCGGCGTCACCAAGGATCTGACCAGCCGCGTGCAGGCAGGCAAAGTGGTGGCGCAGCTTGCTCAAATGGTCGGCGGCTCAGGTGGTGGACGACCGGACATGGCCGAGGCGGGCGGTAAAGATGCCACTCAGCTCGACGCCGCTCTTCGCAGCGCGCCCAAGGTCGTCGCCAGTTTCTTAGGCTGAAGGAGAGAGAAAGCTCCATCTAAAGCCTGTCCCACATTTCCCGGGCGCCGCTTCACCCCTTTTCTCTTTGCTTCGCCAACCGGAAAATCTATACTGAAAGTGCTCTGGCGTGTTGTCCGCAACTTGAGACACATGCCTCGTCTCTTCTGCCATCGATTCTCTTCCCGCTGGGCCGCGATCGGCTGTGCCACGTCGCTAAGCATTGGGATATTCCTGCTCTGCCCGTCGCGGGTGCACGCCTCCACTTCGCATCATCAGAGTGAGGTTGACTTTGCCCGTGCCGTGGCCATCCAACATCGGCTCGAATCCGTTCCGGCGCACGAACGCACGCGTCTCCAATATGAACGCGCCATCGATGCCTATCACGCGGTGTATCATGGCGACCCTGCTTCACCGGATGCGGCACGCAGCATTGCGGCGGTCGCCGATTTGCTCGCCAGTGAGGGACTTTGCTTCCGCGATTTAAAGCTGCTGCATGATGCGGTCGGTCAGTGGGAGTTCCTGCGAAAGCAATATCCCACCAGTTCCTTGCGACAGCGGGCTTTGTTTGAAGAAGCCCAGATTCAGCAATACAATTTGCAGGATCGCGCCGCAGCCGAGAAGACGTATCGTCTCTTCCTTACTAAATATCCGCACGATGTGCTGGCAGAACAGGTACGCGCAAGTCTCGGCGACAATCGAGTTGCGGAAGCCTCAATGTCTCATGGACCTGTCATACGACAAGTGGATTCGCGGCCGAAGACTACGCCCGCTGCGCCCGCTCCATCCACTTCCGCACAACAGAGCCAGACTCAGTTCACGCGTCAAAGCCCTGTACTCGTAGTCGACAACGATCCTGACTCCAAGCCCGCGATGGCCCCTGCCAAACCAACGACAATATCCACAGCCTCACCCTCGACGGCCATTCTTCTTAAGGATGTGCGGTATTGGGATGAAAACGGCTCGACTCGTCTTGCGATCGATTTGAGCGGCGACGTCCCATACCACACCTATTCAGACCCGAACGGTCGGCGGATCACGATTGTCTTCTTTGGCGCACAATCCGCGGGCGCGCTGGCCGATCGCCAGATCGTCTCATCGCACGATGACAATCTTGACTCGGTCCACGTGAGTACGCTCGCACCCACGCAGGCAACATTAGTGCTGCAGATGAGGCGGCCTGTGAGCTCCAGCTCCTTTGTCCTGTCCAATCCTTCGCGGCTGATTGTGGATCTGCAACCTGCGATGACCACTGGTTTCCCGCAAGTGATGCAGCCGCCCGCGCAGCACAATACAACGGCGGAGCAGCGTGCGATTTTGGCACCCGCTCCGACGGTTGTCCCTCCGCCGCCAGCCATCAAGCCGATGGAAGAAACAAAGCAGACTGCACCTGCGCCTTCCATCCCGGCCTCTCCGGTCCCGCCGTCAACCACTGTGCAACCGACGATGGCGAGGGTGTTGGGCCTGCGGGTTCGTCGCATCGTGATTGACGCCGGCCATGGTGGCCACGATTCCGGCACGATCGGGCCGGGTGGCATCGAGGAAAAGGATATCGCCCTCGATGTCGCGTTGCGGCTGGGGCATCTGCTGCAGCAGCGACTGGGTGCGGAAGTTGTCTACACCCGGCGCACTGACAAATATGTTCCGCTGGAAGAACGTACAGCGATCGCCAATGCCGCACATGCTGACTTATTCCTGTCGATCCACGCCAACTCCAGTTCCGATCCGGAGGTTCGCGGCGTTGAAACCTATTTCCTCAACTTCACAAATTCCCCCGGCGCCATGGCGGTGGCTTCCAGGGAGAATGCCGACTCCAACCGTTCGGTCTATGAACTTTCTGACCTGGTGCGCAAGATCGCCCTCAGTGACAAGATCGATGAATCCCGCGAGTTCGCCGGCGATGTCCAGCAGGAGCTCTATTCCGGCTTGTTGTTTGGCAATCCAGGACTGAAGAATCGTGGCGTCAAACAGGCGCCGTTTGTCGTGTTGATCGGAGCGCAGATGCCTTCCGTTCTGGCAGAGATTTCATTTCTGACAAATCCTGAAAGCGCGTCGGAGCTGGCACGACCTAGATATCGCGAGCGGCTGGCCGAGTCTCTCTATCGCGGCGTCGCGGAGTATGTGGCCGGCATGAGCGGAGTTCGTGTCGCCAAAACAATCCCTGCCGAGGTCCTTGCCGCGCCTGCCGAATAGCAGCCCGAATGATAGTCTGAGTTCGGAACCATGCTTCGGACTTTCTCTGCACCTAGACCGCTTTTTTCGCTTCTGATCGTCACCCTGGCGACGTTTTCTCTGCACGCCCAGTCGCACCCCGCAGCCCATCCAGCCAAACAGCCGTAACAACGTTCAACAGTGCGGCACCCACAACGCAAGTTCTCCTGCCAGAAACGTTTGCCGGCTGGGAAATTACTGGAGCGCCCCAGCAATCGACGCAAGCCTCCACGGTCGATCCGGGCGATGCAGTTCCGCTGCAGGAGTATGGATTCACTCGATATGAATCGGCAAAGTACACGCGTGACGATGGTTCGATAACGGTGAAGGCGATGGAATTTGGTGACGCCACCGGCGCCTTCGGAGCGTTCACTTTTTACCGCAGACCCACCATGTCGCGAGCTGATATCGGAAGCGGCGGAGCGTTTGATGGCACCCGCATACTTTTCTGGAGCGGAACGACTCTGGTCGACGCCAAATTTGAACACATCACGCCCATGTCCGCCGGCGAACTTCGCGACTTGGCCAGCCAGTTACCGAAACCCGTCGGCAACTTGGCGACTCCACCTCGCCTTCATGACTATTTACCCCCACAACATCTGGAACAGGAAACGATCAAATATGCGATAGGACCGGCGTCGTACCAGATGGGCGGTGGCGTACTTCCTCCCGGACTGGTGGACTTCGGTCGCAGCGCGGAAGTAGTGACCGCGGAGTACAACGCACTTGGCGGAACTGGCACCCTCACGATCATCAACTATCCCGACACCGATATCGCCATTGACCGGCAACATGCAATCCAAGCCTACTTCGCGAGCCATGGCAACGCGCAATATCGTTGGACACCAGCGTTGACCGACAGCAATCCATCGGCGATTCAACTGCGTCGTTCCGGTCCACTCGTGGCCGTCAGTTCAGGAAGCTATTCCAGCGGCGCCGCAAATGAACTGCTGCAGCGGGTCCACTACGAAGAAATTGTGACCCTGGGTCATCAAAGACCACACACCGACGATCCAAGATTGGTCGCGCAAATTATTCTCGACGTCGCCGCACTGGTCGGAATCTTTGCATTGATCGCGATCATCCTCGGTGTTTTTCTCGGTGCCGGTCGCGCAGCATTGCAACGATCACGAAATAAATCCGGCCTGCCCGAAGACGGCTCCTCGGAATTCATTCGCTTGAATCTCAAGTGAGGTTACCTGGAACAACCTTGGATAGGGCGTTTGACGAAGCCTACAAAATTGTGGATGGACCAACATTGATGATTTTCAGGAGTGGCTCTGGGCTGGAAATACTTTTAAATCAATCACTTGCAATACAGATCATGGCCCGCTAGGCGAATATTAGGAGAAAATTGGGTACTTTTGGACTTCGCGACCAAGTTTCTGCAAATCTTTGATTCCAGAAGATTTATTTTTCAAGAAAATTTGGACTTGAAATGCCTTGACACCCTCCGGTACGGCTCATAGTATGACGCCAGAAAGTTCTGATGGCTTTGCCTCCGTTGGAACTATTCTCCCTTGAAGGAAAAACCGCCCTGTTGCCGGGCGGTTTTTCCGTTTGTAAGCCGCTTTGAAACAACATCTTATGTTTCTCATGTTGACTTTTCCGATTCTCGCCACGCTTTATTCCTTGCCATTGATTTTCGGATGGGTAGGCCCCAACTCAATCTACGGTTTTCGGAATGAACGTACTCGGCGTGATCGCGCAACATGGTATCGCGCCAATCGTATTGCAGGAATTTCAATTCTCTTGGCGATGTTATTTTGTGTCGCCATCGAATTTTTGATTCCCGCCTTGCGCGACACACACACAGGACACCTGACGTCTGTGATCATTCAGATCAGCGCACTGATCATTGCGAATTCGTGGACCAACTTCCGCATTCTCACCCAGCCATCACAGCGCAAGTGACCCTCCTCTGTGGTTGATCGCACTCAGACTTTTCTATCAGCGCGTCGGTTGCAATTGCTGGTTGGTTTGTTCCCAGGGAGCGTGCTGCAATTCGTTGATACGCTGCTTCGGAAGGCAATGCGGATAGTTTTGCTGCACAAAAGCGATCATCTTTTCCCGAACATAACAACGCAAATCAAATAATTTCCCCGAATCGGCGGCACTCATCAGAGCGCGAATCTGCATCGTCTGCTCAAACAGATCCGTCACCTGCAGCACCTGGGCTTTGCCGTCCCATAGTTCCGTACTTTTCAGCACGCGCAGATATTCTTCCCGCAACGGAGCGATCGGACAGCTATAGTCCGCGTAAATGTAACAGGTGCCAATTAAATTTGCGGAGGTGCGGGTCCAGTTCTGAAATGGATTTTCAATGAAATAGCTCAGCGGCACGATCAGCCGTTGCAGATTCCAGATGCATATGACCACGTACGCCGCCGTGATTTCTTCAATGCGGCCCCATTGACCATCGACGATCACCACATCGTCAATACGAATGGGCTCGGTCAGGGCGATCTGTATGCCGGCCAGGAGATTGGACACGGTGGTTTTCGCCGCTGCCGCCAGCGCTAAGGAAGCCAGTCCCGCGGATGCCAGCAGGCCCGCGCCAGCCTGCCAGAGCCGGGTATGGTTGAAGGTATACAAGATTAGTCCCACGGCAAAGAGTCCAATGAATCCAATCGCCAGGCGCCGCATCACGGCCATCTGTGTGCGCACCTGTCGCGCCCGCAGGTTGTCTGCCAGGCTAATGTCATAGCGGCCCAGCAAAATGTCCTGCACCGCATAGACACCGGCGATCAGCAGCCATGCCAGACAGATGATGAAGATGATGTGCAGGATATGCTCGGTAATTGCATCCGCGTGTGCCGAAATTCCAAATGTCGGCACCGCAGCCATTGCCGCTAGGACCACGAGCATCCAGAAAGTCGGTTTGCGAAAACGACGGAGTGTGTGGTGTTTGGCGGGCGAAACAGATTTGCGAAGGATGAAGTGAAAGATGAGCCAATAGATCGCGAACCCGGCGATCAGTGCT
>JAZKAG010000050.1:33912-39279 GCA_040389265.1 Acidobacteriota bacterium
ACCAAACACCAGGCGATGAACATGACTCTCGATCACCGACAGGACACTTCTAAAATAAGCAAAAACAATCAGCGACAACATTTCGCGCATTCTTTCTCCATGCATTGCGGAGTTTCCATGAACAAAGAAGGCGGGTAGCAAACAGCTTATGGTTTCCGCGGAGTTCGGCGATAGTCCCCACTCTTGCCGCCAGACTTCCGCTCCAGCATAACCTCCCGGATGACGATGCCCTTGTCCATGGCCTTACACATGTCATAGATGGTCAAAGCGGCAACCGAGGCTGCCATCATTGCCTCCATCTCAACGCCCGTGGGTCCGGTGGTCGTCACCATGGCACGGATAAAGACGCCTTTCGGAAGAATACCAGTCGCAACATCCACAAATGTGAGCGGAAGCGGATGGCACATCGGAATCAATTCCGCAGTACGCTTGGCAGCCTGGATCCCAGCGAAGCGCGCAACTTCCAGCGGATTTCCTTTTGGATTGGCGGGCAGAGCGGCCACCACCTCGGCCGACATCTCAACCATCGCGGTCGCTTCCGCCTCCCGTTTGGTCGACGCCTTGGCGCTCACGTCTACCATCTGCGCTCTTCCTGCCGAATCGTAGTGAGATAGCTTGTTCATGAGCAACAGCCTAGCAGGAGTAGAAGGCGAATCCCACTGCGCTGACTTGCTGCAAGGGATGTTGCAGGCAGACGCTAACGCAGCAGTACCCTGACCATCTGGTTTGCGGCGAGGTGATCGCAATCTTCCGGAACAATCAGATAGCAATTGGCGCGCGCATTCGCCGCCAGGTCGCCTGAACCCTGAGTCGGAACTCCGCTGACGGTCGGCAGTGGTGATGACGTTGCCAGGTAAGCCGGCAGAAATCGTGTCAGTCCAGATTTGGTGCGAACATCGGCGGTCAGCTTCGCCATCGCAATTTTCGGCTGCCAATTTCGCTCTCCTGCCAACGCCGCCAGCAACGGCGCGACGAAAACTCGAAATGTCACCATGGTGGAAACTGGATTTCCCGGTAATCCGAAGAAATATTTCGCGGGCCGTCCATCGTCGAAAAGCACCCGACCGAACACCACCGGCTTGCCGGGCTGCATCTTCACCCCGGTGAAGAAAAACTCCGCACCCATTTCCGCCAGAACTGCTTCGACCAGGTCGAACTTCCCCATGGAGACGCCGCCAGTCAGCAGCAGCAGTGAAGCTGTCTCGAATCCGGTGCGGATGGAGGCGGCGAGATCCTCCATCTGATCCCGCGCCGGACGTTGCCGCAGCGGGTATCCACCAGTCTGCTGCACAAGGGCGGCCAACGCATGGCTATTCGAATCGTAGATCTGATGTGCTTGAATGGCATCCGGAACTTCACCTGCACCCACGGGACTCTCGTCCATGTGCATCGATGCATCCACCAGCTCATCCCCGGTCGCAACGATGGTCACATTCGGCTTGGGATACACAGGAACGGAAAGGAAACCGCAGGAAGCCGCCAACGCGAGGTGCTCCGGCTCCAGTCGAATCCCAGGCTGCAACAAGATTTCTCCCTTGCGCGCTTCACTCCCGGCTGGCACGACGTTTTCTCCCGGTTTGAGAGTTCGTCCGGGTAGCGGACGTACCCAGGCGTGCGCGCTCCTCTTGCCGTATGCATCGACATCCAGTGCGCTCTCGCTTTCCTGCGCGTGCTCCACCATCAACACCGCGTCGGCTCCTGGGGGAACCGGAGCACCGGTCATAATCTCAACGGCCTCCCCCTCGGCAACTGGAGGATTTCCGGCTGGCCACGCCTCTCCAGCGCGAATCTGACCAATCACCGCTAATGCTTTGTTGGGATTTAGACTCTGCGCCTGAAGCGCATACCCGTCTCGAGTCACTCGAGAAAACGGAGGCTGATCGCGATCCGCAATCAGCGCGATTGCCAATCGGCGACCAAGCGCGTCGATCAGATCGCAGTTCGCGGCTTCGTAAATGCCGGCAGCCAGAATGGACGACGCCTGCGCCGCAACCACAGAGCAAGCTTCGTCGAATGAGAGAAGAGCCGCTGGGCTGCCCTCCGCAGCTTCTGCTGGTCCATTTCGGTTCATCCCGAGGAGCCTCCTTGCTTTACAAATACCAACGGCTCCCTGTTTTCGCTGGGGAGCCGCTGGGTTAAGCGTTGTGTTTCGTGAACGCCGGTATCGAATTAGTGTTTTTTGTACGAAGAGTGAACTGTCTGACCCGCTTGCTGCAAAATGTTCTGTGCGTCAGCCGCGAGTGGACCCTCGGGCGCGAGTGACAGAAACTTCTGATAGGCGTCCGCGCAGCCCGGAGGCAAAACGATCTTGTTGGTCTTGGGATCGATGGTGGCGTGCTGCACCAGAGACCATCCCTTGATGTAATACGCAATCGCCTTATTGGGGTCGGCAGCAATGGCCTTGTCGGCCGCCGCTCCCGCCGCGTCGCCCTGCCCGGTTTTGAATAGGACAATCGCCTCGTTGGCGTAATACATGCCCGCCTGTGTGGGATCCGCCTTGGCAGCTGCCTCGTAGGCTGCAACCGCATCGTTCACATTGCCCGACTTGGCCAGCGCCTCGCCCAGGTTATTGTCTGCTGCCGCCAGAACGTCTGGCTTAGGAGTCTTTTCCGCGGCCATCAAGGTCAGAGCTTTTTTGTAGTTGGTCGCAGCGTCGGGGTATTTTTTGGCTGCCAACTCGCTATCGCCCAGTTCGTACCAGGTGAGACCTACATCCGGCTTGGCCTGGGTTGCTTGCGTATCCAGCGCAATCGCTTGATCGAAATTGCCCGCCTTGCGCGCCGCACGGGCGTCAGTGAGGATCTTGTTTACGTTTTTGATCTGGCTGTTTTGCTTCTCGGTCGCTTCATTCTGCTTGCGAACTTGCGCAATCTGCTTTTGCACGTCAGGCGGCAGCTTCGAAATGTAGGCTTGGCGGGTCATGTCGAAGTCGACTTGGGTATCGCTGCCAGCGACCAACTTTACCTCTTGCTGGAAGTCGATGATGCCCTTCCCCATCTTGCCGTCTTTGCCTTTGATGTCTCCATACAGCACGATGGTGTACGTGCCCGGCTTGATGCCGCCGCCTTTATAGTCGCCGTTGGCATCTGTCTGGAATGTGTCCAGCGCGGTTTTTCCGTCGGTCGTCACTTCCACAGCCGTGTTTGTGACGGGCTGGCTAAGTGGGTCCTGAGCGTGGCCATGAATACTTGCCGTTGTTGCACTTGCCGCCGGGGCTGCGGTGGCACCTGCCTGTGCCCATGCTGCGGAGGGCATAATGCTGCCGATGATAACGAACAATGCCGCACAAATTGCGGCGCAGGATGCTGCCGAAATTGCCGCAAACATTTTTGCGGACCTTGAAGATATAACGATTCGAAGCTTTTCCATTTCTTGTCTCCTCGACCTATCCCGACGTGGTGAATTTCACTCAACGCCGCTGAAACTACCGCCTCAAAGCCATTCTAAAGCTACAACAGCGCCACGAACACCGCACCTCCAACTTTCGTTGTAGTCGGAAGGTTGCTTGAAAACGAAGAAATTCTTGACCGCCAGCCTACATAGCAACTGAAATCGGCTCCGCAGTTCTGGGCTGATACCATCCCTCGACGCCGACCCGGCAGAAGTCGGCCGCCACAAAAGTACCGGTTTTCTACGACCCCACATATGGAATAGGGTCGGCAAGCCCGGCGTCGGCAAATGCTCGCAAACGCAATACGCAACTGTCACAGACTCCACAGGCACGATCCTCTCCGGAATAGCAGGACCAGGTGAGATGTAAGGGCGCACCGAAATCCACTCCAAGCCGGACAATCTCACTCTTCTTCATGTGGATGAGCGGCGTGCGAATCTGGATGTTCCCCTCCTTGGTTCCAGCCTCAATAACCCGCTGGAAGGCGGAATAGTACGCTGGCCGACAATCGGGATAGCCGGAACTATCCTGCTCGACAGCGCCGATAAACACGGCTTCTGCCCCCAGCACCTCCGCCCAGCTAACTGCTGCCGAGAGAAAATGCGCATTGCGAAAGGGCACATAGGTCACCGGAATCTCTTCGCCGATTTTTGTGGTGGTTGGAGCGTTTGGCACAGCGATGGTCGCATCCGTCAAGGCGGAGCCGCCGATCTGGCGAAACAGATCGATCTTCAACGATAGAAACTGGCGAACTCCCACCTCCTCGGCGACGGCGCGTGCGCTGGTCAGCTCGCGCTGTTCGGTGCGTTGCCCGTAGCCGAAGTGAAGGGCGTAGACGTCGTACTCTCTGGCAGCCAGCGCCAGGCATACGCAGGAATCCATACCTCCCGACAGCGAAACGACGGCGCGCCGCCGAGCGGACACACCAATTTCATTCTTCAATTCCGGGCTCCCGCTGCGCAGTAAAGTTTCGGCAAATGACTGCCTTCTCTATTGGTTGAGGCGCGCTCACGAGTGATGTTGTGTCAGTCGTCGAAATTCTCAATTTCCCCGAACGCTGGCGAATGCACTACCCTCGGCTTTCACTCCAATATCGCTTGCAACCGTGTTGTATGGTTCGATTCTATGATGCGGTCAGCTCGTCCGCGGACTACAGGGGCGCATCCCCAGGTGGAACAAAGCGGTAATACATTCCGTATCTGAAAATTAGGCCGTAGGAAGCCACACCAATAAAGGACGCGTGCCGAATGTCAGAAGTCGATCCCGATGCAGCTTCAAAAGAACTGCAATCCAGCGAACCTCAACAGATCCTGCCGGCAACTTCCCGGCAACGTATTTTCATGGGTCCCGATGGCTTGCGCGCAGGTTGGAGCCTGGTCATCTATTGCATGATTGTTGGGACGTGTCTGACGCTTCTGCACTTTGTCGCCGACGCTATCCACGCGTATCTTCGCCACGGCAAGCCTCCGACTCCAGCCATCCACAATCGGATCTTCGCGCCCGGACCCCGCATTCTGCAGGAAATCGTCCTGCTGCTGTGCGTATTGCTGGCCGCTTGGATCATGTCCCGCATCGAAAAGCGTCCATTCGGCGAATACGGGCTGGGAGGAAATTCGCGCCGCTTGCCGCAGTTCCTGCAAGGATTTTGCTGGGGCTTCGCGTTTATCTCGTTGCTGATCCTGGGCCTCTATCTTGGCCACTACATTGTCCTGACCGGATTTCTCCTGCACGGCCTCAGCGCCCTGAAATATGCACTCGCCTGGATGGTTTTCTTTCTCCTGGTCGGCGTGTTTGAGGAGTTCTTCTTTCGTGGTTATATCCAGTTCACACTGGCACGCGGCATCGGTTACGGTGCTGTCGGATTCTGGATCTCCGCCATCGTTTGGAACTTCGGCTTTGGATTTGTCCATGGGAACAACCCCGGAGAGTCGCCCATCGGCGTGTTTCAGGCAGGCTTTATCGGACTGATTTTCTGC